>CAYJPT010000007.1:0-31130 GCA_964372165.1 uncultured Desulfovibrionaceae bacterium | reverse complement strand
AAGGAAACGCACAATATGTTTTTTTACTTGTTGATTTAATCAGCGTTTCCTTAAGAAAAACTATACATTTGTTTTAACATTAAACTGGCGTCATAATTTTTATTTGACTTTAATATAAAATTATATGAAATTGCTATATGTATGAATAATATTTATGAATTTTTTTAGAGCATGCTTTTTGTATAGCGCATGGATTGGCAGCCTTTTAATTTGCCCAAGCTTTGCTTTGAGTAAAGTTTGGGATGCGCATGCTATTATGGATCATCAATCATATAATATGTGTGCTTTAACTTTTGATGATGGCCCATCTGACTATACTGGGCAACTTTTAGATTCTTTAAAAGAAGAAAAAACTCCGGCTACATTTGTTGTGCTTGGCATGCAAGCTGAGCGACGTCCAGAGTTAATTAAGCGAATGTTGAAAGAGGGGCATGAGGTGGTAAGTCATGGCTATGCTCATCCTAATTTACGCTTGATTTCACATGATGAGGCTTACTACGATATAAAAAAATCTCATGATATTTTGCTTAAACTTGGAGCAAAGCCAAAGTTTTTTCGCCCTCCTTATGGTAAGTATAATCGTGATATTATAGCATTGGCGCAAAAGTTTGATATGTCAATTTTAATGTGGTCTGTTGATAGCAATGATTGGAGGCGTAGACCAGATTATGGCAATATGCCAAATATATTAGAACGCCCCATGACTGCAGAGGAAATGCGCGGTGTTTTTCTTTTTCATGATACAAAAGTTCGTACCGTTAATGATATAAAGCTTATCATTACAATATTGCGCGCTGTTGGCTGTACTCGTTTTGTTACAGTAAGTGATTATTTTAATGACATGCCACTTGATGAATTGCAAAAACAAGAACCTATTATGGCACATCGGCCAGATTTGCAAGCTAAAGACGATTATGATTACAATAAAAAGTTAGTATTATCCGGCTTAAAATACGGTTCATTAGCTATAAAGCAAAAAGAGCAAGTTGAGAAAAATAAAATTGCCGTTACAGATGAAATCATATTGACTCCTAAAAAGGTTAAAAGAGATAGCTACATGATTTTTCAGCCGTCATTAAAGTAAGTGATTGCTTTTTGTTGCATTGTGTAAGTAGCAAAAATTCCTTAGTAATGTGAACTATACAGGAATTATAAGTATTTTTGTTTGATAAAATGAAAATTCTTAGCAATTCAAGACTGCTGCACAATTCATTGTGCGGAGTCTTATGGAGCGTTGACAGTAGTCAATGCGACCGATAAATCAAGAGCCCTACCCGAAGGCCGACGAAGCCGTAACCGTTAGGCGGGGTCACTACTGCTAACTCGTTTTTTGCAAAATAAAAAAATCACAGTATAACACAATTCGACGAAATATTATCAAAAAAACAAATCGGAACAATGTCGTGTAAAAGAATGACAGTTTACATTGTTTAGCATTGACAAAGCTAGGTACTATGCTTAGTTGTTACTTAACACAAATAGGAGGCCAAATATGGTTGATGTATCAGAAGCTGCTCGTAAAGAGCTTGAAGCTTATTTTGCTGGTAAAGAAAAAGGTTCCATTCGTATATATCTAGCACCAGGTGGTTGAAGCGGCCCACGCTTAGCTTTGGCTCTGGATGAGCCAAACGGTGATGATAGTACATTTAATGTTGAAGGTTTTACCTTTTGCGTTAATAAAGAATTATTAGAAAGCATTGAGGGCGTAAATCTCGATTTCGGTTATATGGGCTTTGCAGTAAATCCGCTAAAACCTTTAGCCAGTTCAGGTAGTGCTTGCGGAAGTTGCAGCAGTAGCGGATCATGTGCTTAGTTTAATGCATAAATTTTATTAAAAAATTAATTTAATTTTTGGTGAAGCCGATTTTGAAGTTTGTTCAAAATCGGCTTTTTTGTGCTATACCTTGCTGTACAAAATTGTATTATTATTATATTATAATGCGATAAGGTATATTTATGAATAATAATGAACAAATTATTATAACTGCACACAAAGATGCAAAGCATAAGAATAAAAAACGCTTACTTTCATTAGATGAGTTAGCGGAAAAATTTGCTGATGAAGCACGGCAAATGGAAAATTCTGAGCGTCAATCTTTGTCAATTAAAGTGCAGTGCTCACCATGCAAACGAGTATTTATTTGGCTTGCAAGTGTGCTAATAATTCCTTTGATAATAGTATTAAGTGGGCTTTTGTATATAACCTCACCCATAGCGGAGCGAAAGCTTACTTCGCTTGTTACATGGGCTGCTAATACTATGGGTGCTTCATACGACATGCGTATTCATGTTGGTTTATTAAGTGGACTTTGGGATGGTGAGATAAAGATATATAACTTACGACTCATGGATAAGTTTGGTACGTGGTTATATGTTGATGAAGGCACTGTACATCCAGACTGGCAAAGTATTGTGTGTGTGGTAGTTGCTTTGTTGCAATATCAAAACACAGGCAAGGTTAGTGAGTATTTGTATCGTGATGCTAATCCTTTAAGTTCTTTGAAAAAACAAGATGCTAATTATCGTAAAGATGAAAATAGCATTTATACAATCAAAGATTATGAAAAAGATTTAGCAGATGACAGAACATTGGTAGAGTCTTTAGGCAATCAAAATATGCCTGACATTAAGATTGATTTAAAAAGTAA
This sequence comes from uncultured Desulfovibrionaceae bacterium, assembly GCA_964372165.1. Classification (GTDB taxonomy): domain Bacteria; phylum Desulfobacterota; class Desulfovibrionia; order Desulfovibrionales; family Desulfovibrionaceae; genus CAYJAD01. The sequence goes on along the minus strand of CAYJPT010000007.1, from coordinate 28,482 downwards.
AAAAACTATACCAATGGTTTTAGTACCTTCAAACTTTGAGGTAAATGATAACCTCCTTGAAGCCAAACAGATTTTAGAAAAAAAGGTAACACTTGGTGTAAAGCTTGGCACTTTGTTAGGCGTGCGTATGCCACGGTTTCCACGTTATCTTGTGGCTGTTGAGGATGAACCAAGTCCTAGTGGTGATTTATCCTTAATGCCCGAATGGTTTGCTGTTGATATTGGTGAATTTGAAGTTGCAAATTTTCAATTAGGTCCATCAGGGCGCGATGTGTTTATTGCGGCACGCTTTCAAGGACAGTTGAATAGCACACAGGCAAGACTGCGCACAACATTATTTGCAGAAAAAACAAGCTCCGGCCAATGGGTTTTGCCATTTGTTCAAGATTTGCCAGGTGATGTTACGCTTAGTATGCGTGATCTGCAAAATCAAGGTAGTCCGATTGCTTCAAGAATGCGGGATAAAACACGAGATTTTTTTTCTGAAAAAAAGTTTTTTGGTCTTTTTTCACTAGACTATGACTTTGGAAATTTGGATTTCCGTGTGCAGTGGCGTGACACTTTAGTTGCACCTATTGTGATGAAGGGCATGAACAGCCATTGGTCACGCTTTCGTGTGCTTGCAAGCATACCAGCATGGCCACCATCTCCTGAAAAGCCTTTGCAAGCACAATTTGTTAGCCGTTTTGGCGGAACTTTTGTGGGTGATAAATCTAAGCTTAGAGCTTCTCTTGCGTCAGCGCAAGTGTATTGGGGTGGAGAGCGTTTTATTATCCGTGATATAAATATTGTAAGCCCTATCAAAAATCCTAACTTAAGTGTAAAGGGTAGCTTTGGTACTGACCCTTTGCAAAGTTTTGGCACTCAGCTGAATATATCTATTCAAGATATTGCAATGTTAGCAAACTTACTTGATGTGGACTTAAATCTTTATCCCATTAGTGGCAGCTTGAATATTAATACTTTTGTAACACGGGGTGGGGAGCATTTGCTTTGGTGGACAAAGCCTTTGCCGCAAATTCAGGGGGCACGTGAGTTGCCTGGATTTTTTTCTTCTCCATATGATCCTTCCTTGCTCGCAAAGGATATGCGCACAGCTATTAAAGCTGCATGGCGTGCCATACATAAATTGCATGAATATAGTGCCAATCCCCCTGTAATCACGCCGACTCGATTGCCCCCAAGTTCTTCAAAAGATAATGCTTTGCAAATGCGCATTAAAATCACCAGCCCCCAATTGCAAACACCTTCAGGCTCTTTGACAGATGTGTTTTTGAACATTAATGCAAAAGCAGTAGATGCATTAAAAGCACCAAGTACCACAGCCTATAAAGATAAGGCCAGTGCAGAACAATATAAAAATCAAAGTACATTAAAAAGTAGCAGCTCAAATACTGGTGATGTTGATTTCACAGCAAGTGGTTTACCACGAGGTCTTGTGGGGAGTGCTTTTGCGCGCATAGGTGATGTGCATGGATTTGGCAAAGGGAATATGGAGTTAAACTGGTTTTTGGGTGGTATGCATGATGAGGCTCGTACTTTACAGCTTGAATTAGAGAATGTTGACTTAAAATTTCCTGGTGTGATGAGTTTTGCAGATATAGGGTTTGCCTATGCTTTACCTATTGTTAAGCGTAATTGGCCTTGGATAGACGGTAGTATTGACTTTAGTATCCAAAATTGGCGCTGGCTTGGGCTAGTTACTAAGAGCAGTGTGCGTAGTAGTAATTTGAGTATTTCGTCGGAGTTTAAATCATTTCTTGATGAAAATGGTAAACCACAGCAGTATATGAATGCAGGGATTAGAGCCGAAAGAGTAGACTCATCAACATTTTTAGTGCGTGATATATTTGGTAGAGCTGAAAGCAAAAATTTGCATGCTCTTGGGGATATTTTAGCTTTATCAACGGGCAGGCTTCGTGAAGCTTTAGAGAAAAAGCTTGTTTATGTGCCGTCGCCTAATACTGTTTTAATGGAGTCAGAACTACAGATGGGAGCAGGGCGTAGTGCAGGGGTTGATTGGAATCGCGGTGATTTTGATTTACAAGTTATTGATGAAAATGCAATATTTAAAATATTTATGAATAGTGATATTACTGCCATGCTAAACGGTACTTATAATTTTAGAAAGCGTGTAGTTGGATTAAAAAAATTACAATTTATAAACCGTTAACTATAAATAAAAATTGGTTATATTTTAGAGTGTTAATTTTAAGTTTTACATGTGGTGGTATTTTAACGGTATGATTGAACAAAATGTTGAAATAAGCCTTACCTCCTTGACATGTGATGGCAAGGCTGTTGGGCGTGTCTGTACTGATGCACATCGCCAACTAGTTGTTTTTGTTCAAGGTGCTTTGCCTGGGCAAACAGTTCTTGCAAAAATTGTTCAAATGAAGAAAAGCTTTGCTGAGGCTGTGTGTATTAAGGTTTTACAGCAAGCGCAGGATGAAGTTGTTTCAGCATGTGTACATGCGCAAGAATGTGGTGGCTGTACTTTGCAAAGCATGCCTTATGAAAAACAAATTTTTTGGAAAAAAAGTATACTATTAGAAGCTTTGCAACGCATTGGTAAAATAAAACATATTCCATTTGAAAATATCCATCCCTCACCCCACTTATGGCATTATAGAAATAAAATGGAATTTGCCATAGGCTATGCTTCTGATATTAAGGGTATAATACTAGGCTTACGGTCTAAGGGCTCACATAAGATTATTGCTACGCCGCAATGTTTGCTTATGCCCAAAGACTGCCAACCCGTACTTGATAAACTGTGTGAGCTTATGACGCAAACTGGCTTAGCACCTTGGGAAGAATTAGATAAAGCTACTAGTGCAGAGCAGTCTTATCATAATAGCAATAAATATCATGAGTTAACTAATTCAAAGCATGGGCTTTGGCGGCATGTTATTATACGGAAACCTTATACGCAACCAGAGATGGCATCTGCTTGCCATGTGCAAATTATCACAGCACCAACGGGTGACGAAAATAGACTTACCATATCTAAGCTTGGACAAAATCTATTAAATTCAGAGCTTGGAGTGACAGGCTTTGTACATTCTGAACGTGCAAGTACTACATTATATGCTCAAGGGGAACAGTGTATCACTCAGCTTGGGGAACGGCACCTATGCGAAACCTTGGCAAATGTTCAATATAAATTGACTCACGATGCTTTTTTTCAAGTAAATACTGCTGCTGCTGAACATTTATGCGCTTTAGTTCAAAATATGGCTGCTCTTAGTGGTACTGAAATTATTTGGGATATATATTGCGGAGTTGGAGCTCCAAGCCTTGGATTTGCCCAAAAAGCCTTAGAGCTTTATGGCGTAGAAAGCAATACACAATCCATTGTCATGGCGAAAAAAAATGCAGAAAATTTGGGGTTTAGCCATTGCCATTATGTGTCTGGTTCAGCAGAGCGCACTACGCAATTAATGCATAAGAAAAAGTCCACTACAAATAGTCATCAAAAGGCATGGCCAAAGCCTCATGTTGTTATAGTAGATCCTCCGCGTGCTGGCATGCATGTAAAGGTCTTGCAAAGCTTACTTGCAGCAAAACCTAAGCGTATTGTTTATATTTCTTGTAACCCTGCAACACTTGCGCGAGATATAGCTTTGCTAAGTGAGTGCTATACACTTGAAAGTGTAAGTGCTGTAGATTTATTTCCACATACAACTCATGTTGAAAGCTGTGCATTGTTGCGTAGATTATAGAACTATTGCGCGTACTAATATACTAAGATTTCAATGAATTAGTAGTCAGCACATAAGAGTAGACTTTTTCAACACATTTCTCATTATACCCTGTATGGACGTTCAATCAAAATTTTGCTAATATCGTTTTTTTATTTTTGCTGCTTATAGCTGCAAATGAAAGTCTTTGGATTAACTTTTTTGGTTTGCGGGTAAATATTTTAAGGCTCCTGCACAATTCATTTGCGCCGCTAAACGATTGATTTTCGCACCTTACTGCCAAGCAAGCTTTGCTTGTTTAGGCGGCACAAACGCCCGAAAGGGGGTTTGTCATCAGTCTATGTACAATTTATTGTGCGTATGTTTTTGGAGTATTGGCATTAGCCCATACGACTAAAAATCAAGAATAGGCAATTTTACTTTGCCGTTGAAGGATTGATTTTGAGTCTTTTAGTTCTGCACTACAATTTTTTTGTTTTGTAATTATTGTTGTAGACCTTACAAAATTGCATTTAAAAATAATCGTGCGGCTCTTATCTTTTAAGACAAGGATTAAAAAATGACTTTATTGTACCCTAAAAACCTTACACGTCCCCTTATTTTAGATGAGCCTAAAAAACCACAACTATACCGAGATCTTTTTCCATATACATCTATTTGTCGCACATCATTTGATGGCGTTTTGTTAGCTCCACAGCCTGCAGAGCGTCTTTTCATTACTGATACGACTTTTCGTGACGGTCAGCAAGCAAGACCGCCTTATTCTATTCAACAAATAGCGCGTATGTATGATTTATTACATAAGTTGGGTGGTAAAAGTGGTCTTATTAATGCCTCAGAATTTTTTATTTACTCAGCTAAAGATCGTAAAGCTATTGAAGTATGTCGGGCACGGGGGTATCGTTTTCCACGTATTACAGCGTGGATAAGGGCTCATAAAGATGATTTAGAGCTTGCACGCAGTATGGAATTTGATGAAGTAGGCATGCTTACCAGCGTTTCTGATTATCATATATTCTTGAAGCTTGGCAAAACACGCCAAGAGGCTATGGATATGTATTTGGATATGGTGCGTCAAGCCTTAGAGTGGGGAATTGTGCCACGTTGCCACTTTGAGGACATAACAAGAGCTGATATTTATGGTTTTTGTTTGCCCTTTGCTAAGCGGCTTATGGAAATGTCACATGAAGCACATATGCCGGTAAAAATACGCCTTTGTGATACCATGGGGTATGGTGTGCCATATCCCGGTGCGGCTTTGCCTCGTTCAGTACAGCGTATTGTGCGTGCCTTTATTGATGAAGCTAATGTACCGGGTGAGCATTTGGAATGGCATGGGCATAATGATTTTCATAAAGTATTGGTTAATGGTGTTTCGGCGTGGCTTTCTGGCTGCGGTGCTGTAAACAGTACCTTGCTAGGCTTTGGTGAGCGCACCGGTAATACTCCCTTAGAGGCTTTGGTCATTGAATATATTTCTCTAACTGGTGATGATTTAGCCGCAAACACTTGCGTTATTAATGATATTGCAGAGTTTTTTGAAAAAGAACTTGAATACACTATCCCTCCAAATTATCCTTTTGTGGGGCGTGATTTTAATGCAACCAGTGCTGGTGTACATGTGGATGGATTAAGTAAATGCGAAGAAATATATAATATTTTTGATACAGCAGGTGTACTTGGGCGATCTGTCCCCATTATCATTACCGACAAATCAGGTCGTGCAGGCGTTGCATATTGGATTAATAATACATTTAAACTTGATGAATCACGTAAAATCAATAAGCGCAATCCCTTGGTGGGTGCAATTTATGATGATATTATGGCTATTTATGAGCGCACTGGGCGCAACACCTCATTTTCACATAATGAAATGATAAGCCTTGTACAATGCCATATGCCTGAATTGTTTGATACTGAGTTTGGAGCTATGAAGCGTGTGGCAGGTAAGCTTGCTTCTCGTATATTAATCAAAAAAGCACGTGATCCAATTTTGCTAAAAGATAAAAAGAGTCAACAGCAGGCTCTTACGCAATTCATTGAAAAATATCACTTTATACAATATCTATATTTAACAGATAGTGAGGGTAAATTGCTGTGCTCAACCATTAATGATCCAGCTAATGAGGATAAATATCAAGAACAGTGTGTGGGCTTTGATCTATCGCAAAGGGAGTGGTTTAAAGAACCCATGCGTACGGGAAGTTTGCATATTATGGATGTGTACCAATCTCAATTTACAGGTAAATTGGTCATCACAGTTTCTTGCACTGTTACAGACATTAAGGATAATATCCAAGGTGTGCTCGGTGCTGATATTCAACTTGAAGAGTTATTAAAGCGTGCTCAAATACTTAAGGCTGAAGAAACGCAGTCAGATGATGGTGAAAGACTAGGTGATCAAGGTGATGATTAGTTTTTAATGATATGAAGTGATATTTATGTTTAATCACTGGTATTGTGATATTATAAAAAAATAAAAATATTTGATAAGGATTAAAGATGCAAAACCCAACTGTATATTGGATTGAGGGAGATGGAATTGGAGCCGAGGTTTGGAGTGTGACACGGCCTATTATAGATGCAGCAGTGCAAAAATCTTATTCACAAAAAATAAACTGGGTGGAGCTACTTGCAGGGGATAAAGCTGTTAAAGAAGTAGGTACTGCCTTACCTGAAGAAACGCTTGATGCATTAAAAAATGCTTCTGTTGCCATTAAAGGGCCACTGGGTACGCCGGTGGGTACAGGCATGCGTAGTTTGAATGTGACTTTTAGGCAGGTGCTGGATTTATATGCATGTGTGCGTCCCATCAAACATTATACAGGCATTGAAAGTCCGGTGAAACACCCTGAACGAGTTAATGTAACAGTATTTCGTGAAAATACCGAAGACGTTTATGCCGGTATTGAATATGCAAGCCAAAGCGATGAAGCAAAAAAATTAGCGGATTTTCTCCATGAGGCTTTTGGGGTAAATATTTATCCACAAAGTGCCCTTGGCATTAAGCCAATGAGCCCTGACCGCTCCAAGCGATTGGTACGCGCTGCTTTGCAATATGCTTTAAATGGTGCAAGTCTTAAGGCAGAGCGTAATGTTACCTTGGTGCATAAGGGTAATATTATGAAATTTACTGAGGGTGGCTTTAGGCAATGGGGTTATGATGTAGCAATGGAAGAATTTGCAGGTAAAGTTTGTACCGAAGCTGAGCCAAAAGCTGGTTGTGTGGTAGTAAAAGACCGCATTGCCGACGCTATGTTTCAAGAAATATTACAAAATCCTGAAAATTTTGATGTTATAGCAACACCTAATTTAAATGGCGATTATCTTTCTGATGCCATAGCTGCACAAGTTGGTGGTTTAGGTATGGCTCCTGGTGTTAACTCTTCTGATAAATTAAGCTTTTTTGAAGCAACACATGGCACAGCACCAGCCATTGCCGGAAAAGATATGGCTAATCCATGCAGTTTGCTTCTAAGTGCAGCTATGATGCTTGAGCATATGCAATGGCCGCTTGCAGCACAAAGTATTCGCAATGCCATTGAAAAAAACCTTGCTGATAGATTTGTCACTGTTGATTTAGCAAAGCAAATGAGTGGTGCAAAGGCTGTGGGTACGGTGGCTTTTGGACAACGTGTTGGTGAATTATTATAAGGTTAGAGTATAAGGATTAAGGTTATGACAATGAATATAGTACATAAAATTATTAAGAATCATCTTGAACATGGTAACATGCAGGTAGGGTCACCCGTCTCACTGCGCATAGATCAAACTCTTACGCAAGACGCCACCGGAACAATGGCATGGCTGCAATTTGAGGCTTTGGGCGTTGAGCAAGTACAAGTGGAGCTTGCAGTAAGTTATGTTGATCATAACACTTTGCAAACAAATTTTCGTAATGCCGATGACCACCGCTATTTACGCACAGTAGCATCTAAATTTGGTGCGCTGTTTTCACCTGCTGGTACAGGTATTTGCCATCAATTACATTTAGAAAATTTTGCAAAACCTGGTGCAACATTAATAGGTTCAGACAGCCATACCCCAACTGCCGGTGGTATGGGGGCTTTGGCTATGGGGGCAGGCGGTCTTTCTGTGGCATTAGCCATGGCCGGAAAGCCCTATGTTATCCCTATGCCAAAAGTTGTACGCGTCTGGCTTGAGGGTACTCTTGGCGGCTGGGCCACAGCAAAAGATGTTATTTTGCATCTTTTGCAAATGCGCTCTGTTAAGGGTGGTGTGGGCTGTGTTTTTGAATATGCAGGCCCTGGTGTTGATACATTAAGTGTACCGGAGCGGGCTACCATAACCAATATGGGGGCTGAACTTGGGGCAACGACTTCTATTTTTCCAAGTGATGAGCAAACACGTATTTTCCTAGCAGCACAAGGGCGTGAACAGGATTGGATGGAACTTAAGGCTGATAATGATGCAATATATGATGAAGAAGTAAGTATTGATTTATCAAGCCTTGAGCCACTTGCAGCAGCACCGCACATGCCTGATCGCATTATGCGTGTAGCTGATTTAGTTGGTACTAAGGTTGAGCAGGTTGCCATTGGTTCTTGCACCAATTCTTCTTACAGGGATCTATGCCAAGCCGCAGTGGTTATGGCGGGCAAAAAAGTAAACCCAAGCTGTCCAACAGCCATTGCACCTGGTTCAAAGCAAGTACTGACTATGCTTGCCGAGCATGGTGCATTAAATGATTTATTGCTTGCAGGCGTGCGCCTTTTAGAATGCGCTTGTGGCCCATGCATTGGTATGGGTGGTGCTCCGGTTTCTGAAGGAGTAAGTGTGCGTACTTTTAATCGTAATTTTGAAGGGCGTAGTGGTACACAAGATGCGCAATGTTACTTGACAAGCCCTCTTACTGCAGCACAAGTAGCCTTACATGGTGAATTTACTGATCCTGCCACTTGGGGCGAAGCACCAAAATGTGCTTCCTTGCCTGAAAAAGTACCAAGCATAAAGGATTTATTTGTGCAGCCGGCTACTTCCAAGCAAGATGTGCAAATTTTATATGGACCAAATATTGTACCATTAGAGGTGTTTACGCCGCTAGACGATGTCTTGAATGGTCAAGTAAGCATTGTTTTGCCAGATAATATTACTACAGACCATATTATGCCTGCCAATTCACATATTTTAGCTTTGCGCTCCAATATTCCAGCCATTGCGGAATATGTTTTAACCCCTGTTGATACAGATTTTCCTGCCCGGGCTCGTAGCATGCAAAACGGTGTGATTGTAGCACGTGAAAATTATGGTCAAGGATCAAGTCGTGAACATGCAGCCCTTGCCCCAAGACATTTGGGTGTGCGTGTGGTTCTTGTTTGTTCCTTGGCACGTATTCACCGTGCTAACTTAATAAACTTTGGTATTTTACCACTACTTTTTGTAGATGCAGCGGATTATGATTATATTAAGATGGATATGCCTATGCAGCTTGACACCACAAAGCTTGAAGCAGGCATTGCCTGCTCCATGAAAGTTGGTGAGCGCAATATCCAAGTAACCAACGACTTAAGCGCAGAAGAATTAGAAATTATCCGTGTCGGCGGGCTTTTGAATTCCGTACGTGCCTAGGTTCACTGTGTTTTTTAGGCTTTTGGATGTATTTTTTGCGGCGACTTTGTGATTTTTTATCTTGTACCAAGCCAAGTGTAATTTCCAAGCGTCCAAGATTTACCTCCAAAAGCCTAGTGCGTATATTTTGACCTAATCTGTAGACAGTACCATGCATAACTCCAATAAGTTCTTGTCTTTCTACATCATATTCAAAAAAATCATCGCCTAAATCACGGATGCGAATCATGCCTTCAATGGGCATTGCTTTAAGCTCTACAAAAATACCAAAATCAGATACACCACAAATTACACCATCAAAACCTTCACCTATGCGATCTTGCAATACCAATACAGCTAGACGTTTAGCCATTTCACGCTCGGCATCAATGGCTGCACGCTCACAATGATTAAGCTTATCGCCTATAATAATAAGTTTTTGTTCTGTAGGTATAGAGCTTCTATCAAGCCCTAGTGCGTGCTTTAAGGCCCTATGCACCACAAGGTCAGCATAACGGCGTATGGGTGAGGTGAAGTGGCAGTAGTTAGTGGAGGCAAGACCAAAGTGACCAATGTTTTCAGGGTGATATCTAGCTTGTGCCATGGTGCGTAGAGTTAAGCGGCTGATTAAAAATTCTTGTGAACTATCTTTTGCTGCATGCAAAATATTTTGTAAACTTGCAGCATTGGGGCGTTTAGGTAAGTCTTGCGCAATGCTTGTAGTTTGTAAAGTACGAAAAAGACTATTTAATTGCGTGTCATCAGGTGCAGGATGTGTACGATAAAGTAGGGGAGTGGATTTTTCAGTTAAAAAGCGAGCCACAGCTTCATTGGTTGCAACCATAAATTCTTCAATCATCTGATGGGCAAAATGATTTTGCTTACGCTTAATATCGTTGATGCGACCTTTTTCATCAAAAATATATTCCGGTTCTGGCATATGGAAGTCAAGGCTACCTCTTTGCTCACGTGTTGCTGCTAAAACTTTAGCTAGTTTTAGAGCAACTTCCAACATAGGCATTATTAATGCGGCATTAGGTTCTTGCAAAAAATCAGTATAAGTTTTTTCATTCTTGTCTATTACTAATTCCTTTACTTGATTGTAAGTTAGCCTTGCCTTGGAGCACATGCAGGCTTTGCTAAAAAGGCTTTTTTGCACTGTACCATTGGGGCTTATGTATAGCTTTGCAAGCATAATTAGTCTTGGCTCATGCGGATTTAGACTGCAAAGACCTGTAGAAAGTGTTTTGGGCAACATGGGCTCAACAGAACAAGGAAAGTACCAAGAATTGCCCCTGACTTGCGCTTCTTTATCAAGGGCAGATCGTGGGTGTACATAGTGGCTTACATCGGCAATGCCTACATGCAAACACCACCCTTCATCATTGGGTAGACTTTGCACATATATGGCATCATCAAAATCACGTGCCGTTTCACCGTCGATAGTAACAAATGGTAGGTGGCACACATCTTCACGCCCCTGTAAATCTACTTGCTGTGGGGCATTGGCAAATGCCTCAGCTTCACGTAAGGCCGCAGGAGGAAAGTCATTTGGCGCATTGTGATTAAGTTTGACTAAATTTTCTTGAACTGAAATATTTTCTTCATGCCCTATGGATGCAATATACTCAGCTTCCCAAAGGTTTGATGCTAATTGCTCAATAGGTCGTACTAAAAGTAATTCACCATGCTGTGTTTTTTTAGGCACATGCTCAAGGCGCAATGTGAGGGGAAAGCGTGTGTCAGCAGGCTTACAAAATACAAAATTACTTGCATGCTTTTGTTCTTTACCCCCATGCAGCACACGTACAGTAAGCTCTTTAACTTTACGCTCTATTACTTCAACAATGCGTCCTTCCGGCTTGCTATTTTTTTTATCATGAGTGCGTTTGCCCGGCAAAATTGCTGCTCGTACTATGTCACCATGCCATGCTTCACCTGCTTGTGATGGATGTATAAATACAGAAGTAGAGTGACTTGATGAAGATTTTTGTGTGCTGTGCTTATCGTTTTTTATGCTATCGACATAAGCTGCACCTGAACGTTGAACACTATATTTACCTGTCATTGTACGAACTTGAGAGCTTGAAACCCATTGTCCTCCATGTAAATGTAAAATACGTCCTTGCTCAACCAATTCAAGTAACATTTCTTCAATTATGCTTTTTTGCTTGCGAGCGACACCCAAAATACGCAAAATTTGATCAATACGAATAGGCTTATGCCCATCATTGATTAGGTCAAATAAAATATTAGAAGTTACTTCTTCATATGTATAAACAGAAGATGATTTATGTTTTTTAGAAAAATTTTTTGGCTTGCGACCCATGAGAATCCTTTTATTGCTATTCGATATTAAGGCATTAGTGTAAATAGTTGTAATGACAGATTTATGAAATGTCCTTGTAAAGTTTATGATACAAGAAGTGTAAAATATAAAACACATTGCACTTGGCGGCAGTTGTATGGTTTAATACTAAATGTGTAAAGACTTATCTCATGTATTAAAAAAGGGCTTTTCTATTGTGCGTACACAGCAGAAAAGCCCTATACTTTTGTTTTTATAAAAAATTACATTTTTAATTTTTATGAACTTAAGGAAATGCTGATTTATTCTGCAAGCAGAATAAATCAGAAAGGCACAATTGCCTACTTTGTAAGGAAAGGCACAATATGTTTTTTGATTTGTTGATTTAGTCAGCGTTTCCTTAAATAATAAATTTTTAGTATTAATCTCTGTTGCCACTAAATAAACGTAGCATCATGACAAATAAGTTTATAAAATCAAGGTAAAGGGTTAGTGCGCCAAGAATTACACCACGACGCACCGCTGTACCGTCTGACAGTGGAGCATTTGCGCCAAATTCCTTTATCTTTTGTGTGTCATAAGCTGTAAGACCTGTAAATATTAGCACACCAACTGCACTAATAATAAAGTCCATCATAGCACTTTGTAGGAAAATATTAACAATCATAGCTATAATAAGGCCAAAAAGACCCATCATTAAAAAGCTACCCATGCTAGTTAAATCACGTTTAGTTACAAGACCATAAACGCTCATTGCAAAGAAAGTTCCTGCGGTGACTACAAATGCATTGACTACAGAGCCTATAGGATACACAATAAAAACACTTGAAAGTGTTACACCGGTTAGTGCCGAGTAAAGTAAAAATAAACCTGTGGCAGTAGCAGCAGACATGCGTTGCACAGCTGATGATATGGCTATAACTAAACCGAATTGTGCAATCACAAGACCTATGAGCACAAAGGTATTACCAAAAATTAAGCTGCGTGCAGCTTCTGAATTTGCCACTACCCAAGCTAATACAGCAGTGGTTCCAAGGCCTAAAGTCATCCATTGATAAACTTGGCGTAAAAAAATCGAAGCAACACTGACGCCTTGACTGGCAACAGTACGACTTGTTTCCATAATGACCTCCATAAGGTGTACATAAAAATGTGCCAATTATTTAAGTGGCATCCTAGTTTCCTTAGAGTAATATATATCCGTATGCACTAAAAGGCAAGAGTCAATATGGTTTTGTATTATATCAAATAATAATGGCATGTATAATGCATGAAATTATTGAATTGTGACTTTTATTATATTTCGTTAAAATTTGAAAGGAAGCATAAAGCAAATATGGCTATAATTTATATTGTGTTAGTATAGATAGTGAGTTGTATTTGTAGTTAGAATAGGTGAGTATATGGCAAAGAAAAATAATAATAAATCTGCATCCATTTGGCGTAGACTATGGCCTGCATTGATTTTTATGATGGCATTAGTAGTTCTTATGGCATCATTTTATGACAGTGATTATAAAAAGACTGTCACTGCCATTGAGGATACTGCCAAGGCTCGCTATGATGTTGCAAAAAAAGTCTTTGACGACTTGAAAGCACAAGAAGATGTGTCATATAAGCAATGGAATGCCTTGGCTAATGAGTTTTATGCCATTTATGAAGAATACGAAGACTGGCCTAATCGTCCTGCGGCTTTATTTCGCAATGCATTAATTCGTGAATTATCAGCTAGGGAAAAAGATGATTATCTTGCAGCAATTGAGCAGTACACAAAGCTTGCGCATGAATTTAGTACCAGCCGTTTGGCTGATGATGCACTTTTGCAAGCTGCCATATTGCAAAGTGCAAAATTAAGCAATGATAAAGAAGCATTGCAGCTTTTAGAATATACTCGAACACATATCCCACGCGGTGACATGTATGAAAAAGTTATTGCCTTGGAAAAAAATCTTAATGTAAAAATAAAACAAGTGGCGTCAAAAAAACGACTAATGCAAAACGATGCCACTCAAGAAAATATATATTCGGCATTGACTCAAGTCTCTTGGGCTTCAACTAGTAAGCACACTGTAAAAATCATAGTTGAGCTAGATAAGCACACTACATGGCATGTTGCTGAAGCTAAGGGGCAGTCAATTTTACTTGTTATCGATAATGCTTCTCTCTCTAAAGGGGTATATAAAGGTGCAAGAGTTAAAGGAAGCTTACTAACAAAACTTGTTTTTACTGAGCATGAGTATGGAAGTGTTAAGTTAAAATTGGATTTTGATAAAAATCCAACTTACCAGACAAAGATTGAACAAAACCCTTTTAGGATTGTACTTACAGCTACAACTAGACCCTTAGTGCCTAAAGATAAAAAAATAAAAAAATCTCTCAAGCTTGCATCAAATACTGTAGAAGATGGCACAGCAAAGGCTAAAGCAAAGCCAAAAGCAAAGGTTGAAAATAAAACACCCAAGCCTTCCAATGTATCTAGTGCAGATGCTTCTTCTAAAAAAGCACTGCCTGTAAAGCTTGAGCCAAAAGTTGCACCACCAAAAAATAATGTGAGTACAACAAAAAAAATAGCTGAAAGCAAAACTATAGCTAAACCTAAAAACATTGCTGAAAAAAACAATGCTAAAGCAAAATCAGCTGCTGATACTGAGCCAAAGTTAAGTGCTGCTGAATTGTCAAAGCGTATGCATAAGGCTAATACCAATGACATGGCTTTGCAATTAGGTTTAAGCGTTCAGACTGTATTTATTGATATTGGACATGGGGGGCGTGATCCTGGAGCAATTGCCAATGGAATTGTTGAACGTGATACTGTGCTTGATATTGGTTTACGAGTGGGTAAGGTTTTGAAAACAAAAGGTTTAAATGTTGTGTACAGCCGCACTACGGACAAAGCCATCCCTTTAAGCGTTAGACCTGCACAAGCCAATGATGCACGGGCAGATCTTTTTGTATCAATTCATGTTAATGCCAATAAAGATAAACGTGTGCACGGCTTTGAAACATATTATCTAAATTTTGCAAAAAACTCTCTTGCAGCCCAAACTGCCGCCTTAGAAAATGCCACCAGCGATCGTAAGCTTGGAGACATGCAAGATTTATTGGCCAATGTGATGTTAAACGTGCGTACCACTGAATCCATTGACCTTGCAGATGACGTACAGCAAGCTACCATGAAGCAATTAAGAAATAACGGATTTAAGACAAAAAATGGTGGTACTCGCTCAGCCCCTTTCCACGTTTTAATAGGCACTGGAATGCCGGCAATATTAGTGGAAGTTGGCTATTGCAGTAATAAAAATGAGGCAAACCAGCTCAAGCAAATCGGGTATAGAAAAATATTGGCTAAGGGTATAGCTGATGGAATTATCGCGTATAAAAAACGCTTTGAAAAGGGACAAAGCTTGCACTTTGCCTTGACGAATAAAGATGATGGTGCTATGTGATGCTAATTAAGTTAACAACTTTAAAAAATAAAAGAATGTGCCCACGCAAAGGAGAATTAAATGCGTAAAGTGCTTATTTTGACCATGGTGACTATTTTTATGATGGCTAGTACTGCCATGGCTGTAGAGTTAAAAGTAGGCGTTGTTGATATGAAAGTTATATCAAGCAACAGCGAGCCTGCCAAAGATGCTAAAACAAAAATGGAATCTAAATACGGTCCTCAAAGAAAACAATTTGAAAAGCAATACCAAGATTTACAAAAGAAAGCTGCTGATTTTCAAAAGAATGCAAGCAAAGAAAAGCAAACAGAGCTAGAGCGTTTGCAGCGTGAATTTGAAGAAAAATACCGTACTACAACACAAAAGCTACAAGAAGATGAAGCAAAAATTACTCAAGAAATGTATGAGTTATTTTATAAGGCTGCTGGTGCAGTGGCATCACGCAAGGGCTTAGACCTTGTTGTTGAAACTGGTGGTGTGCTTTTTGCTAAGAAAAGCATGAACTTGACACAAGAAGTATTAGAAGAAGTTAATAAAATTTGGAAAGCTGATAAGAGCAAAAAATAATTAATATACAATGTATACTGTGTTTTTCCCCGGCTCCCTCTTTTGGGAGTTCGGGGTTTCTATGTATATAGTATGGGGATTTTTTGCTGAAAAATAGACAAAAATCCTAAAAATGTCTTTTGTTAGAAAAATCAGGAGGTAGATAATGGCAGAATCATCACCATATACAATGGATATAGATAGAATTAGTTCTATATTACCACACCGTTATCCTTTTTTGCTTGTTGATAGGGTTGTGGAGTGTATGCCTGATTCATATATTAAGGCTTATAAAAATGTAACTTTCAATGAGCCTTTTTTTCAAGGGCATTTTCCTGAAAATCCAATAATGCCAGGTGTTTTGATATTGGAAGCTTTGGCACAAGCGGGTTGCTTGCTTGGTCTTGCAGGGCTTGGCTACCCAAAGGATAAATTATTGCTTTTTGCAGGTATTGAAAAAGTAAAATTTCGTCGTCCGGTGAGACCTGGTGATAGATTAGACCTTGAGTGCAAAGATCCTCGCTGGCGGTTGAGGCTTTGCAAAATTGAAGCTCGTGCCTTTGTAGATGGACAACTTGCTGCAGAGGGTCTTATTACTGCGGCACTTACTGATAGATAAGTTGATTATGCCTGAACTGACACTAGACAAAGAACATTTGCATAATAGCATTTTAAGCCTTGTTGGCAAAAATGTACTCATATTGGGTGATATTATGCTTGATGTATATTTGCAAGGTGATGCGCAAAGAATTTCACCAGAAGCACCTGTGCCTGTGGTTAACATTGTAAGCCAACGTCATATGCTTGGTGGTGCTGCAAATGTTGCGCAAAATATTAGTAGTTTAGGCGGTAGGCCAACACTTTTATCTGTGTGCGGTAGTGGTGCAGATGGGCAAAAACTTATGCACTTACTTAATCAAATAGGTATTGCACATCGTATTTTGCAAAGTTCTTTCCGCAGTACCATTGTCAAAACTCGCATTATGGCACAAGGTCAACAAATGCTTCGCTTTGATAAGGAAGATTGCTTGGCACTTTGCACAGAGGAAAGTGAGTTTATAGCAAAAGCCTTAAAAGAGCTTATGCCTAGTCACGGCACAATGATTCTTTCTGATTATGCCAAGGGTCTTGTTAACATAAATATTCGTGAGTGCATTCAGAAAGCAATTAATCAACTATCAATGCCAGTGGAATTATTAATTGACCCAAAACCTGATAATGCAGTTTGTTATGCCAATAGCTCGCTTATGACTCCCAATAGGAAAGAAGCTGAGCAGATGGCACATATGCGCCTTATAAATGCCAAGGATGTTGTTTTGGCTGGGCGACGTATCATGGATGCGTATGCTTGCAAGGAGCTACTTATAACTCTAGGTGCAGAAGGAATGGCACTTTTTGCCAAAGATGGCACTGTATGGAATATAGCACCAAGCGTTAAGGCAGTTTTTGATGTGACTGGAGCAGGTGATACGGTAATTTCTACCTTAGCTCTCGGGCGTGCTGCTGGTCTTGATGTGCTAACTTGTTGTTTACTGGCCACATATGCAGCAGGACTTGTGCTTGAACAAGTGGGTGTTGCTTGTGTAACAACGGACAAACTCAAAAATGCCATAGAAAATAATACTATGCCTCTGTGTACTCGTTGGGATTAATTGCATGCCAATATCTGATATAGAAAATCTACAAGTTGTTAAGCCAGCTTTAGCTGCACCACGCAAGGTTGCCTTGGTGCATTTTTGGCTCGTGGGCATGCGCGGAGGTGAAAAAGTTCTAGAAGCCTTATGCCGTATGTACCCACAAGCAGATATTTTTACACATGTTTGTGATAAAGATAAAATTTCACCATTTTTGCAAGAGCGAAATATTTATACAACCTTTATTCAAAAGCTACCATCGGCAACAAAACATTATCAAAAATATTTGCCACTTATGCCTTTAGCATTGGAGCAATTAGATCTTAGAGATTATGATTTAGTCATTTCTTCAGAGTCAGGGCCAGCCAAGGGTGTTTTAACACATAGTGATTGTACACATGTTTGTTATTGCCACTCGCCCATGCGTTATCTTTGGGATTTATACCAAGACTATTTGCAATCATCCTCTTGGCCTGTGCGCACTGCTATGCGTTATTTCTTTCATCATCTGCGCCTTTGGGATGCACTTAGTGCTAATCGTGTGGACCACTTTGTTGCTAATTCAAAAACCGTTGCAAGGCGTATTCGTAAACATTGGCGGCGTGAAGCCAGTGTTGTTTTTCCGCCAATTATAGCAAGCGAATTTCAAGTATCTGTAAAACCAAGAGAAGATTTTTATCTTTGTGTTGGACAATTGGTTGATTATAAACGGGTTGATATTGCCATCAATGCTTGTAAACGCTTGGGCCGCAAACTGTTAATAGTTGGTGAAGGCGAAGCTTATAAAAAATGGAAAACACTTAGTGGGCAAAATATAGAATTTTTGGGGCGTATACCAAGCTCTCAAATTCGTACACTATATGCCACTTGTGCAGCCTTGCTTTTTCCAGGAGAAGAAGACTTTGGCTTAGTCCCTGTAGAGGCAATGGCCAGCGGCACACCAATTATTGCTTATGGGCGAGGTGGTGCAACAGAATCTGTAATTGCCAATAAAACAGGCCTTTTTTTTGAAGATCAGCACGAAGATGCTTTGTGCGATGCAATACTGGCTTTTGAAGCCATGCGTACAAATTTTGATGCCGAAGTTATTGCTGCGCATGCACAAGCTTTTGATGAGAAATACTTTTCAAGGCAGATGTTTGCAGAAATTGAAAAAGCACGGGAACAAGTTTTTAAATAAAAAAATGCTTTTGTGATTTAAAAAAAACGCCATAAATATGCGTATGAAAACAATTTTTTGGTAATTTTACGATTTATAAATTAAGTTTTTAAAGTGTCGACTAATGAAATTTTTCTGTAAGAAAATTTAGCACGGCGCAAAATAAGCTAGAACTCTGGCATTTGGAGCCAGTGTACTTTTCAAAAAGTTATTGAAAAATGACTTTTTCAGCTTTGACCAGTAAATAAGAGTGTTGCATAGTTTTATACAACACTCTTATTTTTTTGTAAAAGTATAGTTTAAGCAAGTAAAGCAGCTACACGTGATGCATCAAGCCCACTATGAGCAAACATAGCAGTGTGTGGATCATTTTTAATAGTGTCTACTGTTTCATTTAATACCGAAGTAGCTTCATCGTCACTAAGCAATGTTGCATCTTGCGGAAAATTGCTTATGCGCACGCTATCTTCACTTATTGTACTACTAGTTTGATTTTGTGCAGTTTGACTTTGATTTGCACCTTGTTCCCAAAGAATTCTAAAACTGCTGACGGCATTTGTGTTATTAGTGTTAATGTCCATGTTAAACTCCTGACGGGTATTTTGTATTTTATTCTACTAATTTTTTGCAATACTTTGTGTAAAAAATTACTCTTGCCTAAAATTATGCAAGTATTGTTCCAAGAAAAAATGACCACATCGAAAAAATATTAATTCAGCATGTTTTGTAAAAAACATCTAAAGTAGTATCAATTTTTTCCAAAGCAATATGCAAATATGCGTGTAAAGGTGTAATTTTTACTTATACCCCTTGACGCTTGCATAATAAATTTTATTTATAGTGAGGATATTTGCACAATCTATATTATTGAAGCTTAAATAATGCTATGCTGTAAGCATTGATACTTGTCATTAAAATGCTTGGCTGGTTACAAGTTTCAATATGTGCAGGTGTTTGTTGAGTATATTATTTGGAGGAATATGATGAGTGAGACGAAGCAACATGAATTTAAGGCGGAAGTGCGTAAGGTTTTAGATATCATTACCCATTCGCTTTATACCAATCGGGAAATTTTTTTAAGAGAACTTATATCTAATGCTTCAGATGCATTAGATAAATTACGCTTTCAACAAAACAAGGGTCTAAGTCCTATTAATCCTGATGCTAACCTTGAAATTAACATTCAAATAGACAAAGACGCCAAAACTTTGACCATCAGTGACAGCGGCATTGGCATGACTGAAGATGAGCTTATGGCTAACCTTGGAACTATTGCCAAGTCAGGCTCTGAAGAATTTTTGGCTGATTTGGGCGCTGCTGCAAAAGAAAATGGCGAATCAACAGGTGATGCTGCTAATATTATTGGTCGTTTTGGTGTTGGCTTTTATGCTGTATTTATGGTTGCTGATAAAGTTGAAGTGACATCAAAGCCAGCTTTTGGTGATGCAAAATCACATGTTTGGAGTAGTGATGGTACAGGTACATTTAGTGTTATGCCAGCAGAGGATGGCCCCACAAGAGGTACACGCATTGTCGCACACCTTAAAGATGACGCAGCAGAATTTTTAGAAAAATATCGCATAGAGTCAATCATACGCACACATTCTGCCTTTATTCCTTTTAACATTACAGTGGATGGTGACCATGTCAACACCACACCAGCTCTATGGCGTGAACCAAAGTTTTCCATCACTAAAGAGCAATATGCTGAGTTTTATAAGTTTTTAACCTATGATGGGCAAGAGCCTATAGATACAGTGCATTTAGCTGTGGATGCTCCTGTGCAATTTAATGCATTGCTTTTTATTCCTGAGCACAAACAAGATTTCTTTGGTAGTGGGCGTGAGCATTGGGGACTTGATTTGTATGCACGCCGTGTACTTATTATGCGTGAGAATAAAGAATTATTGCCAGAATATTTAGCCTTTTTCAAAGGTGTTGTTGATACTGAGGATTTGCCGCTTAATATTTCAAGAGAAACTTTACAAGAAAATATTGTTGTTAGAAAAATTCAGCAAACCATTGTGAAGCAAAGCTTGAGTCATTTGGAAAAGTTATCTACAGACCAAGAAAAATATGCAAAATTTTGGCATGCTCACGGACGTGTATTTAAGCTTGGTTATCACGACTATATTAATCGTGAGAAAATTTCGGCATTATTACGCTTTAACTCTTCATTCCATGATGATTCTGAGGGGCTTAGTTCACTTGATGACTACATGGGTCGTGCTAAATCTGGTCAAAAGACATTTTGGTACGTTTCAGGTGCCAGTCGTGAAGCTGTGCGCCTAAATCCGCATTTAGAAGTATTTCGCAAAAAAGGGCTTGAAGTATTTTATCTTACGGAACCAATTGATGAGTTTGTCATGGAAGGGCTTGGTCAATATAAAGAGTGGGATTTTAAGGCTGTTGAGCATGCCAATGATGACAATTTAAAAGATTTTGCAAATAATGAAGATGACAAAGCACAAACTGCTCCATTAGCTGATGAAGATGTGCAAAATTTTGATGCTTTATTGCAAAATATGCAAAATATTTTGGGTGATAGGGTCAAAGAAGTGCGTGTATCACATCGCTTAGCCGATAGCCCTGCATGCTTAGTAGCCCCAGATGGTGGCATGACTTCATCTATGGAAAAACTCATGCGTGTGATGAACAAAGATGACTCAGTGCCACAAAAAGTATTAGAAGTTAATCGTGACCACCACATGTTACGCACACTTTTACGCATACATAAAGCAGATGCCAATGATGTGTTATTAAAAGATTTAGTAGAAGGTCTTTATGATACAA
Organism: uncultured Desulfovibrionaceae bacterium; assembly: GCA_964372165.1. GTDB lineage: Bacteria > Desulfobacterota > Desulfovibrionia > Desulfovibrionales > Desulfovibrionaceae > CAYJAD01. The sequence continues at coordinate 7,324 of CAYJPT010000007.1, read as the reverse complement.
GTTTATTACTTGATGGATATTTAAAAGATCCACATGCCATTGCAAGTCGTACCAATAAACTAATGGAGCAGGCTGGCGCTTGGTATGCTGAACTAAAAAAGATGTAAAGAAAGTTGATGATAAGACATTAACTTTATGAAATTTTGTTTATAAATGATAGGTCTAGAAAGGAAGCCAAGCACCCGTAGCGAACCCGTTGCCGCTGCTTCCTTTCGGACCTGACGGGGTTGGCGGTGCTTGCGCCGCTTGACTTCCAAGAGTCGTATATATGGCATAGAGTTTAACGTCAAGTGTTAAATATGAGTCCTGCACAATTATTTATTGAGTATTTTTTTACCAAGTTTGCAAAGTATATTTGCAAAACAAAAAATTCTAGTGCAGAATTAAAATAAATAAAAATCAATCGCTTTGCTCTTGATTTACGTAAGGTTCGGTTAAATAGTATTTGTGCTGATTAAATCAAGTATTGCTATATGAATTAATGGCTCAGCACCTTTACATCATATTTTTAAGTCATTACTATATATGCAAAAAATATTTTATGTGGAATGTTTTTTGCATATTTTTCTTTGGTGGAAAAGTTTTCCACTAAAGGAGAATAGTATGGAGATTAATAGTTTTGGGGTGTCAGTGCAAGGAAGCAGTGCTTTTGGTACGTTAAATACTGAGGGTAATAAACAATCTGCTGTAGGTGCATCTGGTGACATTGTTGATATTTCTGATGAGGCCAAAGAACTGCATTCTTTAATGCAAGAACCTGGTAAGGATGTTTCAGACATGAGTTCAGATGAGTTAGAGGCTTTTCTAGCTGAAAACCCAGAAGCTGCTGCAATGCAAGAGGCAAATCAAGCTAATGAACAATCATCATCTGATCAATCTTCAGGTGATAAATCTTCAGGTGCTAAACCCTCCGGTGGAGGAGGGCAAGGTTCAGGAGGTGGATCTAGTGCAAGTACTGATGCAACCACTTCTCAAACAAATCTTGAAGCTGAAATACTAGAAATTGAAATGCAAATTGCCAAAGCTGAAGAAGAAGCAGAAAAAACAGGAAATAATGCCCAAGTAGAGGCATTAGAGGCCGAACTAAAAGAACTTGAAGATGAGCTTGATGAGCTAACCGAAGCTTAAAATACTTACAAGTTAAACCAATTTAATGACCATGCAAGGTATGTTGTAACAGCACGTTTTTACGTACTGTTACAGCACTACTGGCTCCAATGTCTCTTCTATAACTACAGAAACAAACTCGGACCACTTTCGCATTGAGCGAAATTTTTCTTGCTTAAAAACTTTACTATGCCATTTAAGCTATAGATTAACACCAACGCTACAAAAGCCTCCGCACAATTAACTGTGCAGCAGTCTAAATTATTTGTGCTTATAGTGCATGAGACAAATGCTTTGGCTCACTACTTGCAATGACCCTTGTGTAACATCATGAACCATTACAAAATATAATTGTTCAAAAGATGTTCAGGAGGATTTTTTCATGCAAGAAACTATGTTTAGTGCTGTTTTTGGTGCCTTGAGCACAGAACACCGCATGAATTTCATTGCCAATAATTTGGCAAACGTCAATACAAATGGTTATAAGCGTGATCATTTGGCGTTCAAAGATACAATGGCTACTTTTGCGCATGATGAAATTCGTGAGCCACTTATGAATGTTCGTTCAAAACCACTTTTTCCTGATCCTATGAATATGGCAAGGCCTCGTATTGCAGTTTCAAAAACTGATTTTGCTCAAGGTTCTATGCGCTTCACGGGTGATCCGCTTGACCTTGCAATCAATGGTGAAGGCTTTTTTAAGGTTAATTCTCCACATGGTGAATTATATACACGCAATGGGCACTTCATTATGTCGTCTGATGGGACATTGGTGACACCGCAAGGGTGGCAGGTTCAGGGTACTGATGGGGCTATTATTATCCCAGCTGGTACACGAGAGGTGAATATTTCTGGCGATGGTCAAGTTTTTGCCGATGGTGACCTTGTTAATAATATAAACTTTGTAACCGTTGATAATTTACAAAACTTAGAGAAACAAGGTCAAAATCTATACAGGCCAAGACCAGGTGTTGATGTAGCAGAGGTGGACCCACTTTTACTTGGTTCACGTCTTTCTCAAGGTTTTGTTGAGGCGTCTAATGTGGAAGTTGTAACTGAGATGGTTAATATGATTGAGGTTAACCGCCAGTTTGAAGCATATCAAAAGGTTATTCAAACTTCCGATACAGTGGATAGAGAAGCAATTCAAAAAGTTGGTAAAATAAGCTAAAGCTCATAAGAGTGCATAGCATATAAGGAGATATAGCCATGATGCGTTCCCTTTGGACAGGTGCTACAGGAATGGTGGCCCAGCAATTAAATATTGATGTTATTTCTAATAACCTTGCAAATGTTAATACAACAGGGTTTAAGAAAAGTCGCGCAGAATTTGAAGATCTTATGTATCAAACCATGAAGATTGCAGGTTCTATTACCGAGGGTGATACTATGTTACCAGTTGGTATTCAAGTTGGTATGGGTGCAAGACCCACAGCTGTGCACAAATTCTTTTCGCAAGGTGACTTTCAAAATACCGGCAATGCTTTGGATGTAGCTATTGAAGGTGATGGCTTTTTCCAAGTGGAAGTTAATGGTGAGCTTATGTACACAAGGGCTGGCTCATTTAAGTTAAACCAAGACGGTACAGTAGTTACAGCCAATGGCTATGTACTACAGCCAGAATTTACAGTGCCACCTGAAACAAAAAATATTGCTATTTCGCCACAAGGTCACATTGCTGCACTTGATTCTACAGGAACAGAAATAGCCGGTGCCGATATTCCTATTTATACCTTTATCAATCCAGCTGGTCTTGATGCACGTGGACGCAATTTGTATACGCCAACTGACGCATCTGGTGATGAACTTGAAGGTGTGCCAGGTACAGATAATGTTGGAACATTAGCTCAAGGATTTTTGGAAATGTCCAACGTTGAAGTAGTTGATGAAATGGTAAATATGATTGTTGGTCAACGTGCTTATGAAGTCAATTCTAAGTCAATTCAAACGTCAGACTCAATGCTTGGTATTGCAGTACAATTAAAGAGGTCATAGTATGTTTAATTTTTATCGTACACAGATTTTCATTATATGTTGCGCCGCCATTTGTGGTTTGGCTATAACATTGTGTGCGATAAATGTACAAAGTGCTGGTATTCCATTAAGTCCAGAGCAGCAAATGGTGCAAAATCCACAAGTTCGTAATAATATGATGAATAAGAATTTTGCTCCAAAAACTCTGCAAGTACAAGAGGCTGATGATTGGCGTATTCGCATCCGTGAGGCTGCTGTAACTCATAGTAATATGGTTACCCTAGGAGAAATTGCAGATCCTTTGGGTCCTATACCAGTTGAGCTTTGGCAAAAATTAAGCACAACGCCTTTGTGGCCAGCCCCACCAGAAGAAGGCAAACCACTACAGATTAATAAAACACGTTTGTCGCAAGCTTTGCATGAGACATTAAAGGATTATGCTCCAAGGTGTATTTTGCCATCTTCTTTAGCAATACAACGTGGTGGTTTGGTATTACAAGAAAGTGACTTGCGAAATTATGTTGTCAGATATTTGACCCCACAAATTCAAGCTATGCCGGGAACAGGTGACATAACAGAATTTCGCTTACCTCCGTACATATTTTTAGCCCATAGTCAGCAAAAAGTTGATTTGGAAGTTGGTAAGATTGCACCGGGTCGCATCAGTTTTCGTTTTATCATACAGGAAGCCGATGGAAGAATTTTACGTCGTGCAGCGGGCACAGCTTTTCTGGATCTTTGGGTTGAAGTGCCCTCCGCAGCACGTCCTTTAAATAAGGGTGATGCCTTACATGCACAAGATATAACATTTATTCGTGTAAATGTCGCGCATTTACGTGGTATGCCGTGGGATGGTCGAGGTGGCCCGTGGCAAATGGTGCGTGGTGTTGGTACAGGGCAACCAATTTTTCAGGCTGATTTACTGGGTTTAGCCATGGTTCGTAAAGGGGCTATTGTTCGACTAATTTATGAAAAAGGCAACGTAGTTATGTCGGTGCAGGCTGAAAGTTTAGCCGATGGTGAACCAGGAGCAACAATTCCGGTGCGGAATTTGCAAAGTAAAAAACAAGTATATGCTACTATACGAGATAACAAAACCGTTGTGGCACAATAATGCCATGGGGAGAAGTGAGGGAATTATGAAAAAGCGCACATTATTTTGTCAAAGTCTTTTGCTAGGTGTGGCACTATTGTGCCTTGGTTGCCAAAGTGCCAAGCAAGCACCGGAGGTTGTTGCACCAGTTGCACATGCCCCTGTCTATAATGAAAATACAAGGGTCAATAATCCTGGATCACTCTTTGCTGAAAGTGATATCGACCCACTTTTTTCTGACAGTCGTGCTAGGCGAGTAGGGGACATAGTTGTGGTAAATATTATGGAAAGTACTAAAGCATCAAATACTGCCGATACCACAGCAGATAAAGCAAGTAATAACAATTATAATATTGCCTCAGCCTTTGGAAGAACGAGCTTAAATATGTTTCCATATCTTCCAGGTGGTGGGGTAGATAGCCTTGAAGCCCCGGTGGGAACAGGTACAAGTGTATTGAATACAACATCAAGTAGTGATTTTGAGGGCTCTGGAGAAACCACACGTGAAAATACTGTTACTGCATCTTTGGCAGCGCGTGTTATCAGGGTTTTACCTGGTGGTATTTTACAATTGGAAGGAGTGCGCCAAACTCGTGTTAATGAAGAAACTCAATACATGGTAATCACAGGAACGATACGTGCCCGCGATGTTTCGGCTGAAAATACCATTATGTCAACGCAAATGGCCGATGCCAATATTCAATACTATGGTAAGGGTGTACTTGCTGATAAACAAAAACCAGGTTGGTTTACAAGATTTATGGACAATTTATGGCCTTTCTAAGTTAGTTAATTGGTAAATACGAGCTACAAAATTCATCCGCAGAAGCTCCTTGGTGGTCAAGGAGCTTTTTTATTTTTAGGAAATGCTGATTTATTCTGTAAGCAGAATAAATCAGAAAGGCACACTGCCTTCATTCGCCCTGTGGGACGCACGTTTCCTTTATTCTTCGTCATCATCGACATGCTCAAAAATATCTGCTCCATAGCGGCTGTTGCTGACTATGCCTGCAAAAAACTCAAGTCCACTAAGAAAGGTCATATTATCTTGAGCCTTGGCTATTATGAGTACCTCATCAAAGTCACGCATAATAAAAATACCACCGCCCATACCTTGTGCACGATAAACTGTACACCAAATTTTATTATCATCTCCAAGGCAAGAATGTATTGCAAAGGGTGCTTTAGGTTTGAGGTCAGAATCTAAATCAAAAGAATTAGCTGTAGTGCTAGTAGTATGTAAACGTTTACCGCACCATTCTAATTTGTAATATTCACAGGACATGTTATTTCCTTTGCTCTAGGTTTTTTTTGACGGCAGCAACGCATTGCTCAAGCACAAGTGCAGGTGTTTTATTAGCATCAATGATGACAAAACGCTTGGTATCTTGAGCTGCACGCACGATATAATTTTGGCGTACTTGGTTATGAAAATTTGCACTTTCAACATCAAAGCGTTTTTCATTTATACTATCATCTTGTTGATTATTACGCATGGTGGCACGGTTTATGCCTGTACTTACAGGTACATCAAGTAATAAAGTTAAATCGGGCCAAAGGTCATTTGTGCTTAATTTATGCAAGCTTAAAAGCGGTTCTATGCCTAAATTTCGTCCTCCACCTTGGTAGGCTATGGTTGAATCTACATAGCGGTCGCAAAGTACAAAATATCCTTGCTCAAGATGCGGTAATATAAACTCTTGCACATGTTGCGCTCTATCAGCTAAAAATAAAAAAAGTTCAGCTTCAGGGCAGATTTTACTTTCTTCATTTAGTAATGCACCACGCAAAATACGCCCAAGAGCAGAACCACCAGGTTCACGTGTACAAACTACTTTGTAGCCCTCATTTTCTAAAGTGGCTGCAAGACCATTTAGTGCAGTGCTTTTTCCTGATCCTTCTATGCCTTCAAAAGTGATAAACATTGCTCCTCCGTATTTTCTTTTGCGCTTGAGATTTTAGGTGTTGGTAGAGGTGTTGGCTTCGGATTATAAAGGTATCGCTCCAAAGTTGGTTGATAGCTTGACCATGTTTCAGTTTCAGCCTCGGCAAAAATATTTCGGCATTGAGCCATTTTGGCATCTATATTGTCGGCAAAGTGTAGCAGCAAAGCCTCGGCAGTTTGCGGTAAACGTGCTGCACCAAAAGCATAACTACCATGATGACTTAAGATAAGATGTTTAAAGTGTAATATTAGTTCTTCATCAAGTCCTGATTTTTGCAAGTAAGGTTGCAAATGTTCAAGCCCCAATTCCACATGCCCAAGTAAACGTCCTGCTGTTGTATAGTCGTTAACAATACCACCAGAAAATTCCCATATTTTACCAAAGTCATGGAATATTGCTCCGGCTAAAATGACTTGTCTGTCTAAATGTTCATAATGCTTGGAAATGTCTAATGCCAATTTGACAACACCTAATGTGTGCTCTAATAGACCACCAGCATAAGCATGATGCACACCCTTGGCTGCAGGTATTTGCATCCAAGCTTTTTGAATATGATCTTCCTTAAATACAGAAAATACAAATTTATGCCAAGGGGCATGGTTAAACTCTTGACGACAAATATTGCAAAGCTCTTCCCACATGTCTTTGGCGGGACGAGGGCTTGATGGAACATAATTTGACATATCAAGCTTTGCGCATTCTTCATCATTCAATATTTGCATTTTTTCAACAATAATTTGTACTTGATCACGGTAAAGTGAACTGCGCCCTACAATGTTAACAAACATGCCAGGGCTTAAGTTTGTAAACTCCTGGCTAAGTGGGCTCCATACCTTGGCGTCAATGCTTTGTATTGCATTGCGTAGTTCCAATTTCCAATACGGACCATTACGCGCTTGCTGCATTGATGCAGCAGCCAATAAAAATATGTCTTGTACCTCAGTGTCTGCGCCTATTTCTTTATTATGATTATGCATACTATGCCTTATAGTTTTTTTATCAAATTACGCAAATGCTGATTTATTCCTTAAACAGAATAAATCAGAAAGGCACACTGCCTTCATTCGCCCTGTGGAACGCAAAAAAGCGTGGTTTTTTGCTCTCATTCGGCGTGCAAAGTAGGCACAATTGCCTACTTTGTAAGGAAACGCACAATATGTTTTTTGACTTGTTGATTTAATCCGCATTTCCTTAAAAGCTATAC
>CAYJPT010000006.1:1725-36354 GCA_964372165.1 uncultured Desulfovibrionaceae bacterium | reverse complement strand
TTAAGGAAACGCTGATTAAATCAACAAGTCAAAAAATATATTGTGTATTTCCTTAATCTTTAGTTCGCATATCCACTACACGCTGCGCTTTACCTTCGGAGCGTTGAATGGTGCCTCTTTCAACCAAGCTTACCTTAACTGAAACACCTAAAAATTCTTTAATAGTTTTTTGTATACTTGCTTGTAAAAATTGCAACTTTCTAATTTGGTCAGCAAAATTATCTTCGGCAATTTCTACACGTACTTCCACTTTATCTAAATTATTCTCACGAGTAACAACAATTTGATAGTGAGGTGAAATATCAGCATGCTCCAAAACAATACTCTCAATCTGCTGTGGGAATACATTTACTCCACGCACGATAATCATATCATCACTACGTCCCTCAATGCGTCCAATGCGTGCATGACTACGCCCACATTTACAAGGGGTATAGTCAAGGCAAGTCAAATCACGAGTACGATAGCGTAACAAAGGTATGCCTTGCTTGGTTATGGTGGTTATTACCAACTCACCAACTTCACCCGGTGGCAACTGCTTGCCGCTCACAGGGTCAATAATTTCTGGCAAGAAATGGTCCTCAAAAATATGCATACCGCATTTGGACTCAACGCACTCCATTGCAACACCAGGGCCAATAATTTCTGATAAGCCATATATATTTAAAGCATCAATTCCAAGTTTTTTCTCTATTTCAGAGCGCATATTTTCGCTCCAAGGCTCAGCACCAAACACACCAATCTTTAATGGCAGATCATGAAAATCTATGCCTACTTCTTGGGCTGCATCCCAAAGGTGCAAAGCATATGAAGGTGTACAACACAAAACAGTTGCTGCAAAATCACGCAATAGCTGCACTTGTCTTCTGGTTGCACCACCAGATGCTGGTATAACAGTTGCTCCCAACTTTTCAGCACCATAGTGAACACCCAAGCCACCAGTAAATAGCCCATAACCATACGCTATATGCACAAAGTCACGAGCAGATGCACCTGTGCAAGCTAAACTTCTTGCAGCAACTTCTGCCCATATTTCCAAGTCACGTTTGGTATAACCAACCACAGTGGCACGACCAGTTGTCCCACTTGAAGCGTGAACACGAACAATATTTTCATGTGGTACTGCAAAAAGACCATAAGGATAATGATCACGCAAGTCTTGCTTTTCAGTAAAAGGCAAATGGTTTAAATCTTTCAAGGAATGAATATCTGATGGAGTAATACCTATATTATCAAAACTCTTGCGATAAAAGGGTACATTGGCATAAATACGAGAACAAAGGTCTTTAAGTCTGCGTAGTTGTAAGACCTCAAGTTCTTCACGGGGCATAGTTTCTTGGTCAAGATTGAAAATCACGATATACTCCTAAATTAAGACTAATAATTGCAAAAAACCTCAAATAAGTTGAGTTAGCAACATGCCGTATTTTTTTATTACGGTCAAGGCTTGCAATCATTGTGAGCGGCAAATTTTTATCCCCAAATACAATATTTGCACTTGTACAAACTTTAAGATATGATGAAAAATTGTATTTGCAAATAAAAGCCCAAGAGTGCAAATTTTGCTTTGGGACTTATTGTTTATATCACTAACACCATTAACTATGTAAAGCCTTTTTTATACCAAAGTATAGCTTTTTTGGGAGCGTTATGAAAAAAAAATATTCTACCCTACCTACAGCAGAAAAAATGTCCATTTTGCTTAATTTTGCAGAAGAACATAAGGCAAAAAATCCTGTAGTTATAAACCTTACACATCAAAATACCTTTGCTGAAGCTATGCTTGTTATAACCGCTACTTCCATTAGACACGCACAAAGCTTGGCAGAAAATATCTCTACATTTTGCAAAAAAGAAAATTTTGAATTTTTGCATATGGAAGGCAAGCAAACTGGCCAGTGGGTTCTTTTGGATTTAAATGACATTGTAATTAATATATTTCAAGAGTCTGCACGCGAGCTCTATAATATGGAAGCACTGTGGACTGAAATGCCTCAAAAGCCCAGTGTAGAATAAAAATTTTAGGAGATATTATGTGCGCACTTCCTACCCCTACATTATTACTAATTCTTGATGGTTGGGGGCTTGCTCCTGATAGCCCTGGCAATGCCACAAGCATGGCACAAACCCCTGTTATGGACAAATTATTTAAAGATTATGCTCATAGCAAGCTTAATGCTTCAGGACGAGCAGTGGGTCTGCCTGATGGCTATATTGGTAACTCCGAGGTTGGTCATTTAACTATTGGTGCAGGTTCTGTCTTTTATCAAGACATGACACGTATTGACCTTGCCATTGAACAAAATGAACTTGCTAACAATGTTGTTTATAGCGCACTCATTAAACAAGCAATAAATGGAACAGGACGTTTACACTTAGCAGGATTGTTATCTGATGGTGGTGTACATAGCCACATTAACCACCTAAAAGAGCTTGTAAAAATTGCAGTTTCAGCTGGACTTGAAGTTTTAATTCATTGCTTTACGGATGGACGTGACACAGCACCTCATCAAGGGCTTGAGTACATACGCGATTTAGAGCGATTTTTAAGTACACAGCACAGTCCAGGCAAAGCGCGCATTGCTTCAATATGTGGACGCTTTTATGCCATGGATCGTGACACGAGGTGGGAACGAGTCGAACAAGCATGGAATATGCTAGTCAATGGCAATGGCGCACAAAATGACAGTGCACTTTGCGCCATTGAAGCATATTATAAAGATAACATTACCGATGAATTTATCAAGCCAACACTAATTGGCACCAATAGCACATGGCAAGATGGTGATGGATTATTTTTATTTAACTTCCGTGCAGATCGCATGCGTGAAATTGTAAAAGCCTTAGTATTAGATGACTTTGATGGCTTTGCACGAAGCCATGTACCCAGTTTTTCTGCTCTGGCTTCCATGACAGCTTATGATGCATCTTTCACCTTGCCTGTGGCTTTTCCAAAGGAAAGCTTGACTATGGGACTTGGTGAAATGGTTTCTACTTGGGGGTACAAACAATTGCGCTTAGCCGAAACAGAAAAATATGCGCATGTAACGTATTTTTTCAATGGTGGGCGTGAAGAACCCTTTGAAGGTGAGGATAGAATTTTAGTACCGTCACCTCGTGACGTTGCAACATATGACCTTGCACCTGCCATGAGTTGCGAGGCCGTAACTGATAAATGCGTTGAAGCTATACAAAGTAAAAAATACACCTTAATTGTCTGCAACCTTGCCAATGGTGATATGGTTGGGCATACAGGTGTACTAAATGCAGCTATTGCCGCTTGTGAAGTAGTAGATAAGTGTGTTGGACAAATGTTAAAGGCTGTGCAAGAAACCCAAGGACGCATGCTCATTATTGCTGACCATGGTAATTGTGAAAAGATGCTTGATGCAAACGGGCAACCTCAAACTGCACACACAACTAACCCTGTTCCTTGCATTTTAATTCAAGATACAAAGCCGCAAATTCTCAAAGATGGAGCTCTTGCTGACGTAGCTCCAACTATTATTGGCTTGTGGCAAAAAGAAAAGCCAAGCACAATGCAAGGCAAGAACCTTATGGAGAGCAGCTAATGTCATCAAAGCCAGTACAGCCCGTTGCCCCTGATGGTATGGAGTTTTTATTTTTTTATGCCTGCCCTTTTTGCAGTCGCCATGTATCTATGGTATCACCCACACAACCGACCATGGCGCAGTGTAGCTCTTGCCAAAAAAACTTCCCCATAATGCCGGTGGATGAGCACGGACTTGACTATATACGCATAATATTAGCCAATGGAAAGGCAGCCATTGATCCGGACTTTGTCTAAAAAACTTGTGCGCATTACTAAAGTGTACTTAATTTGGTATAATATTATGCAAGATTGGCATGTATACTTGGTTAGCTGCAATGATAATAGTCTATATTGCGGCATTACCACCAACATAGAAAGACGCCTTAAGCAGCACAATGGGCTTTTATCAGGCGGTGCAAAATATACTCGCAATAAACGCCCAGTGACCCTTTGCATGTCAGTTTTATGTGCAAACCGCCAACAAGCCTCACGTTTAGAAGCCTTGATTAAAGCCCTACCTAAAACTCAAAAAATTAATGCACTGCAAAAATATAATCAAGACAATAAAGTGCTGATATTTTAAATTTCACCGTGGAAAGACAAAGAACATACATTTAACTAATTCAATGAATTATATCAAATTTTTTAAGGTTTTTATATGATACCATTAGATGTTGGACTTACCTTTTTTATGACAGCTTTAATCCTTGCCATAGCTCCTGGTCCGGATAATATTTTTGTCTTAACACAATCTGCACTTTACGGTGCAAAGGCCGGACTTTTTACAGTATTTGGGCTCATAACAGGTATTTTAGGTCATACTTTGGCTGTGGCTTTTGGGGTATCCATAGTTTTCCAAAACTCTCCTGCGGCTTTTTTAACCTTAAAAATGATTGGTGCTGCATACTTATTATATCTTGCTTGGCTTACGCTAAAAGCCCAAAGCAGCACAGCATCCTTGCAAAAAAATAATTTCATCGGGCACTTTGCATTATATCGACGTGGTATAATAATGAATATAACCAACCCTAAGGTTGCTTTATTTTTTCTTGCGCTATTGCCACAGTTTGTAAGTCCAGATCGTGGTTCTTTAGCCTTGCAAATGTCAATTTTGGGTGGAATTTTTATTCTTGCCACCTTAATAGTTTTTGGACTTGTTGCCATACTTGGAGGACAACTTGCACACTGGTTTAATAGTTCGCCCAAATATCAAATACTCATTAACCGCCTAGCAGCATTAATATTTATCGCTCTGGCATTGGCTTTAATTTTTATGCCATAAAGTTAAACGTAATTTATGCAAAAAAACGGCTAGAATTTCTTGACATAATAGGGTATGCCCATGTAAATACCTCAGTTCGCGAGGTTAATAAGGGCATGTTTCAAATTTCTATTCATGATATACCCCAAGAGGGGCAAAATATTGCGTTAAACAATCAAGATATTTGGTTAAATCCACTTGATGAGTTTCATATGCAATGCCGTATAATCGACCCTATTGCTGCCCAGCTTACTCTCATGCCTATGCCTGGTGGCATTATGGTGAGAGGTGTACTTACAGGTAGTATTGAATTGCCTTGTAACCGTTGCGCAGAGCCAATGCATGTGAGCATTAATGCACAAATTGACAGATTTGAGCATGCACCTAATGCCGCTTTAGGCATTATGGATGATTTTGATGATACTGATGACGACTTCATTGATGCCCAAGAAACCTTAAGTCATATCATCATTCAAAATGCTATACCTGTATTGGACTTAGCTGCTTTGTGCTGGGAGGAATTTGTACTATCCTTTCCAATGCAACCTATTTGTTCCACAAATTGCCAAGGATTATGCGCAATTTGTGGTGTTAATTTAAATGAAAACACGTGCCTTTGTAAGCAAGATAGTGGCGATTCTCGCTTTGCTATTTTGCGCACAATAAAAATCAAAGATGTAAAATAAATCCTATAGGAGAAATAAAATGGCTGTTCAACAAAACAAAAAATCCCGCTCTAGAAAGGGTATGCGTCGCTCCCATGACCGTGTAGCAATACCAGCAGTGGTATATTGCGCATGCGGTGAGCCCACAATTCCACATAGCGTATGTGGAAGTTGCGGTAGCTACAAAGGCCGTAAGGTGATTTCCACAGCTCAAGATCAAGAGTAATGGAAAAAAGACCTATCATTGCCGTGGATGTTATGGGGGGTGATTTTGGCCCCTCCGTAGCTGTGCGTGCTTCTATTCTTGCTGCAAAGCTCTATGATATCAAAGCCTTACTGGTTGGAGATACAGAGCGTATTGCAACAGAGCTTGAAAACTTGAATTTAGAAGGTGCACATTACGAAATTATTCACGCTGATGATGTGGTCCATATGAATGAAAAACCATCTGACATTTTAAGACGCAAAAAAAACGCCTCTATTCAGGTGGCCTGCAGGCTTGTTCGTGACGGTGCTGCCCATGCAGTTGTAAGTGCAGGGCACTCCGGTGCTACTGTTGCATGCGGTATGTTTATTCTTGGGCGCATTCCAGGTGTGGAGCGTCCAGCATTAACGACTTTATTACCTACGGAAAAAAACCCCTTGGTCCTTTTAGATTGCGGCGCCACTGTTGATTGTAGGCCGTATCATCTTTTTCAATTTGGGCTTATGGGGGATGCTTTTGCGCGTGATCTTTTAGAGTACGCCTCTCCACGTATTAGCCTGCTTAGTATTGGAGAAGAAGAAGGTAAAGGAAACCTGCAGGTTAAAGAAGCATATGAATTACTCAAAATGGCAAAAAACATTAACTTCTGCGGAAATTGTGAAGGTCGTGATCTCTTTACAGGCGAAGTAGATGTTGTAGTATGCGACGGCTTTATTGGTAATGTTGTCTTAAAAATGAGTGAAGGGTTTTCCCATTCACTTCTACGTATTTTAAAGAAAAATTTATACTCAGGCTTTTTATCCACCTTAGGAGCGCGGCTTGCTAAGAGTGCATTTAAAAAGTTTGCAGAGACCATTGACTATGCAGAATATGGCGGTGCGCCAGTGCTTGGACTTCAAAGTTTAGTGCTTGTTTGCCATGGTAAATCCAATGAAAAAGCTATTTGCAATGCTATAAAGATGGGGGGTACATTTGTACGTAAAGAAACCAACCTTCGTCTTGCTGAAAGTATTGCTGCCAATGAAGAATTAACTTGTTTTAGCCGAGCTTTTTAAATCAATCACATAATATGAATAACAATAACTACATACATGGAATTGGCATCTATGCACCTGAGCGCATCTTGAGCAATGATGACCTTAGCAAGTTTGTTGATACCAATGATGAATGGATAAGCACACGCACAGGCATTAAGCAACGCCATATACTTGCTGAAAAAGAACAAAATTCAGATATGGCCTTTGCAGCAGCACAAGAAGCTCTTAAAGCTGCAAATGCTCAAGCTTCAGAAATCACACATATTCTGCTTGGCACTGCAACTCCTGATTACCTATGCCCTTCTACTGCTACCATAGTAGCACATAAGCTAGGCTGTGGCAACATTATGGCCTTTGACTTTAATGCTGCCTGTACTGGTTTTATATATGGCCTAAGTCTTGCTAAAGACATCTTAGCAGGTAATCCAAATGCAAAAATTCTGCTCATTTGTTCTGAAGCATTGACCAGAAAAGTTAATTGGGAAGACAGAGGCACTTGTGTTCTTTTTGGTGATGGGGCTGGAGCTCTTGTTCTTAGCAATACCCAACAAGGTGCACAAGCGCGTATTTTAGATGTTATTTGTCATAGTGATGGCAGCTTGCAAAACTTAATAACAATTGGTGGTGGCAGTGCAGCTGCTTATGAAGTTGGTACACCAATTGGAGATGAATTTTTTTTACATATGCAGGGTCGTGAGGTTTTTAAGCATGCGGTGCGCAGCATGACAGCCGTATGCCATGAGATACTGGAACGTAATAACTTATCAATTGAAGATATTAATTTATTTATACCTCACCAAGCAAATTTGCGAATTATTGAATCTGTAGGTAGCCGCTTACCTATTGATGCAGAGAAAGTTTTTACCAATGTACAAAAATACGGCAATATGTCTGCAGCTTCCATACCAGTTGCCATGGGTGAAGCCTTAAACGGAAATTATATTGAACCAAGCCAATTAGTATTGCTTAGCGCAGTGGGTGCAGGCTTTACTTGGGGCTCTGGAATTGTGGAATTTTTATAGTATTTATAAAAAAGATTTAAAATTCCACAATCAAACTCATAGATGTCATTAATTTTTAAATATTTTTTAATTTCTTTTTAGCATTGAAATTTATATAGCTTTAAGATAGAAATTCTTATTCAGAATTTCTTAGCAATAATTTTATATTGAATTTTTATTTAAATTAGGCGGAGAAAGTTAATGCATGATGCGATTAATACAGCTTTAGTAACAGGTGGATCTCGTGGTATAGGAAAAGGCATTGCATACGCACTTGCTAAAGAAGGTCTACAAGTTTTTTTAACCTATGTCTCAAAGGCCGATGAAGCAGAAGCTGTAGTAAATGATATTTGCGCAAATGGTGGTAAAGCCAAAGCTTTTTGCCTTAACGTAAGTAACAGTTCCGATGTTGAACAATTTTTTGCAAATAATATAAAAGACAAGGTCAACCTTTGTACCCTCGTTAATAATGCAGGTGTTACAAAAGACGGCTTCCTCATTCGTATGAAAGATGCTGACTTTGACTCTGTACTTGATATAAATTTACGTGGTGCTTTTTTTTGTATGCGTGAAGCAGCACGTACAATGGCAAAACAACGTCATGGAAGCATCATAAATATTTCATCTGTAGTTGGGCAAATGGGCAATGTCGGACAGGTAAATTATGCCGCAACTAAGGCAGGTTTACATGGCATGACTATGTCTGCAGCTAAAGAACTTGCAGGGCGTAATATTCGTGTAAATACAGTTGCTCCAGGTTTTATTGAAACCGATATGACTGCATGTTTGTCCGAAGAAGTGCGCAAACAATATGAAGACATTGTCCCACTAAAGCGAATGGGCAGTGTAGAAGAAGTGGCCAATGCGGTAGTTTTCCTTGCGTCGGAAAAATCCGCTTACATTACAGGACAACTCATTGCTGTCAATGGCGGCATGTATTGTTCATAAATAAAGAAAAATAAAAGACATTTGGAGGCTTATATGTCTGATGTAGCTCAAAAAGTAACCAATATTATAGTTGAACAACTTGGCGTTTCTGCCGAAGAAGTAAAACCAGGCGCTTCATTTGTTGAAGATCTTGGCGCAGATTCTCTTGACCTTACAGAGCTTATTATGGCTATGGAAGAAGAGTTTGACATTGAAATAGCCGATGATGACGCTCAAGAACTACTTAAAGTCCAAGACGCCATCAGCTATATTGAATCTAAAATGTAATGTCTATGCCGGGGTTTATCCCCGGCATCATCAACCATGTTTACAAACATAAACTTGGTTTTTTTGTATTTTAAAATTAAATTTTGGATTAAGGAGGCGTGGCATGACCCGCAAGCGTGTAGTAGTCACTGGTTTATCGACAATTACCCCCCTAGGCAATGATCTTGCAAGCACTTGGGACAACCTTATTGCCGGCAAATCAGGTATTGCTCCCATTACACTTTTTGATGCATCACAGTATGATGCGCGCATTGCGGGTGAAGTTAAAAATTTTGTGCCCGAAGACCATATTCCTTTTAAACAAGCAAAACGCATGGATCGCTTTACTCAATTTTCAGTATATGGCGCTGACATGCTACTTAAACATGCAAATTTCACCGTAACTGAGCACAATGCTGAAAGGACAAGTGTAGTCCTTGGTGTTGGCCTTGGCGGATTATCCACCTTAGAAACTTTTCATACCAAACTCATGCAAGCCGGCCCTAATAAAATATCTCCCTTTATGATTCCTATGCTTATTGCAAATATGGGCCCTGGTCAAATTGCTATATTTAATGGCATTAAGGGTAATAATTTTGTGGCCACATCGGCTTGTGCGTCTGCTCTGCATGCCATAGGAACAGCATGGAGTGAAATTTTACTTGGACGAAGTGACAGCTCCTTGACTGGTGGAGTTGAGGCAACAATAACTCCGCTAGGTGTGTCTGGTTTTACTGCTTTAAAAGCACTTTCAACTCGTAATGATGAGCCGGAAAAGGCCTCTCGCCCCTTTGATAAAAATAGAGATGGATTCGTCATAGGTGAAGGCAGTGGTATGCTCATGCTTGAAACATTAGAAAATGCCCTTGAACGTGGTGCAAAAATCTATGCTGAGATTGTCGGCTATGGAACATCTTGCGATGCTCACCACATGACAGCACCGCATGAAAGCGGTGAAGGCATGGCAAGGGCTATGAAAAATGCGATTTCAGATGCTGGTATTGCACCGTCAGACATTGATCATATTAATGCGCACGCCACTTCAACTTATTTAAATGATGTATGTGAAACTCGCGCTATTAAAACAGTTTTTGCAGAACATGCTAAAAACATTCTTATTTCCGCAACAAAATCCATGACTGGTCACCTTTTAGGTGCAGCTGGCGGAATTGAAAGTGTATTTTCTGTGCTTGCTTTACATGAGGGCATAGTTCCTGGATCAATTAACCGTGACACACCTGATCCTGATTGTGATTTAAATTATATGTCAGATGGTTCTAAAAAAGTACAATGCAATTATGCCATGTGTAATTCATTTGGATTTGGCGGCACAAATGCAAGCTTAATTTTTAAGCGTTGGGAAGCCTAACTCGCTCCACAGTTTTTTTGATCAAATTGATTTTAAAAGGCATGAGTGAAGTATTCGCTAATGCCTTTTATTTTTTATACCACTAGCTCAAATATTTTTAGCAAAATTTACTTGCTTAATTTTTTTAAGGTATTATTTTTTTTGCTACATACTTATATGTCTTTTGCCTAAGTAGTTGACACTTAAAAACATGATAACCATTTGTAATAAAATATTTTTAACTGTTAGCTAAGTATTTATTTTATCACGTTCAACTAAACACATAAAGAGAAAGTCATGCAAGAACTCTTACAACACGACCCTGAACTAGCCAAAGCAATTTCTTTAGAAAATCAACGTCAACTTGGCAAACTTGAATTGATTGCCTCTGAAAACTTTGTTTCACCATCTGTGCGCGAAGCGCAAGGCTCTGTCTTAACGCATAAATACGCTGAGGGATATCCTGGCAAAAGGTATTATGGCGGTTGTGAATATGTTGATATAGTTGAAACATTAGCCATTGATCGAGCTAAAGAGCTTTTTGGTTGTGAATATATAAATGTACAACCACATTCTGGGTCACAAGCCAATATGGCAGCATACTTTGCTTATATTAACCCAGGTGCAACTGTACTAGGTATGGATCTTTCACACGGTGGGCATTTAACACATGGTAGCCCAGCAAGCTTTTCAGGACGTTTATTCAACATTATATCCTATGGTGTTGAGCGTGAAACAGGATACATTGATTATGACTATGTTGAAAAACAAGCCAAAGAACATAGACCAGCCGTCATTATAGCAGGTGGTTCATCCTACGCACGCACTATTGATTTTGCACGGTTTAGAGCAATTGCAGATGAAGTTGATGCCAAATTAATTGTTGATATGGCACACATTGCAGGCCTTGTAGCTGCAAATGTGCATCCTTCACCTATTAACCATGCCCATATAGTCACAACCACAACCCATAAAACTTTACGTGGTCCACGTGGTGGCATGATTTTATCTGATGCAGACATGAGCAAGAAGATTAACAGCCAAATCTTCCCCGGTATACAAGGTGGACCTCTTATGCATGTAATTGCGGCAAAAGCGGTGTCCTTTGGTGAAGCTTTGCGTCCATCATTTAAAACTTACCAAGAACAAGTTATCAAAAATGCCAAAACATTAGCAACAAGCCTTATTGATGCAGGTTTTGACCTTGTATCTGGCGGCACAGATAATCATTTAATATTACTAGACTTAACAAACAAAAACATTACAGGTAAGGATGCGGAACAAGCTCTTGATTTAGCAGGTATTACTGTTAATAAAAATACAGTTCCTTTTGAAACTCGTTCTCCATTTGTAACAAGTGGAGTGCGTTTAGGTACAGCTGCTCTTACAACCCGTGGCATGAAAGAAAGTGATATGCAACGTGTAGCTAGTTGGATTATTCAAGCTTTAAGTCAAGTTGAAAACACTAATGCTCTTAATAAGTTAAGCCAAGATGTAGAAAAGTTTGCAAAGGACTTCCCATTATTTGTAGAATAATTAACTTGTGCCTTATGAATATTATTAGTAACATTTAAAAAAATAGGAAAATTAACCTTTCAACAATTACTTTTGAAATAGATTTACATACACCCTAAAGATGTACGCTTTTTAACCGTTATGTAATTGTGCTTATTAGTAGTATAAACTTTTGGTATCTTGCAGTGCAATTGGGAGATTTTTATGGCGCAAACCAATATTCTTTTAGAATCTGGTACCAATGAACTCGAAATTATGGAGTTCTATATTGAAGAAGAAGGGTACAAAGGGCACTATGGCATTAACGTAGCCAAAGTGGTTGAAATTATACGTCCACAAAAAATTACTACCATGCCTGAGATGCGTCATCCTGCCGTACTCGGCGCATTTGCACATCGTAATGGACGAATTGTGCCCCTTATCGATGTTGCAAAATATCTAAACAGCCCATCAAACCTTCACGAAGACTCTAAAATCATAGTTACTGAGTTTAATAATGTTATTACAGCTTTTCAGGTTTCAGGTGTTAACCGCATCTACCGTCTAAGCTGGACAGACGTTGAGGCACCAGGAACGCTTTTACAAAAAATGAGTCGTAGTGCTGTTACTGGTGTTATTCGAATGGATGATAGGGTTATTTTTTTACTTGACCTTGAAGCTATTGTTGCTGAAATGCACCCAGATATGGCTATGCGTATGGACCCTGATGCAGGCGTGATACCAGCTGAAAAGCAATATCGCATCTTGCATGCAGATGACTCAACTAGTATTCGGCGATTAGTTGCTGACCTACTCAGCAAGGAAGGTAGGTTTATTGTCACACAGTCAGTGGATGGGCAAGATGCGTGGAACACATTAAAGCGTTATGTTGACGAAGCTGCTGCTCAAAACAAACCAATCACTGATTTTGTTGAAGGTGTTATTTCAGACATTGAAATGCCAGCACTTGATGGATTGACATTATGCAGGCAAATAAAAGATCATCCTGTTTTAAGAGTTCTACCTGTTGCAATGTTTTCTTCTTTAATTAATGATAGCCTACTTAAAAAATGCGCAGCTGTTAGTGCCGATGCACAATTTGCTAAACC
The DNA here is from genome assembly GCA_964372165.1 of uncultured Desulfovibrionaceae bacterium. GTDB lineage: Bacteria > Desulfobacterota > Desulfovibrionia > Desulfovibrionales > Desulfovibrionaceae > CAYJAD01. The sequence goes on along the minus strand of CAYJPT010000006.1, from coordinate 23,487 downwards.
TGACTTGCAAAGCCTTAGCAATAAAATGCGTGATTTAATTGAAGGGCACAAATAAATTTTAATTTGAAATGAAGAATTAATAAAGTTTTTTTGAACATAGCCTTTGTGGGTAATATTTTTGTAATGTTACATTAATATTACCCACACTTCTTTTAAACCATACGATTAGGCAAAACAACATAGTCCATACTAAAGAATCCTGCATAATTATTTTTGGGTGCAATTTTACTAAAAATTACAAAAAAATTTCATAACAAAGAAAATTGCGATGCAGGAGTCTTATTTTTCAAAAATGCCACGATATTCTTTAGTATCGACTAATTATGTATAACAAAAATAATATTTAAATTAAAATATGAAATTAATAATATGAAAATCATTCCTTAATTTCATGCCCGATGCCATGCTCAGTATTATTTTCAATACTATGTTTGGTATCATGCTCAATATCATGCTCAACAATATGACTATCTTCACCCAAAATATCCACAACTTGTGCAGTGACACTAAAATATATTATAATTGCAAAAATAATCACAACCAAACTTAAAACAACCAAAACCTTAAGCTTGTTATTACCTACATGCTCATAGCCACAAGATGGACATATATTACTTGTGTCCGGTAGTGGTCGTTCACATATTCTACAAATAGGTTGTTCTGTTGTTTGTGTCATATTTCACCCATAAGTCATTTTCCAAAGCTATTGCATAAGCATGTATATATGTATATGCAAAAAAATATAAAAGTCAATTTTTATTGTGCACATGTTTCAAAGATATTTTACGTGAATAAACAATAAGTTTATAAAATAAAAACTTTTTGTTAAAGTCACTAATGCTCACTAAAGAAACAAACCATGTAGCAAGTACAATACATAATTATTAATTTATCAATATTATAGATTAATTCTATATTGAATATTGTTTGATTAAATAGCCATGTTTAAATTTAATATTTAAACATTTCCCATTGATACATTGAGTATCTTATTATATAATTTTTTCTGTATAATTTTTAATTCCGACTGATTTAGTGTACTTTATAAAATATGCAATTTGATAGCAAGGAAAAAGATTTTTTTCACATTTACTGGCACAATTGAGGTGTATTTTTTTATTTAAAATTACAAGCACATAAATAACATTTAATATTGGCGCACAAAACTTAGCAAATATTGCTGCATACAATATACCGCAATCATTGCTGTTTTATTTTTTTGATTATATAATATTGGCGATACAAATCGGCGTTTTATATTTACTTTTTTTTGCAAATTACAAAATAAATTAGCTTAGAACATTGGAGTATGTATGTACAACATAGACAAACACCTCAAAGAAATTTCCACACAAGTTCGTGATATACGAAGACATATACATAAGCACCCAGAAACTGGTTGGAGCGAATATGCTACAACTGCCTTTATTGCAAATTTTTTGCAAAATATGGGCTATGAAGTAAAGCTTGGTTCAGATGCTATTTATGCTGATTCACGTCTTGCACCTCCTAATGCACAGCAATGTGCTGAAGCAAAAGAACGTGCACTGTTGCAAGGTGCTAATCCAGAGTTCATTAATAAAATGGGTGATGGCTTAACTGGCCTTTGGGTAGACATAGTACCAGAAGGGCAAGAGCAAAATACATTTAATTTACCAATTACAGCATTGCGTTTTGATATTGACGCCATAGGCACAACAGAAACAAAGATAGAAAATCACATACCCAACAAAGAAAATTTTGCATCATGTAATGATGAATGTATGCATGCCTGTGGACATGATGGACATGTAGCAATAGGCCTTGGTATTGCTCTTATTTTGCATGAATTGCGTCCTCATCTAAAAGGGATTGTGCGTTTAATTTTTCAACCTGCTGAAGAAATAGGGCAAGGAGCCAAGGCCATGCTTGATGCAGGAGTAGTTAGCGGAGTTAATGAAATAATCGGCATACATGTGGGAGTTCAAGCAAAGGATGTACAAACACTAATCTGCGGAACTACAGATTTTTTAGCCGTAACATCTTTTGAGCTTTCTTATACTGGCAAAGCAGCGCATGCCGGTCTAGCACCACAGGAGGGTCAAAATGCACTAATGGCTGCACTGGCGGCTGTGCAGGGTATGCTTAGTATTTCACGGCATGGGCAGGGGGCAACTCGTGTTAATGTTGGACAATTAATAGTAGACGGCTCTCCTAATATTATTCCTTCAAAGGCTTGGCTTGCTGGTGAAACTAGAGGTATTAATTCCAACATCGACCAATGGATGATGGGAGAAGTTATGCGAATAAGCAAAGCCGCTGCAGAAATGTGGAATTGTAACTACACATTTAAACAAGTAGGCTCATGTATAAGCGGTTACTCAGATGAAAGTTTAGCTCAAGAAGTTTACGATATTGCCCAAACTATGCCCTGCTTTAAAAACATAATTCTTAGTGCAAAATTTATGGCTTCTGAGGATTTTACCTGGCTCTTAAAAGACGTTCAAGAGCGCGGTGGGCAAGGTACATATATTCAAGTAGGGGTGGAGCTAAGCGCAGGTCATCATAATGAATGCTTTGATTTTGATGAAGGAGCACTCATGAGATCTGTAGAGCTTTTAGCACGCCTTATTATAAAAAAATTGACATAACACAGCATAACACACTTTTTTAATTTAAGAGTATAAATATACTAGGAAAAAATATGACCAAGGGGAAAGTCTATTTTATTGGAGCTGGGCCAGGAGATCCTGAATTAATTACGGTAAAAGGACAAAAAATCATTGAGGCGGTAGATTTAGTGCTTTATGCCGGTTCGCTTGTGCCCCAAAGTATTGTGGGATCAGCAAAAGCCAATGCTCAGGTTATTGACTCAAGCCCTCTAAATTTAGAACAAATTTATAGCCTTATGCATGAAGCAACACATAAAGGACAACATGTTGCTCGTGTACACACCGGAGATCCATCACTTTTTGGTACAATTAGAGAACAAGCATTGCTTTTAAATGAAGCTGGCATAAAATACGAAATTATCCCCGGAGTTACCACAGCTTGCGCAGCAGCGGCAGCGGCAGGCATATCATTTACCATACCTGAAATTACTCAATCGTTGGTTATTACCCGAACTGACGGGCGCACACCCATGCCACCAAAAGAACAGATACGTAGCTTTGCAGCACTTGGTTGCTCTATGGCTATCTATCTTTCTGCGCATAAAGCCAAAGAGCTTGAAGCAGAGCTTTGCCAAGTCTTGCCGCATGATACTTCTGTACTATGTGCTTATAGAGTAGGCTGGCCAGAGCAAAAATTAGTTTGGTCCACCATAAGCACATTATATCAAGCCGTTAATATTAATTCTTTTGAAAGACAAACTATATTTCTAGTGCTACCTGGACAAAATGCAAAAGCTACAGCCTCAAAGCTATATGATGCACAATTTCAGCATGGTTGGCGTAAAGTTGAGTAGAAAAAACAAATTACTCATACTTGCTTATTATATTTTTTAGCTTTATAGTTCTCAAGCTTTTTGGGCAAAATTACAAAATTGGAAAATATTATGACAGGAAGACTTGAAGGAATTTCTGGGAACAAATTTACCCCCCTCATAATGATTTGGCCACTGTTTATTTCTGTATTAGGGCTTGCTCTATGCGCATGGAGTGCCCTTGGAAATATAATGGATTTTTGCATTACATCTGGTTGTGAACTTAACCAAGACATGACCTTAGGCGGTATATCCCTTTGGTGGTATGGCGCTGTTGCTTTTTGTATTTTAACTATTGTATCGCTAAGTGGACGTCCTTGGCTTGGAGTTGCGGCGGCAGGTTTTTGTGTTATTCTTGATATAGTACTTTTGCTTTTAATGCTTGTTACATCACCGTGTATCAGTTGTTTAGTTGTTGGTTTACTCTTTCTGCTAACATACATAGCCTTTAGGCACACTGGCCGTAGGCTTGAAGCACCTTCAAGATCTATACTTGTAACAATTTGGATGATTATATTTATCGCTAATAGTGGAGTAATTTTGCGTGATAGTTTAGGCACATGGTCCATATATGGCGCAAAAAATCCCCTAATCAGTGTTTACTTTTCACCTTCCTGCCCTTCTTGCCAAGTGGCTGTGAATGTACTTGTTAGCAATAAGGACGCAGCCTTTTACCCAATACTTGAAAAAGAGGAAGATTTTGTCGCCATTGCACATATAGTTAACAGTGTTAACAAGGGTGAAAGTTTAGCTAAAGCTCTTGAGCAAGCAAAAAATATACAAAATCATAATTTAGGTTTTTTTGAAGCATTACATTTACACTTTTATCTTTTGCGCAATAAGGCAAAAGTGCTTTTGTCCGGCTCAGATGTTGTACCCTTTATTGAGTACAAGGGCTTACCGGCAAGCTTAAATGTTGCTCCCGCAAGTTCAAACTCTGCAGAACAAAAAAAAATCAATAAGCCAAAACAAATACAGCAAACTCCCTCTATTCCAATGAAGCAAGAAATCAGCACACCTTTAGCATCGCCAGACTCAACTACATCACTACCATCACAAGGTGATGTAAGCTCCGCTAATACTTACGAACCTATGGAAACATTAGAAAGTATGGATCCCATAAATATACAGCCCAATGCCAATGCACTTGACGCAGAGTTGCCAATAGACACAGGCATAGCTGGTAGCTGTGGAGGGGCAACACAAGAGCCATGCCCGGAGTAGCTAATTTATAATGTATGAAACCAATTTAAAACAGCTGTTGTGAAAATTATGGTTTTATATCTTGACGTATGTATGTAATTTAATTTAAAACCATAATCACAAGTGCGGACATTGAACTGCATATATTTATCTGTAAACATGGAATAACATGGCAATATTACACATTTTCAAAGATCATAAAACAGCCATAGTGCAGGAATGGATTGAGGCTGTTTTCAATTCTTATCCCTTAGATACAACGGGTTTTTTGCGTACTAAGCATGATGATTTTTGCAATCCTGTGGGTGAAATGACCAACACCATTGCAAATAATCTTTATGATGCAGCAGCTGGTGAGCAAGTTGATGAAGAAACGCTAAAACAAGCCCTAATGCGCTTTGTGCGTTTACGTGCTGTACAAAACTTTCCTCCGTCGCAAGGCATTGGCATTCTGTATGTATTTAAGCAAATTTTTCGTGAAAAGCTTTTACCTATTTGCAAAAAATATGCACAAATAGATGCTTATCTTGAGGCAGAGTCACGCATTGACACCTTGGCTCTTATGGCTCTTGATATATATATGGACTCACGAGAAACCTTGGCAGAACAACGTATCAAAGAAATACGCGACCAACACTCACAAGTAGTTCGTTGGGCACAGCGAAATAAGGTTTTAGATGTTCAAGACAAGACCTAAGGAAATGCTGATTTAATCAGCGTTTACCTAACTTGTTTTGAGCAACATGTCTAAAAAGACATAAACATAACAAATGATTCTCCTTAGGGAGATTTGGTTTTCAGCCAAAATTGGTTAAGGCTTATCTAAGCATGCGCCAGCATAAAGGCTGAGTTTTTTACAAACATATAGCCCAGTGAGGTAAGGGATGGTTACTTCGTTACTGGTAGTCTTTGCCATCGGCGTCATAGCATGGGTAGGAACAGGCTTAGGCCTTGGTTTCCTATTTGGAGTTGTGTTGCCGTATGTTGCTGTGATTACCTTCATCGGCGGCGTTATCTGGCGTATGGTCTATTGGGGCAAATCGCCTGTGCCGTTCTGTATTCCCACCACAGGTGGACAACAGAAATCGTTGCCTTGGATCAAGCAATCAACACTTGATAACCCTAGTAATACTTGGGAAGTTATCAAGCGTATGTTTTTGGAAGTTTTCCTCTTCCGTTCCTTGTTCCGTAATACGGCAGCAGACGTACAGGCAGACATTAAAGGTCAAGGCCCACGCATAGTTTACTACTCTTCCAAGTGGCTATGGGTCTTTGCACTAATTTTCCATTACTGTTTTTTAGTAGTCTTTATCCGGCACTTCCGCTTTTTCATAGAGCCTGTGCCAAGCTGTATTACCTGGCTTGAAACACTTGACGGTATCATGCAAGTAGGTGCACCTCGTATGTTTATATCAGGTGCTTTATTGCTTGTAGCTGTACTATTTTTATTGTGTAGACGCCTTTTCAACGAGCGTTTACGCTATTTGTCACTTAACAATGACTATTTCCCACTCTATCTTATCATTGGGCTTGTTGGTTCAGGCATTATGCTCCGCTACTTTGATAAGACAGATATTGCAAGTGTAAAAGTCATGACTATGGGCCTTGTTACCTTAAGTCCAACTGTTCCTAGTGATATTAATGCCATGTTCTTTGTGCATATTACATTCTTAAGTGTATTGCTGATTTACTTCCCATTCTCAAAGCTTATGCACATGGTAGGCATATTCTTTAGTCCAACACGGAATATGGCTAATAATTCCCGCGCTGTGCGACATATTAATCCTTGGAATCCGCCCAAAAAGTACACAACTTACGCTGAATATGAAGATGATTTCCGCGAAGTAATGGCAGAAGCGGAGTTACCTTTGGAGAAACCTTTTGTGCCAGCAGAAGCCCCTGAGGAAGAAGCCACTGACACAAATGATGCAGAACCCGCAACAGCCCCCGCCAAATAACGCGGTTTAAGGAGATATTATGGCCAAGCTGCCTACACCAAAAGAACTGGTCCTAAGCCGCCCGGCTTTTCCAGACCAGCATTGGATGGATACAAAGCCCGTCTTCCAATCGGGGAGCTTTTGTTATCCAGCCAAAAAAGAAACCATGGAAAAACTGCACATGCCTAATCCGCACGAATGGGATCCTGCTGCAGATGACTGGAATTTACCCGAAAATTGGGAACAAATATTGTGCGATGCCTTTGAAGATCGTTTGCAAAAACATCGCTCTTTAAAGGTATTTTTAGACACTTGTGTACGCTGTGGTGCTTGTGCTGATAAATGCCACTTCTTCCTTGGTACCAATGACCCCAAGAATATGCCCGTACTTAGAGCAGAGCTTTTACGCTCACTTTATCGTCGCGATCATACATTACTTGGTAAAATACTTGGTGCAAAAGTTGGCGCACGCTCATGGGACTACAGCATTGTTAAGGAATTATTTTATTATTCCTACCAGTGTACAGAGTGTCGCCGCTGCTCACTTTATTGCCCATATGGCATTGATACAGCAGAAATAACAGCCATTGTGCGTGAATTAATGCATGAGGTTGGCCTTGGAACGCACTGGATTATGGATCCTGTAAGTAATTGTAACAGAACAGGCAATCACTTAGGTATTCAACCACATGCGTTTAAAGAAATTGCTGAATTTTTAGCAGATGACTGTGAAGAAGTTACAGGCATTCGCCCTCATGTACCATTAAATGAAAAAGGGCATGAAATATTATTTATTACGCCCTCAGGTGATGCCTTTGCAGATCCTGGCATATATACATTTATGGGTTATTTATTACTATTCCATGAGCTTGGGCTTGACTACACCATGTCAACCTATGCCTCAGAAGGTGGTAACTTTGGCTCTTTCACAAGCTTTGATATGGCAAAAAAAATCAATGCTAAAATGTATGCTGAAGCTGAACGCCTAGGTTGTAAATGGATTATTGGTGGTGAATGCGGGCATATGTGGCGTGTAATTAACCAATATATGGACACATATAACGGCCCTACCCCAGCACATATGACAGTTCCAAAGTCGCCAATTACAGGTACTGTATTTGAAAATGCAGCATCTACAAAAATGGTACACATTGCAGAATTTACAGCGGATTTAATTAAGCATAACAAACTTAATCTTGATCCAAGCCGCAATGACCACATTATTACAACTTGGCATGATTCCTGTAACCCAGCTCGTGGCATGGGTCTTATGGACGAACCGCGTGAAGTTCTGCGTGCAGTTTGTAATAATTTTGTGGAGATGCCTGACCGCACAATTAGAGAAGAAACTTTTTGCTGTGGTTCAGGGTCTGGCTTAAATACTGAAGAAATTATGGAATTACGTATGCGTGCAGGTATGCCTCGCGGCAATGCCCTACGCTATGTACAGCAAAAGCATGGAGTTAATCATATGGCTTGTGTATGTGCTATTGACCGCGCAACGCTGCCACCTGTGGCTAATTATTGGGCTCCAGGCGTTAATGTAAGTGGACTACATGAGCTTGTTGCAAACGCACTTGTTATGAAAGGCGAAAGCCCACGCATGATGGACTTGCGCCAAGAAGACTTACCAAATGCCCCTACCGCAGCTGAGGAGGATGAATAATCATGTATAACTCCAAATATGTTATCTTGGGAATTATCGTCTTTGCGGTTCTTTTTACTACACCTTTTTGGCTTGGTGGCAACAGTGGCGAAGGCGACTACAAACGCCCTGAAGTTACTTTACCGCCAGAAATTGCTAAAACAGAAAAAGAATGTATTGAACCAGTTGAATATATGCGTGCAGAACATATGCAATTACTTAATGATTGGCGTGATGAAGCATTACGTAATGAAAATCGCACCTATATTTCATCCAGTGGCAAAAAATGGGAAATCAGCTTGCAAAATACTTGCATGAAATGCCACTCAAACTACGAAGATTTTTGTCAAAAATGTCACGTTTCCAACAGTGTGTACCCATACTGCTGGACATGTCATATTATTCCTCAAGGGAGCAAATGATGAAAAACAGCAGAAGAAACTTCCTTAAAGTGGCAGGTCTTTCGGCCTTTGCTCTTGGGAGCGGGGTGGCATCCACCTTTGCTGCCACCGATGCCTTTGCCGCACGCATTGGCAGATATGAACCCAATGCCGAAGCCCTAAAAGCTAAACGCTGGGCTATGGTTATTGATACACGTAAGTTTACAAAGGATGCCGACTTTCAACCTATAATCGAGGCTTGTAATAAGGCACATAACATTCCAAGTATACCAACAAATCAAGATATTAAGTGGATTTGGACTGATAGTTATGGGCATGTTTTCCCCGATGATATGAATGAAATGCTGCCTGACAATGTTAAAGGTAAGAAATTTTTCTTACTGTGTAACCATTGCTCAAATCCACCATGCGTGCGTGTATGTCCAACTCAAGCCACATTCAAAATGGATGATGGCACAGTTGCTATGGATTATCACCGCTGTATTGGTTGCCGCTTTTGTATGGCAGGTTGCCCATTTGGAGCACGTAGCTTCAACTTTATCGACCCACGCAAATACCTTGCAAAGCCAGAACCAAATCCAGAATATCCAACACGTATGATTGGAGTTGTTGAAAAGTGCACTTTCTGTGTTGAGCGTTTGGCCAAGGGTCTTATGCCATCTTGTGTTGAGGCTGCAAAGGGCGCAATTCTCTTTGGTGACCTTGAAGATCCAAACTCTACAGTACGTAAAGCCTTAGCAGAAAACTTTAATATCCGCCGCAAGCCAAACTTAGGTACGCAGCCGGGTGTTTATTATTTAATTTAAGGAGACAGCCATGATTGAAAAAGTTTTGCAAGGCTCCAAAGCCTACTACATCTGGCTCCTCTTCCTACTAGGTGTAATTGGTATTGGTGCTTGTGTATACATCTACCAACTTCAAGAAGGTCTTACCATAACAGGTATGAGCCGTGATGTAACATGGGGGCTATATATTTCACAATTTACCTACTTTGTAGGTGTTGCAGCCTCGGCAGTAATGCTTGTTTTGCCAGCTTATTTTCATCATTATAAGAAATTTAAACGAATGATTATTTTTGGTGAATTTATGGCAATTTCAGCCGTTATAATGTGTATGCTCTTTATCGTAACAGATATGGGCCAACCTCAGCGTGTGCTAAATGTTATTTTATATCCAACCTTAAACTCAGTTATGTTTTATGACATGCTGGTGCTTTCCGGTTATTTATTTCTTAACATTGTCATTGGCTGGGTTACACTCGAAGCTGAGCGTCACGATATTGACCCACCAAAGTGGATAAAATATCTTATTTACCTATCCATTGTTTGGGCATTTTCTATCCATACAGTAACAGCATTTTTATATGCCGGTATTCCGGGGCGTCACTATTGGCTAACAGCCATTATGGCCGCACGCTTCTTGTCCTCTGCTTTCTGCTCAGGACCTGCCATATTGCTACTACTTATGTTCTTATTTAAACGCCTAACTAACTTTGATCCAGGTAAAGAAGCTGTTAAAACATTAACTGTAATTATTACATACGCCATGTGCATCAATGTGTTCTTCTATCTCTTAGAGATATTTACCGCTTTCTACAGCGGTATGCCGGGCCACCAACATCCATTTACTTACCTCTTTGCAGGTCATCATGGAGAAATTGGTTGGGTGACATATTGGATGTGGGCAGGTGTTGTGATGGCATTTTTATCCCTTGGTATACTCATACCACCCAAAAACCGCGAAAACCCAACTCTTTTGCCTATAGCTCTTATGATGCTAGTGGCAGCGTCTTGGATTGACAAAGGTCTTGGTTTAATTATAGCAGGCTTTACACCAAATACTTTTGAAACCATAACTGAATATACTCCTACAATTCCTGAAATAACAATTGTATTAGCAATATACGGTGTGGGCTTCTTGGTACTTTCAATACTTTGGAAGATAGCCTTAGAAGTAAAAAAGGAAGCCGGAACATTTTAGTTCATGTGTAATAAATGATTAATACAACAAGCCCTGCAAAACTTGCGGGGCTTGTTTTTTTTAATCTAGCTATTCTTAAAAAATGACTAATTGTGATAAGAGAAAATTTATACAAAAAACATATTAAACTGTTTTGAAATCACACACCAAAACCAACCTTATCCCCGATTTTTACTTGACTTTTACCCATAATAAAGCACATTATAAGACATATGCACAGCTTTTAAGTTGCTCATATGGTGCAGAATATTCGATACAATTTTGTCAAACTTTGCTAGTTATACTCAAACAAAGCAATTAGCAAAATGAAGAGGACTATTTTGTAATCAAAATACACAAAACATTTTTTCAAAACAAATCTATAGAACAATAACGACTAACAAGCTAACTTAAGGAGTTCTCATGTTGCACGCCATAAAAGAAGCTATTGCCCTATGTAAGACTATCTTTCGCAATGGCTATGACGCCCATGTCATCAATGCTCCCTTACAATTTGAATTAAGTGATGCTAATGCGTCCCAAATTAACATAGATATTGGCTGTGAGCCAGGCGCTGTGATATTATGCAAAATATTTCCTGATATTATAATTGCAGAGCCAAATGAGTCTTATATAGCAAAGTTAGTTCAAGGCCATATAACTTTCTATTTTTATTTACTAAAATTGGAAAATGCTCGACATCCTGACAATGTCTTAATGAAAATTACGCCAAGCATGGTAAAAGGCATGGACTACGAAGAACGTGTCAGCATGCGCCTTACGCGCTTTAGCAATGTCGAAGGTATTGATGTATATAAAGCTTTTGATCAAAACAAAGGTGAGCAAATCCGCTTGGCAGGATTACCCATTGAAACTCTACATAACAACTTGATATTGGGTATTCGTGCTATACGATTAGCAGCCAACCTTAACTTACCAATTGAGCCTAACACTTGGGTTGCCATTGTGCGCTCAAGTACTACCATATTAGATTACATATCCATAAATGACATGATGGACGAATGGTATCAAGTTAAAGCGGAATGCATGTGGCGTTTTGTGCAATTATTATATGATGCCCACATACTGCAAACCTTAATACCTGAAGTGACGGCTCTTGATAGTATTAAACAAGTCAAAAATGACCATGGAGAAGAAGAAACGGTTTTTGACCATACCATTGCTTGCATGAAGCATTATCCTGAAGAAGAGTTTTGCCATGACTGGCTTGGTACTTTGGCTATGCTTTTTCATGATGTGGGCAAGCTTTATACAGCTGAGTATTTTAATAATTCATGGACATTCTATCAGCATCATAATCTAGGTAGTAAAATTACTCGTGCCATATTAAAGCGTTTAAATTTTTTACCGGAAGATATAGAGCTTATTTCAGGATTAGTAAAAAATCATATGCGTTTCCATTTTATGCTTACTGATAGAGGCATACGTCGCTTTAGAGCTACTGATGAATACCCTCGTTTAATTGAAATGTATCGCGCCGATATTAAAGCTCGTGACGGTAGCTACACATCCTTTAACCACAATATGAAATATTTGGAACGTGCTGAAAAACCAGAACAAATGGTTGAGCCATTTTTAAATGGTAATGAAATTATGTCTTACACCAATCTATCTCCAGGCCCACTTGTGGGAGAATTGAGAAATGCTTTATTGCAAGCTCAAATTGCAGGAGAAGTTGATAATATGGAAGAAGCAATTGCATTTATAAAAAGCTATGTTCAAAAACATGCTGGTTAATAACTTTGCGAGATAAACATACAAACCACATAAGCATGTAAGATTTTATTATGCATGTGCTTAAAAAAATTTAGGAAACGCTGATTAAATCAACAAATCAAAAAACATATTTTGCATTTGCTTGCAAAGTAGGCAGTGTGCCTTTCTGATTTATTCTGCTTGCAGAATAAATCAACATTTCCTTTAGATGACTTCTTGCTTTTATAAATTAAAATGATTTCACTACTTGGTAAAACTATGAACAATAAAAAAATATATCGATCTTATAATAATGCAACATGTTGATATTTTAGATTTCACTCTACAAGAGCTAGAAACCTTCATGGATGAACTAGGTGAACCTCGTTTTCGTGCAGTTCAGGTTTGGCAGTGGCTATGGCAAAAAATGGCAAAAGATTTTGCCAGTATGACTAATGTGTCAAAAGCCACCCGAGAAAAGCTTAGCAAGTGTGCGCATATTACATGGCCTAAAATAGCTACCACAGAAAAAAGTAAAGATGGAACAATAAAGTTTTTGTTAAATTTGTCTGATGGCGCACAAGTGGAAACTGTGCTTATACCATCAACGTCTCGTGATGGACGTGTTCGCTTGACTCAATGTCTTTCCTCGCAAGTGGGCTGTGCCATGGGTTGCACCTTTTGCAGCACTGGTAGTATGGGTTTTGAGAGAAACATGAGCCACGCCGAAATATTGGGACAAGTACTTGTAGCAAGAGATTACCTTGGTGATATGCGCCCAGATCATCCAATATTGCGCAATCTTGTATTTATGGGTATGGGTGAACCACTTTTAAATTTTGACAATATATTAAAATCACTTCAAAGTTTAAATAACGATCATGGATTAAATTTTTCACCAAGGCGCATTACTGTATCCACTTGTGGTATAAAAAAAGGGCTAAAAGAGCTTGGTGAGTGCGGTCTATCCTACCTTGCTATCTCCTTACATGCACCAAATCAAACTTTACGTGAGCAAATTATGCCTAAGGCTGCCCGCTGGCACTTAGATGAGTTAATTCAAGCATTAAAGTCTTACCCACTTAAAACTAGAGAACGTATCACTTTTGAGTATCTATTGCTTGGTGGCGTAAACGACAGCATCGAGCATGCTAAAGAGTTGGTACGCTTAGTATCGCATGTAAAAGGTAAATTAAATCTAATTGTGTATAATCCAGCTGAAGGTGCGCCATACACTGCGCCAACCGCAAAACAAATTGAGACCTTTGAAAAATATTTGTGGGACAGAAAAATCACAGCCATTATACGTAAAAGCAAAGGGCAAGACATCAATGCCGCTTGTGGACAATTGAAGGCTGCAACTAAAAAATAACTTGCTATCATCATTGAGCCTTCAAATATAGTTTACGAACATCAAAATTATGTTTATTACAATAATATGTTTAATATTTACACGATATAAACATTGTGGAGGAATTTAAATGGGTTTTTTTTCTGCCATAAAAAAGTTTTTAGGTAGCTCTGAAGAAGCACCAAGCAAAGCAGTTGATACTGTATCAAGTGATGCAAGCTTTGATGACGAGCAACGTGCTGCCTTATCATTGGCTTTACGCAGTGCCACACCACGCCTTTCTGCTTGGCTTGGCATTATTTTAGATGGCATTGAGGAAAGCTCTCCACTCTTATGGCAACGCTTAAACTATCTTTTGCACTCGCTTGAAGCATCACAAGAGGAAGCCGATACCTTTGTTGCTGATTTCAAAAAATGGCTTGAGCAGATGGAATACCGCTATGTAGAGGAATTTCGCTCTGAACTACAATACCGTCTTGCCCTTGCTCTTGAACTTGAAGATGAAGAAGATGAACGCAATCGCCTATTATTAAAACTTAGTGATGGCCTTGCACGTACAAGAGCACAATTTACGCGTCAACTTGATGCACTTTTTGCCGCACATAGCAATCTTGACGCAGCATTTTGGGACGAAATGGAAGAGCTATTACTCATGGCTGATGTGGGATTTGAACCAAGCATGGAGCTCATTACACGATTAAAAGATGGCGCTAGGGAACGAAACATAACACAACCATCGGATTTAAAAATTGTTTTACAAGACATTTTGGAAGACATCTTTCATATGCAACGCCGTATCGTAACAGTCAATCCACCTGAAGTAGTTATTATGATAGGCGTAAATGGAGTAGGAAAAACTACAACTATTGCAAAGCTTGCACATCGAGACCGCATGCAAGGCAAAAAAGTACTCATTGCTGCTGCAGATACCTTCAGAGCGGCAGCTACAGAACAACTTGGAGTTTGGGCTACAAGAGTGGGAGCTGATTTTCATTGTAAAGAAGCAGGTGCAGATCCTGCTGCAGTTGCATTTGAGGCTATGGATTTAGCATTGCAAAATAACTATGATATTATTTATATAGATACAGCTGGTCGGTTACAAACAAAAGTTAACCTTATGGAAGAGTTAACAAAAATACGTAATGTGATTAATAAAAAACATGCAGGTGCTCCGCATCGTAGTATACTTGTCATTGATGCAACTACAGGTCAAAATGCTCTTTCACAAACAAAGCTATTTAAGGAATCAGCCGGCATTGATGAAATTATTTTAAGCAAACTTGATGGTACAGCCAAGGGTGGCGTTGCTATTGCTGTGGCTATGCAATTTAATATTCCCATTACCTATATAGGACTTGGTGAAAAGTTAGAAGATTTACGCCCATTTAATGGCAAAGATTTTGCATCTGCATTATTAGGCATATCAGACATGCCTGAACAATAAAGGACAGGGCATAAGGTAATTTAATCCTTACACCCTTAGTCAAAATAAATTTTATGGAGATTACTTAAGCTAAAAGCTCTTGTTTTACAACAGCTTCCAACTTAATGCGATCAAGAAGATCCGCAAAGGTACTCTTAACATTTTCGCGTATATCGCCGGCTACAATGAGGTAAAGCAAATCATCGCCTGGCTTTAATTCTCCTTCTTCGGCATGCGCAACAATGGCAAAAATACCTTCGCGTTGTTCAAATTCTTGACATATGGCGTGCATTTTTTCTCTATCAGGTTGTACACGAACAGCAGTTACGGTTTCGTGCCCTTTACGTGACCAGCTACGCACCACGCCATTGTGAATTAGCATCATACCCACATGATCGCTAAAACCTTCGCGCTGTTTAAGTTCTTTAATTGCTTTGTTAAGATCCATAATTTCTCCTTTTTATTATGAGGTGAATAATGCCACTGTTTTCAAATTTGTTAAATAAGCTACCTAAGAGTAAAGAAACTCGCATGAGTGCGCAAGGCTACGCCCTATGGATTTCTTGGCAAGGCACCCTTGACCCAACTGTAACACAAATTTTGCAAAGCTATGGTGCCATGTTTCTAGTAACAGAGCGCGAACAGTCTTTATGGTTTTTCTTCAACCAAGATGTCTTTCTTGCTTTGGCACGCCTTTGTGTCTCTTCACGTTTTAATCCCATTACTGCCAATATACAACTTTTAAGCGCACGTTTCCAGCTTGGAGTTAAGCGCGAAATTAGCCTAGAACTTGAATCCTCACTTGAAGAACAAGAGTCAAGCATAACTGGAGGCTTAGAGCTTTGGATACACCCAAACGCTCGCTCAACAAGCTCTAATATACCCGGAATATCCTTCATTATAGTCAAACCAAAGCAAGGCATGACTTCTGATAAGTGGAGTATTCTTGAAGCCGATACACGCCTACCATACACGTCTTCACAAGGTTGGTATGCTGTACTACGCCCCCTTGGCAACCCACTTGACAAAAACTATCAGCAGTCTTGGCCTCATATGCAACAAGCCATAGCCAGAATTTTAAAAGAACATAAACTCAAATTTCTGGTTCAAGATGATTTTATAATGATCTTAGTGGATAATTTACTCTCCCTAAGGGCTTGGCTTCGTGAGCAATTAGGCCATTGTGAAAATATAAAAGTTACAGACCGAGATCAGTTTTGGCCTTATGTGTGTGCCATTATTGAACGAAAAGGTTTAAACTTCAATACAGATTTATATAAAAAAGTTGACTTGCAGTGGAATAAGCTCACACCGGATTTTCCATATTTAAGTTACCGTACTGCTTATTTATTAGGTGAAGGCTTTTCTATCCAAGACATTGGTTTTTCGGATACCCAAAGCAATATGGACAGCTGGTGCACCGTAATGCTTGATGAAGGAAATTTGGATGTTCATAATATAACAACACTTATGCCTAGCCAATTTGTCACTGGCGAACTAGAAAATTGTTTTTTTTGTGGCATTAATACACATAGAACTGATGAATGCCCAACAAGAAGTATTAGCCCAACAGCACCGCAAAGTGATCCCATTGGGCAAAGCCTTGATTCAATAAATAATTCCTTTAAAGAAATTGAAAGGACTTTAGCAAAAAAAGGCTTAAGCGGTTATAAAAAAATATTAAGTAAAAATGATGTTACTAACCAATTATTAATGAGTCTTTATGATATTAACTTTGCATCGCAAGTTCGAGCTATGCCATATTTTTGGCTAACTAAGGGTCGTGATGCAGGTAAGGTTCGTGAAGAAACAGAGCTCACTCGTGATGATAGTCCCGTTTGGGAGTTTTTCGATAAAATAGTTAAGGTTGATGTTGAAGGACTTGCCAGCCTTGATAAGGAAGTTCAAGCTGCCATAGAACGTGCCCCACGTGATACACGCATTAGGACCTTGCAAGGTTTTTTATATATCTTAATGCGCAACTACCCCAAGGCCTTTGCAGCTTTCAAAGAGGCAGCAGCTCTAACTCCACTCCCGCCCTTGCAAGCGTGGAATGAGTACTTACAAGCGCGCATCGAAGAAGTACAAGGCAATTACATAAATGCCATAGAACAATACGAACAAGCCTTAAGAGTGATACCTCAATGGCGTGACGTTGAGTACAGAAAAATTGTTTGCAAAATTAAAATGGGTTTTGCCGGTCAAGCATTAGCACAAGTTACAAAAATTATACAAGATGACCCAGCATACTTTAGCCGTTGCCTCACCGACCCTGAACTTGGGCGTGGACATTTGTCTATTTTAACGCATATATACCCTATGTGGCAAGAAGCAGAGTCACGAGCTGCAGTGGAAAAAAAGTCAATACAGCAATTAACAGAGCGTATACATACTTGGTTTCCCCCAACACATCCAAGCCATATCATACTTACAAATACCATTGATAACATAAAAAAGGTTGCGGACATTCATAACTATGCAGCATTTTTAGAGCTTGTAAAACTTCGCCCAGCCTGCCAAAAGGAAATTGACGAATTTATTAAACGCCAAATTGATGAATTACAAGCACGCTATAAAGCATATCTTGAAGACTTACAGGTTATACGCGATGAATCCACGTGGTTTCCATTCCCAAAAATTTTGCGCGAATTCAGTAATGACTTTAACAATGCTGCAAGCATTATCAATTGGGCTTTTGCATCAAACTTCCAAGATGCTGAAAACTACAATAAAGCGCAGCAAGATACTGAAGAAATAGAAGAGTTACTACGAAAGTTGCATCGCAAGCTAAAATTTTTACGTACAGTGCGTGATGGCACATTGTTTGGATTAACTCTTGCACGTACATTTTTCTGGATTGAAGCTGTGGGGCTTGCTCTATGCTTTTTTGGTATTCCAGCCATTGTATTTTTTGGAGATTACATTGGACTTGGATGGTTAAAAAATATTTTAGCCTCACAACAATGGGAAATACAAAAAATTCTTTTTGGCATTATCACTGTAATATCCCTTGGTATAGCAGCATTACGTGCCACCATTATTTTTGACAAACAAAAAGAAAAACTATTAAATGATGCTAAGCAACAGCGCGAACGACTACAAAACGAACGCTTAGATAAAATTCGTAAAAAACAACAAATTGAAGCGGAAAAGCGTAAAAAAGAATTGAAAGAACAAAAAGAAAAAGAGCAACGTCAACGTATGCAACCATAATTAGTAATCGACCACCGTGGGATTTTTATGAACAATACGTTAAAACGTGTCGTTCAGTATCAACTAATTAGACTCATTAAGGAATAGTATGAAAAGAACTCTTATTGTAAAAGCACTGCAATCTACCGAGCAAAGAGATAACATTGTTATATGTGGCTGGGTACGTACCCGTAGAGATGCTAAAGGATTTAGTTTTTTAGAGTTAAATGATGGATCATGCCTTCAAAATATACAATGCATAGTTGATGAAGGCACACAAGCCTTTGATCAAATGGGCGATGCCAATACCGGTGCGGCATTACGCGTTGAAGGTGCTTTGGTAAGCTCACCGGGTAAAGGGCAAAGTTTTGAAGTACGTGCCAACAACATCCTAGTTTATGGCCTTGCAGATCAAGAAAGTTTTCCACTTCAAAAGAAACGCCACTCAGATGAATTTTTGCGTAGCATTGCACATTTACGCTCACGCACCAATAAATATGGGGCTGCATTTCGCATACGTTCTCATGCTGCTATGGCTGTGCATGACTACTTTCGAAGTGAGGGCTTCTACCATGTGCACACCCCTATTTTAACTGGCTCTGACTGCGAAGGTGCAGGCGAAATGTTTCGTGTAACTACCCTTGCGCTTGGTGAAAAAAACTTAGAAAAAGATTTTTTTTCTAAAGAAGCAAACCTTACTGTGTCTGGACAATTAGAAGCTGAAGCTTTAGCCCTTGGGCTAGGCAAAGTCTATACATTTGGCCCAACATTTAGGGCAGAAAACTCTAATACACCACGACATGCCGCAGAATTTTGGATGATTGAACCTGAAATGGCCTTTGCAGATCTTAATGACAATATTGATTTAGGTGAAGGATTAACATGCTATGTGATAGACAAAATTTTAACTGAGTGTGCAAAAGACATAGATTTATTTAACCGCTTTGTAGATACAGAGCTTGTTGCTCGTTTAACTAAAATGATTTCTAAACCGTTTGCACGCATTTCATACACTGAAGCCGTTGAAATTTTACAAAAAAGCGGGAAAAACTTTGAATTTCCTGTAGCCTTTGGTACTGACCTACAAACTGAACATGAGCGTTTTCTTGCTGAAGAGCACTTCAACTCACCTTTAGCAGTATATGATTATCCAAAAGACATTAAAGCATTCTATATGCGCTTAAATGACGATAACAAAACCGTTGCTGCAATGGATGTGCTTGTTCCACGTATTGGGGAGTTAATTGGTGGCTCACAACGTGAAGATAGACTTGATGTGCTTGAAAAACGCATTAAAGAAATGGGACAAGACCCAAGCCACTATTGGTGGTATTTAGACTTACGTCGCTTTGGATCTGTACCACATGCAGGCTTTGGATTAGGCTTTGAAAGACTACTTATGCTACTTACCGGCATCAGTAACATACGGGATGTTATACCTTTTCCACGTACACCAGGAAACTTAGAGTTCTAATGTAATGCAATGAGGTTTAACGGAATATAATGTATTTTTAATACAATATATGAACAAAAAATAGTTTTGTACAATGTACTCAAGCAGAAAGTGGAATATTTTCTTGAAATTGTCTCAAAATTATCTTGAAAAAAAAGTAAAATAATAGCATTCTGCCTGCAATGCAGATTATAAACTAACTTACTTACGTACTTCTTTAACATAAAAACAGCAGTACGTTATAGTAGATATTTTAAAATATTATACGGCAAAACATATTAATAGCCTATAATAACAACTTTAAACAATGTATACGGCCTTATAAAATCATAAGTTAGTCGCCACCTAAATAATATCATTACTTACAATAATAGTTGGATTAGGCTTTCCATATTGATTTTAAGATATTATGTATATAAATTTTTAGTATACTTATATTGCAAGTAAATTTTTTATTACTTAAGGCTTGTTTACAATTTTTTTATGGGAGCTATCGGTGGAATTTAGCATTTATTCAATGGTTGAACAAGCAAGCCTTGTAGCAAAATGTGTACTTGTTTTGCTAATACTTATGTCGGTTGGTAGTTGGTCTTTAATGATTAAAAAATGGTTTGTACTTGGCAGTGCAAGAAAAAAGTCCAATAGTGGTCTTATTCGCTTTGAACAAGCCCATGACTTACGTGAAGCCGTGCAGTCTCTAGGTTCTGATCCATCATCTCCATTATACTTTGTTGCACACCAAGGCGTTTTAGAGTTTAATAAATCTAAAGAACTTGGTAATAGTACTGAAATTGTAGTTGATAATGTTAACAGATCTCTTGCGCAAGGTGTTACAACTGAGCTAACACGCTTACACAGCGGTCTTTCTTTATTGGCAACAACCGCCAATACTGCGCCATTTATTGGACTCTTTGGTACAGTTTGGGGCATCATGAATTCATTTCATTCCATTGGATTATTAAAATCTGCCTCACTTGCAACTGTTGCTCCCGGCATCTCTGAAGCCTTGGTTGCTACAGCCATTGGGCTTGCAGTAGCAGTACCTGCAACTATTGGCTATAATATTTTTCTTGGCAAACTTACAGAAGTTGAAACAAAATTGACTAATTTTGCAGGTGTTTTTCTCAATCGCGTACAGCGTGAATTAAATGCAAACAGGCCTTCAACAACGCAAAGCAACGGATAATTGATATGGGTGTCAACCTTGGTAAAAAAAATGGCTTTGTGGCCGACATTAACGTCACTCCCTTTGTAGACGTAATGCTTGTTTTATTGATTATCTTTATGGTTGCAGCTCCCATGATGAGTGAGGGGCTTGAAGTAGACCTGCCACAAACAAAACAAGTAGAAGTTTTGCCAACAGAAGTCGACCACCTTGTACTAACAGTGCGTAAGGATGGAAGTATCTTTTTAGATGAATACAAGGTCACCCTTGAAGAACTTGAAGGATATTTGCAAAACCTTGTTAAATCTAAAAATAAAGGGCTTTTCTTGCAAGCAGATAAAGAAGTGCCTTATGGTATTGTGGTGGAAGTTATGGGACAAATTAAAGCTGCTGGTATTGATAAATTAGGAGTTGTGGCAACACGTGGTGATGCCCCAGCGCAAGGAAAATAAATAACACATGCAATTTTTGTCTCTTATTCTCTCTATTACATTACATAGCGCGCTGGTCCTAGGTGTTTACTTTTGGCCTACATCAGCACCTATTAAGCTTGACCAAGCACCGGTACTTATTTCATTGGTTGATGGTGATTTTGGTGGCAATAAAGCCCCCTCCCCTATTTTAGGCCCACAAGGTGCAGAAGGACAAAAAATTGCACCTTCTTTACCACAACCATTACAAGAGCAAGCTCCTCAAATAGCATCTGACAGCACAGCAGCTCCCATAGTAGCACCAAAAGATGAGCCTAAAAAACCTGAACCAGCTCCTGTAGCAAAACCAGAACCAAAACCAATACCTAAACCTGAACCTAAGCCAGAACCTAAGCCTGAGCCTAAACCAGAACCTAAACCTGA
>CAYJPT010000006.1:0-1625 GCA_964372165.1 uncultured Desulfovibrionaceae bacterium | reverse complement strand
CCTAAACCTGAGCCTAAGCCAGAGCAAAAAAAACCTGAAAAGCCTAAGACACCACCAAAAACTAAGGTAACTAAGCCTAAGCAGACACCTCCAAAAGCTACACCAAAGAAGCCTAAGAAGGTTGATCCCATCACTGCTGCATTAGCTGAAGCTAAGCGCAATGCCGGTGGGCATGGTGGCGGCGGTGGCGGTGAAGGGGATGGCGTTGGTGGCGGCGGAATTGGGGATGTTTACCTTGGTCAAGTTATGCTTGCAGTGCGACCAAATTGGGATTATGAAACAGCTACACGCAATAACTATATTTGCTCTGTAAGAGTTCGGGTTGATGGTAATGGTAATGTACTGCTTGCCACTCTTGAGGAAAGCTCAGGCAATGCTCAATATGATGCTTCAACCGTCAATGCAGTACTGCGCACAGGTAAAGCAAACATGTTTCCTGCACCCCCTGGGCCAGAGTATTATGATTTATTATTAAAATTTAACTTAGCCATGTTAAATATGTAAAGTATAAGGAGAGGATATGAAAAAGCTAACATTTGTATGCACCCTTTTGGTTACCGCTTATACATTGCTACTTTCTGCCCCACAAGCCCACTCGGCTGTTGTGGCAGCTGCGGATCAATCTGGTGGGTATTCCATGCATGTACTTGATGCCGTTGTTAAAAAGTGGCGTCCCCCGCTAGATGGTAAGGAGCGTACTATACGCACTTTAGTTATGATTGACGGCAATGGAAATGTTGATCAATGCATGCCCTTAACTGACGACAGCAAAGGCTCAGCAGAAAAGGCAGCCTGCAATGCTGTATACAGCATTGGCAAATTGCCACCTCCTCCCTATGGTTTACCCATGGATGTATTCTTGTCTTTTTGGGTTGGTGATGTAGATGGCGCAGCAAGCAAAGCTTCTTTTGCAACAACCAATGCAGTACATCCTGAAGATAGTAGTAAGATTGCGCAAAGTGCAACTACCATACCTGAAAACACTATTATTGCGTCAATATCTACCCCTAAAGAGCAAATATCCAACTCTGACACATTGGCTGATTCATCAGAATCAAATGCTGTAACAAGTGAGCCTCTTGCCACAGACTCAAATAACTTTAAGTTTAACACTATGGATTTTCCACAAGTTGCTTCTTTAGACAATCAAGCTGTTTCAACAGTAGCGAAAAGTAATCACAAGCCATTTATTCAAGAAAACCGCAGCAATGCAGTTTTAGATGAAAATGACTATTATGTTAAAACTGTAATGCGCAAAATTAGCCCTCATGTTGAGTTTCCACCTGACTTACCCCCAAAAGAGCTTAGTACATCCCTTACTGTACAAATAGACGGTAGGGGCAATATCAAAGAAACAAGTGTTGCCCAAACAAGTGGGCATGCAGATCTTGATCAATCAATTATTCGGGCTGCTCAAAGAACAGGAAAAGTAAATCCTCCACCTGATAATGAGGCTAGAGAACTTTTCTTAACATTTATTGTTAAAAGTATGTAGTTTATATTAAGGAAACGCTGATTAAATCAACAATTCAAAAAAACATATTATGCGTTTCCTTACAAAGTAGGCAATAGTGCCTACTTTGCACGCCGAATGAGAGCAAAAAACCACGTTTTTTTGCGTCCCA
>CAYJPT010000005.1:0-37875 GCA_964372165.1 uncultured Desulfovibrionaceae bacterium | reverse complement strand
TGCCAAAGCTTTAGAGGCTGGATATAATTTTTCATAAAAATAAGCTTTTATATGATGCTGAAAAAACTCCTACCTAATAAAATTGGGTAGGAGTTTTTTCTCATAGTGCTGACAAAGTCAGCACAAGCCGATAAATCCAGAACAGGCGCAATTGCGTTGCGTACGATTCCTGTAAGGTTCATTCTTCACCTAACAGGAACACTTCGTGCCCGTTGGGTCGAACTTGCGCCGTTCCTACCCGAAGAGCGGCTAAGCCGTAGCCGTTAGCAAGGAACGAGCCTTACGGATATAGAGAGCAGCGCAAGCGAATGATTTTCGTGTCTTACTGCCAAGGCAGCTTGTCTGCCTTAGGCGGCACAAACACCCGAAAGGGGGTTTGTCATCAGTTTGAGAAAATTTTTAATGCTTAAAGGATCGCTGCGCTGTAAACACCATACTTACTTGGGGACTATTTTCATTGCAGGCCATAATAATTTCATGGTCACGCATGGATCCACCTGGTTGAGCTATGGCAGATACACCTTGAGCTAGGGCTACGTCTACTCCGTCTCTAAAAGGGAAAAATCCATCAGACACTAGTACACTATTACTCAATCCACCACATGCAGATTGAGTGCGAGAGTTTATATCATTTAAAATTTCAGCGGCACTAGGGTCTGTTTTTGCTTTTTCTTTAAGTTCATATAAGGTCATATTCTGCTCTTTAAAACATAAAGTATCTGCATATTTAGTGTAAGCTTTATGTATGGCAAGCTCTACACAACCTACACGGTCTTGCTCGCCTGTACCGATTGCAATAGTTGCTCCATTGCGTGCAAAAATAACTGAATTTGAAGTAACACCAGCTTCTACAGCCCATGCAAAATATAAATCCTCTAACTCTTGTGGAGTAGGCTTGCGTGTAGTTACTGTTAGATTGTCCTTGCTAGTTGCACTGGCTACTGCAAAGTCACATGTGCTTAATATACGATTTACAAAAGATTTTTGTACTATGAGTCCACCATCAGCTAAGCTTTTTATATCAAGGAAGGCAGATTGTGTAAGTTCTTCTAACTTTGCAAGAGCAGGTAAATGAAGAATACGTAAATTTTTACGTGTTGTAAGAATTTCCAATGTGCCGCTATCAAAAGAGGGAGCTGCAACAACTTCAAAATAATTGGCTGCAATTAGGTTAGCACACGCTATATCTAAAGGGCGGTTTAATACAACAGCACCGCCAAAAGCTGCAATGCGGTCGCACCAAAAAGCTTTTTCAAGGGCATTTGCAATGCTTTCTTTATCCCATGCCGCTCCGCATGGGTTATTATGCTTTAGGATAATGGCTGCAGGATATTGGGCAAGATATTGTAAAATATTTGCACCATTATCAACATCTGTAATGTTAGTTTTGCCTGGGTGCTTACCGGCTTGTAGCATATTCTTTTCTGTCATGGCAGAAACTATGCCATGTTTTGGGCCACGCCAAGCAAGCCCACCGCAACTTATGGAGCCATCTATCATTTGATATAAAGCTGCAGGTTGATCTGGGTTTTCACCGTACCTTAGGCCTTTTTCTTCATTACCCAAAGTCCAAGTACGCTTTTTGTAAGTTAATGTTTCATCACCCAATGTGATAGTCATGGTGTCTGGAAAAGCTTCGTCTACTATTTTTTTATACATATCCTTTAAATTGCTCATGCTTTGCCTCAATTTTAATTTAAAATTTACATAGTTGTTGCAAAAGAATTATGTTTGAAGCATAAAGTATTTATCCAAAAAACATTAAAAATTGCATTGAACTAATGTGTATGATGATATTAGTATCATAATGAGCTTTTGGGGGCAATTTTCATTTGAAGCCTGAGCCTTTTTGAAGTAATATGCACAGCGAGATAGAGATAAGGGGAAAGTATGGAACAATTTTTATTAAAGCTTGCAAGACAGCTTGAAGCCTTAGACGAGGCTTCTCTTATGGCTCTTTGGGCTGATTACGCAAATAAAGTCAGTCACTTTGAACCTACCAAACGCTGGGAGGAAGCCGCGCTTATCCTTTCTCTTATTCAAGCAAAACGATGGAAAAATCAACTTTTTAACTATCAATGGGCATCACAAGTTAGACCTCAGCATGCTGACGCACCAAATGACTTTGATTTTAACCTTGAAAAATTTACTCTAGAGCCTCCGACTGAAGCTGTAGTTGAGGATCATGCTGTACAAATAGATTTTAATACAAGGCGCGAAATAGAAAATGACGAAAAAAAAGAAGTATAGTGATTGCACGATGCTGTGCATGCTTAAAAATGCATAAATTTTAAATTATTCGTTATTATTAATATTATTCCCATAGTAATAAAGGAAAATATACTTTCGCGCTTTATTTAAGGAAATGCTGACGTTTGACTTATGGGATTTAGCATAGTACAAGCACTATGGTTTTTTGTGTACAGTTTAAGGAAATGCTGATTTTATGATGTTCGCCTTGTTAGCATGCTAAGTGGCTTGACTTGCAAAACCTTATTGATAATAAGTATATTCTTATAATATAAATTATTATTGGTATTTATGATGCTTAAGCTTAAAAAATGTAAAATATCCAAGTAGGCAGGAATAAAATATGTCAAATGTTGTCATTATCGGAGCCCAATGGGGCGATGAAGGCAAGGGTAAGATAGTAGATTTACTAAGTTGTGACCTAGATATGATTGTACGTTTTCAAGGTGGAAACAATGCCGGACATACAATTAAGGTTGGTGGGGAACAAGTTATTTTGCACCTTATTCCTTCGGGTATATTACATAAAGACAAACTTTGTTGTATTAGCAATGGAGTTGTGTGCGATCCTTTTGTGCTACTTGAAGAAATTGACGGTCTTATATCTAAAGGTGTCGACGTATCCCCCAATAGATTAAAAATTAGCAATAAAACGCATCTCATCTTACCTTATCATATAGCCATTGACATGGCACGTGAAAATTCTAAAGGCGGTAATAAAATTGGTACTACAGGGCGTGGTATTGGGCCTTGTTATGAGGATAAAATGTCACGCATAGGCATACGCGCTTGTGACCTTGCCGATGCTGAACTTTTACGCAAAAAAATTATAGCTGCCTTGGAAGAAAAAAATGTACTTTTAAGTAAACTTTATGGTGCACAAACATTGCAAGCCCAAGATGTTTTTGAGCAAGTAATGTCCATTGCTCCACGTATTTTACCATACTTAGCTGATGTTTCATCTGAAATTGATAAAGTGTGGAGCGAGGGTAAACATATTCTTTTTGAAGGTGCACAAGGCACACATCTTGATATTGACCACGGTACATATCCATTTGTTACATCTTCCAATACTATTGCAGCTAATGCAGCTATAGGTAGTGGCGCATCTTCCCGTGCTTTTGATAATATTATCGGTATTGTCAAAGCCTATACTACACGTGTGGGGGCTGGTCCATTTCCTACTGAATTGTTAGATGATACGGGAGAGTTTTTGCGTACAAAGGGGCATGAATTTGGAGCAACTACTGGGCGTGCACGTAGATGCGGATGGTTGGATTTAGTTATTTTGCGTGAGAGTATACGTTTAAATGGTTTAACCGGTATAGCATTAACCAAGCTTGATGTTATGCAAGGTTTGCCTACATTAAAGATTTGTACTTCTTATAAATATGCCGGAAAGCAAGTAGACTACCCACCACAAGGTGAAGGTGCATTAGATGACATTGAATTAGTTTATGAAGAATTAGAAGGTTTTAACGAAGATATTTCAAACTGCACCACTTGGGAAAGCCTTCCAAGTACCGTACATACATATATAAAGCGTATTGAACAGCTATGTGCTGTACCCATAACGTATGTATCTGTCGGGCCTGAGCGTAACCAAACTATTAAACGATAACACTTTAGTTGAAAAAATATGGCAAAATTTGCAAAAGATGTAGGAATAGAATTTTCTGCAGAAGATGCCTGCGCAGCTTTTAGTTTTGCAAAGCAAGATCATTTGACTGCGGTGTGTGCTATATTATGTAAACTTGCCCCTAATCCACCTCAAGTTCTTTTGCTTGAAGGAGGCTTGGAGTCAGAGCGTTTAAGTTTAGCACGCTATTGGGCAGCTTTGCAGCATTGCGAATTTCCTATTGAAGATGAGACAGGTTACTTTAAACCATGTACACAATGCAGTGCTTGTATGCATATTGGTGCTGATATGTTCATGGATGTTCTGGTTTATGATGGGCGTATAAGTAATGCTGAAGATGAAGAAAATCCAGGTCCCATACGTGCTCTTTCTAAGGATAATGTAGTAGACATTAAATCTCGTGTGGCTGATACTACCCACAGTGGCAAAAAACGTGTTGTTTTAATGAATGGCATTGAAATGAAAAGAACTTTTGCCGCCAATACTTTATTAAAAGTTCTTGAAGAACCATCGCCTACTACAATTTTTGTTTTGCTTGCACCACAGCGAGAACAACTTTTGGCGACATTGGTTTCACGTTCGTGGGTTCTAACTTTGCCATGGCCTAAAACGCATGACATACCGGCAGAACTTAATGTATGGGAACAAAGCTTGGCTAGTTTTTTGGAAGATGGGCGCAAGCTATGGTCACTTACCTCTTCAAAGGGTGCAGTGGATCAAAACTTAGCAATACAAATTGTGTTATTGTGTCAAAAATGCCTTTTACCTGCTCTAGCTACTCAACAAAGCCTAAGTCCGCTTTCTCAATGTTTTGCCCATCTTAATCCCACATTGCAACTTAAACTTGTACAACATCTTGATGCTGCACAAGAGTCACTTTATTTTAATGTAAACCCTGCACGCGTGCTTGAAGCATTGGCTGCTCAAATGTTTATTTTATATAAACAACGCTAACTACCAGTTTTTATCTTGGGCAATTCGTGTACTGATTAGTCAGTGCACAATTATTATGAATGCACCCACTTTGCGACAAATTTATATAAAACGTCTGGAGTCACAGGTTTACCAATATGGTCATTCATACCGTATTGCAAGCATAGCTCTTTGTCACCATTGCTTGTATGAGCTGACATGGCTATGATAGGTAATTCATCAAGGTTTTTTATAGCTCGTATTTTCGTTGTGGCAGTTAAACCGTCCATGACAGGCATTTGAATATCCATAAGCACCATGTCATATTCTTTCTCTTTTGCCATTTTTACTGCTTCTTTGCCATTATTTGCCACATCAATACTGTAGCCTTTGTTTTTGAGTAATTCAACTGTAATTATTTGATTTACATCATTATCTTCAGCTAGTAAAATATGTCCTAAGCAACGTGCCGGTGGAGGTGGTTGCTTACTTATTTCAATATTAATAGCCTTTGCAATTGCATCTTGCACTTTATGCAATGTGCTGCTTTGCTCAAGGCTACGCTCAATTTTTACAGTAAAGAAGAAAGTACTACCTTTACCTTTTTGTGATTTCACCCAAATATCACCGTGCATTAGCTTAATGATGCGTTTTGCAATAGCAAGTCCTAATCCACAACCACCATGAACTCGTGTAATTGATGCATCGGCCTGCGCAAATGGTGTAAAAATATTAACGCTTTGTGCCTTAGTCATGCCAACACCGCTATCTTCCACTGCAAACATATATTTTACTGAATCATGTTCTTGTTCGGTGCAACTTACATTTAGGGTAATATTGCCTTTGTCTGTAAACTTTACAGCATTGCTTAGCAGATGAAATAGCACTTGTTTGATGCGAGAAGCATCACCATAAAGCGTGTATTTACAAGTATCGTCTGTAATGCACTTGAAAGTTATATTTTTATCCTTTGCTTGTGGGGTATATACGAGTTGAAGGTCATGTATAATTTCTTGCAAAGTAAAAGGTGCTGCAGTCATATCAAATGTGCCAGCATCAATTTTTGAAAAGTCCAATATATCATTAACAATGTGCAATAATTGATTGGCAGAATTTATACCTTTTTTTACATAATCTTGTTGATTAAATTCTAACTTTGTACAATTGAGTAGATGAAAAAGCCCTAAAACGCCATTAAGAGGAGTGCGAAGTTCATGGCTCATATTGCCAAGGAATTGCGTTTTAGCCATAGCACTTTGTTCGGCAAGGTCTCTGGCTGAGCGCAACTCTTTTTCTGCAGCACTAATTTCTGAAAGTTTTGCTTTTAAGTCACGCAAATCACGAATAAATGAAACAACAACTTCTTGCTGTTGTACATAAGCTCGCTTTGAAATGACCTCAACAGGTATTGGGTTTCCATGCATATCAAAAGTCATAAGTTCTAGCTGAGCATAGCCGGTATCAAAAGTTTTCTGAATCATCTCACGTATTATAGGTACTGATGATGAGCCATCGGGTTGTACCCTTGGAATGATTTTATATCTTGAACTGATATATTCCTCTTTGTTTGTAAAACCGTATAATCTAACGATAGCTTCATTGCACTCAATAAGATTAAAAGATACGTCCCAAACATTGATGCCAAGTGGTGTGATGTCAAAAATAGTTTGTATGCGTTTTTCAGCGCATTGCATGTTTTGTATAAGAGTGTTGGCATCTCTCATATCGCGTAGATATGCCACTACAACATCTTCACTGGCAATGTTGACACGCACCATAGTCACTTCAACAGGAATAGGTGTGAAGTCTTTGCGATAATATGTTATAAACTCAAAGCGATGGTATCCGTCTTCAAAAGCTTTGCTTAAAGCACTATTCATTACTTTTATGGAACTTGTACCATCTTCTTGGAATCTTGGGATGATTTTACGGAAATTTTTCATAAAATCTTCTGGTGATGCAAAACCAAAAAGACTTGCGCATTCATGGTTTGTATCAAGTATTCTAAAGTTTTGATCCCACAAGTTAATGGCAATGGGAGCAGTATCAAGTAAAATTCTGATGTTTTCTTGTGATTGAGCTAGTATTTGTATATTTTTATCTTCTGCAGGTGTCTGTAAGAAAAAACAATTAATGTAGCATGAATCACCATCAATAATTGGCACAACAGATATTTGTGTAGAAAGCAATTGACCGGTATAGGATTTTAAGGTCCAAGAGCATTGATGAGATCCGACACCCTTAGCAATTTTAATAATGTCTTTAAGTTTTTTTATAGACTTGCTTGTATCTGGTTGAAATTTTGGTGTAATATCGTTTAGTTTTAGCTCTTTTGCTTGGGCAAATTCAATATATGAAGAAAAAGCAGGGTTGAAGTAAATGCATTTTAAATCGCTATTTAGGCAAAACATTGGTATTGGCATCGCCTCAAGCATTTTGGGGGCTATAAATTCTGGTAAGCTCGCAAGTAAGTAGTTACGGTTGGGCATAATCGTACCTCACAGGTTTTTGAACAATTCATTATTATGAAGGCTCTTTTAATTGCTAATTATAGCTGTTGATATCAAAAACCAAATGTAGGTCGAGCTTTGCAGTTTAACTATTGATTTTTGTGCCTTTATGCTCTGCACACAAAACAATATTGTTGCGGAACATTTATAAAATAAAAATCCTTTGTACTACCTTATGTTTTTTGCAATAACCTGTCAATGTATTATAAAAAAAAATACTTTTGCAAAATGTATTAAATTGCAATAAATTTTGCAAAACCTTCAACCTCAATTTGCAAGACAAAAAACTTCCTTGATAATCAAACTTGACTTATATCTTATCCCCTCGTATCAAGGTGCGTTCAACTTTTAAGAGTTATCCATAGTGATTTTTGAAGGTAAATGTTAAAATCTTAAATTGTAGGTATTATATGTCAAAAGTTATAACACGTTTTGCACCAAGTCCAACAGGGCATTTGCACATTGGTGGAGCACGTACAGCTATTTTTTGCTGGCTGCTTGCACGTCATTTTGGGGGTGAGTTTTATTTACGCATTGAAGATACTGACCTTGAACGCTCAGAACAAAAGTACACTGATTCAATATTGGCGTCCATGACTTGGCTAGGGCTTGATTGGAATGATAGCCCTGTTTACCAAACCACACGTACAGATTTATATAATAAGTATGTAGATATGTTACTTGAAAAAGGTCATGCTTATTGGTGTTCATGCACCCCAGAAGAAGTAGATACCATGCGTGAGGAAGCAAAAGCTAAGGGGCTTAAACCACGTTATAATGGTAAGTGCCGTGAAAAAAATGTAGGCGCAGGTGAAGGGCATTGTGTGCGTTTAAAAGTACCCATGGTAGGTAAGGTTATTTTTGATGACATGGTAAAGGGTGTTATTTCAGTAGACGTTGCAGAACTTGATGATATGATTGTGCGTCGCTCTGATGGTATGCCAACATATAATATGGCCGTGGTAGTTGATGACCATGATATGGGCATAAGTCATGTCATACGTGGTGATGATCATGTGTCAAATACGCCACGTCAAATTCTTATTTATAATGCTCTTGAATTGCCATTGCCACGCTTTGGGCATGTTCCCATGATACTAGGGCCAGATAGACAAAAACTTTCCAAAAGGCATGGGGCACGAGCTGTTATTGAATATGAACAAGATGGACTTTTGCCGGAGGCTCTGGTTAATTATTTGGTGCGTCTTGGCTGGTCGCATGGCGATCAAGAAATATTTTCTCTTGCTGAACTTATAAAACTATTTGACGGTAATAATTTAAATGCTGCGGCTTCTGCCTTTGATCCTGATAAATTACAATGGTTAAATGCTCACTATATAAGGTCTTTGCCTGAAGATGAGCTTGCAATACGCACTCTACCATTTGTGCAATCATTGGGTTTTAATGTGGAAAATGCGCAAGATTTAAGCCGTATGGTTGTGCTGTTTCGTGAGCGGGCTACAAATTTGGTTGAACTTGCACAGTCTTTACAGCCTTTGCTTATAAAGAGTGAATCTTTAAGCTATGATGAAAAAGCTATAAAGAAAGCTCATAATGTAGAAAGTGCAGCCTTGGTAGCAAAAATAGCTGAACTTTTTGCAAATTGCAGCGACTTTACAGCGCAAAATTTGGAAAGTGATTTGCATGATTTTGTAGAGAATAATGGTTTAAAATTCAAACAAGTAGGTCCACCGCTGCGAGTGGCTTTACTTGGTTATATGGGTGGTCCAGCCTTACCTGAGGTTATGGCTGTACTTGGCAAACAAGAAAGTGTTGATCGCTTAAACCGCTTTGCAAAGCTTTAAGCTACGTGATTATAGGCATAATCATAAGGTAAATATATCATTGCCAGATGAACCCTTTTTATGTATAATATCCGCTTAAATGACAATTAAACATTGTCATAAAAAAGACAATCACTATAGGAGAAAAAAGGATGAAATTTACTAAAGTCTTGTTTTTATTTGCCTTTGCTGTGATGGCTTTTGTCGCTACACCTGCTGCTGCAGCCGAGCCAATTCAGATCGGGGTGTATTTACCCTTGACCGGGCAAAATGCCTTTGGTGGACAACTTGAGCTTGAAGGTATTCAACTAGCTAATAAGCAAGTTCCTACTGTGCTGGATAGACCGGTAAAACTTGTTATAGTAGACAATAAGTCTGATAAAGTTGAGGCTGCAAACGCCGTTAAGCGTCTAACTGAGCGCGATAAAGTTAATGCCATTATTGGTACATATGGTTCTTCACTTGCTATGGCAGGTGGTGAAGTAGCTGAAAAAGCTAAAACTCCTGTAGTTGGAACTTCTTGTACAAGCCCGCTCGTAACTCAAGGTAAAAAATATTATTTCCGCGCATGCTTCATTGACCCATATCAAGGTCTTGGTGCAGCTCAATATGCTTATGAAAAATTAGGTTACAAAAAGGCCGCTATTCTTATGGATGTAGCCAATGATTATGCTGTTGGACTTGGTGCTTTCTTTAAGCGTGCTTTCAATAAACTTGGCGGCGAAATTGTTAGTGAAATGAAGTATAGCTCCGGTGATACTGACTTTACAGCTCAGTTAACTGAACTTATTGCTCAAAAGCCTGACATCGTGTTCATGCCAGCGTACTTTGCTGAAGGTGCTATTATTATGAAGCAAGCTCGTGAGCTTGGTGCTACTTTCCGTCTAATGGGTGCTGACGCCATGGATAATCCTGATACCCTTAAAATTGCAGGCGATGCTGCAGAAGGCTTCTTGCTAACAGCTTTCCCTTATGCTGCTAATATGCCTAACATGAATGCAGAAGCTAAAAAGTTTACCGATGCTTGGAATGCTACTTATCCTGGGAAAGAATCTAACATGAATGCTGCACTAGGTTACACCAGCTACATGATGATTATAGACGCCATTAAGCGTGCAGGTAAGGCAGATCAAGAATCTATTACAGCTAATCTTGCAACTATCAAAGACCTACCTACACCTGTTGGTATGTTAACAATCAATGCTACCCATGACGCTGAAATGCCTATTGGTATTATTGGTTATAAAGATGGAAAGCGTGTTTATTTGGAAGAAATTCAACCTTAATTAGCATTTTATGGGGGGTATGTTAATCATACCCCCTTTTTTTAGGATACCCGCATGAGCTTTGAAATGTTCCTGCAGCATTTTTTTAATGCCCTCACTCTTGGTTCTCTTTACGCCCTTATTGCCATTGGATATACCATGGTTTATGGTATTTTGCGTCTTATAAATTTTGCGCATGGTGATATATTAATGATAGGGGCTTATTTTGTATTTTTTGGTACTTTTGCCTATGGTTTACCTTGGGCCTTTGCTGCTGTTATAGCTATTGCAGGTGCAAGTTTATTGGGTGTTTTGGTTGAGCGCGTAGCGTATAGACCATTACGAGATGCACCCCGAATTTCGGCACTTATAAGTGCTATTGCTGTTTCGTTCTTCATTGAAAGCCTTGCTGTTGTTGTTTTTACAGGTCTACCACGTCCTGTACTACAGCCTGACTGGTTGGTTAATAAATGGAGCATTGGTAATGTACATATATTACCTTTAACCGCTTTTGTGCCAGGTGTTACATTAATTTTAGTAAGTATATTGCTGTATATAGTTTATCGTACAAAACCCGGCCTTGCTATGCGTGCAATATCCAAAGATATTGAAACAACACGTCTTTTAGGCGTAAAAGTTGATAATATCATTGCCTTAACTTTTTGCATAGGTTCAGCTCTTGCAGCTGCCTCTGGTATTATGTGGGCTTTACGCTATCCTAAAATTGACCCATACATGGGAATTATTCCAGGATTTAAAGCTTTTATCGCCGCAGTTTTTGGTGGTATTGGTTCCATACAAGGAGCAGTTATCGGCGGGCTGCTTTTGGGCTTTATTGAGATTATGGCCGTAGCCTTTATGCCACATCTTTCTGGCTATCGCGATGCCTTTGCCTTTGTATTGCTGGTTTTCATATTGCTTGTTAAACCAACGGGGCTATTTGGTGAGCGCATGGAGGAAAAAATCTAATGCGCTTAAGTAAATCCAGTATTGCTTCAATTATACTCATGTTAATGGGTGGCTTAGCTGTATTAAATGCTGAGCTTTTCCTTGGTGCTTATCAAATATATATTTTGAAGTTAATTTTTATTAATGCAATCTTAGCCTTGTCACTAAATTTAATATATGGCTATACGGGGCTTTTCTCCCTTGGGCATGCAGGCTTTATAGCCATTGGGGCATATGTTTCTGCTCTTTGTATTTTAAGTCCTGAGCAAAAAGAAATTATGTGGCTGCTTGAACCAATGATGTGGCCATTTTCTGTGATATTTACGCCATTTTGGGTATCAGTTATTGCAGGTGGAGTAGTGGCTGCTTTATTTGCCTTGTTAATTGGTTTGCCAGTTTTACGATTGGGTGATGACTATTTAGGTATTGCAACTATGGGATTTGCTGAAATTATTCGCGTTCTTATTGTAAACAGTACCTCTATTACCAATGGTTCATTGGGCATCAAAGGTATCCCTAGCTATGCAGATTTAATTACATGTTATTTTTGGTTGATTGTAACCATTGTTTTTATGGTGCGCTTAGTCAATAGTAATTATGGCAATGTGTTAAAATGTATACGAGATAATGAAATAGCCGCTAAAGTTATGGGCATAAATGTATTTTACTACAAGGTACTTTCATTTTGCTTAGGGGCATTTTTTGCTGGCATTGGCGGAGCTTTGCTTGGTAGCCATTTATCAACCATTGACCCTAAGATGTTTAATTTCTTGCTGACATTTAACGTGCTTATGTTTGTTGTAGCCGGTGGACTTGGCTCACTTACTGGTTCATTGCTAGGGGCAGGGATTATAACAGTTTTACTTGAGTGGCTACGTGTCTTAGAAGAACCGATGAATTTCGGTTTTATTGATATTCCAGGCATACCGGGTATGCGTATGGTGGTATTTTCACTAATACTACTTGGCATTATATTGTTCAGGCGTGAAGGTATTATGGGCATGCGTGAAATAACATGGCAAAGTATCTTTGGATTTTGGAGGAAAAAATGAGTAAATCCTTCATAAAACCTGATCCAAAGGATGCTGCCCTTTGCTTAAAAGATATTACTATGCGTTTTGGTGGCGTCATTGCTGTAAGCTCGTTAAGTTTATCTATTCCTGAGGGAAGCATAGTGGGACTTATAGGGCCAAATGGCGCAGGTAAAACTACGGCATTTAATGTTATCAGCGGTTTTTATACCCCACAAGAAGGTCAAGTTCTTTTTAATTCTAATGATGTTACTGGTCTTGCTCCGCATAAAGTTTGTACTGCCGGTATTGCACGCACCTTTCAAAACATACGTTTGTCTCAGCATCTTTCTGCTCTAGAAAATGTGATGGTTGGCTGTCATGTGCGCCGAAAATGCCCGTGGTGGATGATTCCTTTAGGCTTGCCTGCCATCTTAAAAGAAGAAATCAGCATTCGAAAAAAGGCAGAAAAGCTAATTGAACGCTTAGATTTAGTGGACTATATGCATGAAAAGTCGAGCAGTTTGCCCTATGGAGCACAGCGACGCCTAGAAATTGCGCGCGCTCTTGCTACCGAGCCAAAATTTCTTTTGTTAGATGAACCTGCTGCTGGCATGAACCCACAAGAAAGCCTGGAGCTTATGCGTTTTATTGGGTACATTCGTGAAGAATTTGACCTGACTATTTTGCTAATTGAGCATGACATGAAGGTTGTTATGGGAGTTTGTCAATATATTTGGGTTATGGAGTATGGGCGTCTTATTGCTGAAGGTGACCCCTCTGAGATACGCAGTAATGCAGATGTAATTAAGGCATACTTGGGTGAGGATGTAGTTTAACATGCTTGAAATAAAAGATTTAAAAGTTCGCTATGGCGGTATTGAAGCTGTACAGGGTATAAATTTAAGTATTCCCCGTGGCAGCATAGTTACATTGATTGGTGCTAATGGCGCTGGTAAAAGCAGTACCATACGCTCCATTGCTGGCCTCAATAAGCATGTAAGTGGTGAAATTTTATATAAACGACATGAGCAATCCACGCCTAATTCATTGATGGGCTTGCTACCTGAAGCCATGGTACGCCATGGAATTTCACTTTCACCAGAAGGGCGACGCATTTTGCCACATTTGACTGTAGAAGAAAACTTGCATCTTGGTGCATACAGTCGCAATGATGCTAAGGGAATAGCCGATGATATGGAGTGGATATATTCACTTTTCCCTCGGCTAAAAGAACGCTTGTGGCAAAAGGGTGGTACACTTTCAGGTGGTGAACAGCAAATGCTTGCCGTTGGTAGAGCTTTAATGAGTAGGCCAAGCTTGCTTATGCTTGATGAACCTTCTCTTGGTTTAGCTCCTTTATTGGTTAAAGAAATTTTTAATATTATAATGAAGATTAATCAAGATGGCATGACTGTATTGCTGGTTGAACAAAACGCATTTGCAGCGCTTTCAATTGCACATTATGCATATATTTTAGAGGTTGGTCGTATAGTGCTTGAGGGTACTGGGCAAGAACTTCTTGTTAACCCAAAGGTAAAAGAAGCATATCTTGGCGGCTAATATATTCTGAAGTGGTTACTAAATAGGTTTAATGTTAAAGCACCAATAAAGTGTATAAAAACAGAATTGCAAAATTGAATATCTATTTCTATAAAACACAAAATTTCAATTTTTAAGAGATTTTCTAAAAAAAATAATATATGATGCTAACATGTTAAAGTGTTAGCATCATTTTTTTTTATCTTTTATGTCTAAAGAAAGATGCATATATGACGATGTAAGTTTTAAGTAATCAAAAAGTTGCAGCGTATTGCATTGTTGACACACAAGGTGATGAACTTAAGGAAACGCTGATTAAATCAACAGGTCAAAAAACACATTGTGCGTTTCCTTACAAAGTAGGCAATTGTGCTTACTTTGCACGCCAAATGAGAGCAAAAAACCACGCTTTTTTGCGTCCCACAGGGCGAATGAAGGCAGTGTGCCTTTCTGATTTATCCTGCTTGCAGAATAAATCAGCATTTCCTTAAGTTTTTTATTATGAGTCCTTTTATTAATCATGTGGGGAGGGGCAAAAATGATAAAAAATGGAAAAAATAAAGAATAACATAAAACAAGTGCCATGCTAATTTATGTTAACAGAATTAAAAACGGAGTAAATGCATGTTAGATTATTATTGCTTTCAAAAAATACAACATTTTTTCAAACATGGCAAAACGGCCGAGGGTCTTCAAGTTTTAATGGAGTTACAAGCAAGGTACATAGCCTTGCAAGATGAATCAAATAATTTAAAAGATAGAATTCAAGAGCTTGAGGATATAATATTTCTCTCCAAAACATTGTATTTTGATAAGCAGTTTTATTGGATAAAGATTGCATCCATAACACAAGGGCCATTTTGTCCAAATTGCTTTGAGCGTGATGGCACTTTATTTAGATTACATTCGCATCAAAATGGATTGAATTGTAGTTACTGTGGGACAGGATATATGGTAAATGCATGTGCTGTTGGTGAATATTCATCTGTACCTAAAGCAATGTCAGCTAAAATATTTTCTTTTTCAACTAAATTAGAAAAATAATTTTTTAATATGGTATTAAGATTAATTTTAAATAAATAGTATAGTATGAGATTTAGTAGGTTGAGAGGGTAATATGCAAAGAGCAGCAGAGCAATATAATCAAAAGCAAAGTACTCATTTTGGAGGCATTTTTGCACCTCTTGCACAATACCCCGGAGCAAGTTATGCTGAGATATTATCAGAGAAGTTTGTAAGTCAGGCTCAGAAGTCACCACATTATGGTTTGCGTGAAAAAAATGTTGTTCGCTCTGGAGTGCACTACGTAAAGTATATGCAAAAAAATAATTTGCCATTTAATACAGCTTTACTCCTTGTGGATGTTGAAAGCAATTCATCCCTAGATCGCAGTATTTTGCGTGATGCTGGTATTGCACGTGTGCGCGTTTTTACATCTGGTTTGCAAGCTGCAAAATTTTTAAGTGCAAAACAAGAAACTGATGCACAAGAATTGGTAGATATAGTTTTTTGTCATCCGCGTTTTGAAGATATGTCAGCTGTACAATGGATTGAACTGATACGGTCACATCCTGCATTGAAACAACTGCCGGTAGTGGCATTAGCTGGCAATCATGCAGAAGAAAGACTGCTACAGGCAGTTCTTGGTGGATTTGATGAATTATTAACTCGTCCATATTCGCCAAAATCATTGCAAGAAAAACTAAGGCAGATGCACTACTCCAAAAGCGAATTAAGCATAAATAGCACTGTAAGTCCGGACTTTGATCAAGCCTTGAAAAGATTTGAGCTTTGTAAGACCGAAGATGGTAAGGCTAAGTTTAATATGGAAGAAGGCTTGCGCTATATGCAGCAAAAGCAATGGGATTTAGCAATACAGTCTTTTAATAAGGCCATAGTTAACCAAAGCTATAAGGGTGATGCAGAGCTTGGTCTTGCTGCGGCTTGGCGTGGTAAACAGGACTTAGAGAAGTTCAGATACTATTTATATGAGGCTGCTTTAACTTTTACTCGGTCTGAACAG
Source organism: uncultured Desulfovibrionaceae bacterium (assembly GCA_964372165.1). Lineage (GTDB taxonomy): Bacteria > Desulfobacterota > Desulfovibrionia > Desulfovibrionales > Desulfovibrionaceae > CAYJAD01. The sequence goes on along the minus strand of CAYJPT010000005.1, from coordinate 21,992 downwards.
TGGGCAAAAGCACGTTCAGCATACGCCCATGCATTAAAAATAATGCCTAAAACGCCTAGCCCATTTGTACGTACCATGCAATCACTAATTCGTGCGGGCAAGTATTCTGAGGCAGCAACAACCTTGCTTGAGGGCATTGAATTAAGTAAACATGAGCATATATCAAGACATATTGCTAAAGCATGTCTTTATACTGAAAACCCACCTTTTACCTTAAAAAAGGTTAAAGAATATTTTACAGATCCATTGCTGTTAGACGCTGTAAAAAGTATTGATTCTGACTTACAACAAGCTTTTGCAGCACATCAAGACAATGTTAATAGAAACCGTGAAGAAAAAGCAAGACTTGAGCAAAAGGCCAAGGATTATCTTAAAAATAAACAATCAAAAACTAGAAGCATTGCAGGTGAGGATGAATCAGCTGATTTAGTGCTTGGTTTGGTGCCACTTGTATCACAGCAGGTTAAGAAAATAACAAGCAAGAATAAAGTTGAAGCTGATAGTATTTTAGAAGAAATCCCTGGTGACCCAACACTTATGGAAGATGATTATATAAAGCGACATAACAATGCAGCTATCCCACTTATGGATGAAGATGATTTAGAGTCGCAGCTATTTACAGGGTTTCCGGGTTTAAATGAAGCAGCTACAGTTATAAAAACAACTTGGAAATTGATGAAAAAATAGCTTGCACTGTAAGATATTAAGGAAACGCTGATTAAATAAACAAGTCAAATAATATTATGCGTTTCCTTACAAAGTAGGCAAATGTGCCTACTTTGCACGCCGAATGAGAGCAAAAAACCACGTTTTTTTGCGTCCCATAGGGCGAATGAAGGCAGTGTGCCTTTCTGATTTATTCTGCTTGCAGAATAAATCAGTATTTCCTTAAGTATTCAGGTAAACATGATATAAGACCACTTCAATCAAAATAAATACAAAAAAAATACAAAAAATATAAAAAAGATGTTGACCTTTTGTCCTGACATCTGTATCTTCCCCCTTGCTCATTATGTAGTTAGCAGATGCGCCGTAAGGTAAAATGCTGATTTGAGCATAAGAATTTTCTGAACCTTGATAAAAGGTTTTCCCTAGGACGGTAGGGAGGAGTGGGTTGAGTCCACTCTAATGCTTCCGACAAAGTCGGGATTGACATGTGCAGGCGTTACCAAATGCCGAACAATGTCCATCCGTTCCAGCCCAAAAGTGGAGCCACGCCATTAATTGGTGAACCCGGGCTGTAAGGTGAAAGGGGATATGCCCCTATTTGGTGACCCTGTACGGAACCTTTCTTTAACTAAATTGATTTTTCAATTTATCTTGTAAAGCTCGGTTGAACGTAGTGGGTAAGTAGCGTAAAAGCATTAAAGTAATGCTTTGGCGTGAAGGTTGGTTATGTTCATCGAGCATTTTTTTTACTCAATGCATAATTAACACACCAATTGCTGTAGCAGTTTTACCTTGCTTGCAAGGTAGGTAGTGCCCCTTTTGGGGTTAGCCGCGATAATGAACGCGGAAACTTTCGCAGGCAAGTTTTGATGGCTGCGAAGGCCAGTCAATAGACAGGCACTTTCAACATGGAGTAGGCAAATGACAACAGTTAGCAGTGATCGCATTCGTATCAAGCTAAAAGCATACGATTACCGCATTCTTGATAAGGCTGTGGCAGAAATTGTTGATACGGCGCGCACTACGGGTGCAGGCGTGGCAGGGCCAATTCCTCTGCCAACCAATATTCACAAATATACCGTAAACCGTTCGGTGCATGTGGATAAAAAATCCCGCGAGCAATTTGAAATGCGTATCCACAAGCGGCTTATGGACATACTTGAACCCACGCAACAAACCGTTGATGCATTAGGTAAGCTTTCGTTACCTGCTGGCGTGGACGTAGAAATCAAGCTTTAGTGAGGGCAATCATGGCTGAGAATATGGCAATCTTGGGTCGCAAATTAGGTATGACCCGTATCTTCGCCAGCGATGGTGCTGCTGTGGCCGTTACGGTAATTCAGGCAGGTCCATGCCCGATCACGCAGGTGAAGACAGTAGATACAGATGGTTACAACGCATTACAAATAGCGTTTGGACAAGCAAAAGAAAAGCACGTTACAAAACCTATGCAGGGTCACTTTGCTAAGGCCGGTACAGGGTTGTTTCGTAACTTGAGTGAAATTCGTCTTCAGGATGCTCCTACGCAATCTGTAGGTGAGGAGCTTACAGTTGAGCTTTTTGCTGCTGGTGATACTGTAAAAATTTCTGGAAAGAGCATTGGTAAAGGTTACCAAGGGCGTATGCGCCGTTGGAATTTTGCAGGCTCTAAGGACTCCCACGGCTGTGAAAAAGTACACCGTAACAACGGCTCTATAGGTAATAACACCTTTCCGGGGCGTGTGTTTAAGGGACGTAAAATGGCAGGGCATTGGGGTAATGAAAGTGTTACTCAATTGGGATTGACAATTGTTGATGTACGCCCTGAAGATAATGTTATCCTTGTAAAAGGCTCCGTGCCAGGTCCTAAGAATGGACTGGTTGTGGTCACCAAGCAATAGAGGAAAGCACAATGGCTGTTGTGAAAATATATGATCAGAGCAAGAAGGAAAGCGGTGAAATTACGCTTGAGCCCTCTGTGTTCGAAGTGGAGATCAGACCGGAAATACTAAACCTTGTGGTTCGTGCGCAGCTTGCTGCAAAGCGCGCTGGTACACATGCCACAAAGACAAGGACACATGTTTCCGGCGGTGGCGCAAAACCTTGGCGTCAAAAAGGTTCTGGTCGCGCTCGTGCAGGCTCCAACCGCTCACCCATTTGGAGAGGTGGTGGTGTAACTTTTGGTCCAATGCCACGTGACTACAGTTTTAAGGTTAATAGTAAGGTAAGAGCACTTGCTTTGAAAATGGCTTTGTCATCACGCCTTACCTCAGAAAACCTAATGGTAGTTAAATCAATAGAGTTAGCTGAAGCTAAAACTAAGCTTTTTGCTAAAGTGGCAACAGATCTTGGTTTGAAAAAGGCACTTATTGTAGTTGCTGAAGATAATAATTCTTTGAATTTATCAGCACGCAATATCCAAGGCATAACAATAACTACACCAGATCGCCTTAGTGTGTATGAAATCTTGCGTCATAAGCAATTGGTACTTTTAGAAGCAGCCATTGCCCCTGTGCATGCACGCTTTGAGAAGTAGGGGGATTCACATGGAATTTACTAATATTCTTCTTAAGCCCCTGCTTACAGAAAAGACTACATATCTTAAAGAAGAGGCCGAACAAGTGACATTTTTTGTTCACACAAAGGCTAATAAGATTGAGATAAAGCAGGCTGTGGAAAAAGCTTTTAATGTAAAAGTTGTAGCGGTTAACGTAGTATGCAAAGCTCCATCTGACAGAAAGCGTCAGGGACGTGTTGTTGGCCGTAAACCAGGGTATAAAAAGGCCTATGTGACCTTAACACCCGGTGATAGAATCGAATTTTTCGAGGGAGTGTAGAATATGGCTGTCCGTAAGCTAAAACCAACTTCCGCTGGGCGTCGCTTCCAGACAGTTTCCGATTTTAAGGAAATTACTAGAAGCACCCCTGAAAAGTCACTTACTGAAGGCTTAAGCCAAAAGGCTGGCCGTAACCACCATGGTCGCATTACTATGCGTAGACGTGGCGGCGGTGTAAAGAGACTTTATCGTATCATTGATTTCAAGCGCAATAAACTTGGTATTGAAGCTAAGGTTGCACACATTGAATATGATCCAAACCGTTCAGCTCGTATTGCTCTTTTACACTATGTAGATGGTGAAAAGCGTTATATATTAGCACCAGTTGGTATTAAACAAGGTGATGTAATCAAAGCTGGTGAAGGTGCTGATATTAAGCCCGGCCATGCCTTGCAAATGATTAAAATTCCAGTTGGTACAGTTATTCATAATATTGAAATGTACCCAGGCAAAGGCGGACAAATGTGCCGCGCTGCTGGAACTTATGCTCAGTTAGTTGCTAAGGAAGGTAAATATGCTTTATTACGTTTACCTTCAGGTGAAGTGCGCAAGATATTAAGCTCATGTATGGCCACCATTGGTCAAGTTGGAAATATTCACCATGAGCAAATTTCCTTAGGTAAAGCAGGCCGCAATCGCTGGCTTGGAAATCGTCCTAAGGTGCGCGGTGTTGCCATGAACCCAATTGACCACCCACTTGGTGGTGGTGAGGGTAGAAGCTCTGGCGGTCGCCATCCTGTATCACCTTGGGGAACTCCCGCCAAGGGCTACAAGACTCGCGATAAGAAGAAAGCTTCATCAAGGCTAATTGTAAAACGTCGCGGTCAGAAGTAGGAGTAGTTAATGCCTAGATCATTAAAAAAAGGGCCTTTTGTAGACGGCCATCTTATGAAGAAGGTTGAAGCCGCGGTGGAAAATAATGACCGCCGTGTGGTGAAAACTTGGTCGCGCCGCTCCACCATCTTACCAGAAATGGTAGGTCTGACCTTTGCGGTGCATAATGGCAAGAAGTTTGTCCCGGTATTTGTGACCGAAAACATGGTAGGGCATAAGCTTGGTGAGTTTTCACCAACTCGTACCTATCACGGGCATGCTGCCGATAAAAAGTCCAAAGCCAGAAAGTAGGGTGATGTAATGGAATCTAAAGCAATTGCAAAATTCCAACGTGTTTCTCCACGTAAGACTCGTCTCGTTGCAAAAAATGTTGTGGGACTAGATGTTGAAAATGCGTTGAATATCCTACGTTTTACACCAAACAAACCCGCAGGGATTTTGCATGGTGTAGTAAAATCGGCCCTTGCCAACGCTTCTCAATTGGGTGGTGTTGATGTGGACTCAATGGTTGTGAAAGAAATTGTGGTCAATGAAGGTCCAACATGGAAGCGTTTTATGCCCCGCGCACAAGGTAGGGCCACAAAAATAAGAAAGCGCACCAGCCACATTACCGTTATACTTGCAGAAGGGCAGGGTTAGGCTATGGGTCAAAAAGTACATCCATATGGTTTTCGTCTTGGTTACAACAAGGATTGGCAGTCGCGCTGGTTTAGCAAAAAAGACTACGCATCCTTTGTGTTTGAGGACAGTAAAATTCGCAAGTATGTGAAAAAACTGCTCTATCATGCCGGTGTTTCCAGGATTGAGATTGAGCGTGCCGGCGGCAAAGTTCGCCTTATTCTATCTACAGCAAGACCAGGCATAGTAATTGGTCGCAAAGGTGTAGAAATAGAAAAATTGCGCAATGATTTACGCCACAAGTTTGGACGTGAATTTTCGCTCGAAGTGAATGAAATACGTCGTCCAGAAGTGGATGCTCAATTAGTAGCTGAAAATATTGCTATGCAACTTGAGCGTCGCGTGGCTTTTAGACGTGCAATGAAACGCACTGTTAGCATGGCACGCAAATTTGGCGGCGAAGGAATTAAGGTTACATGTGCAGGTCGTTTGGCCGGTGCAGAAATAGCTCGTACCGAATGGTATCGTGACGGTCGAGTGCCCTTACATACATTACGTGCAGATATCGACTTTGGCTTTGCAGAAGCAAGCACAACTTATGGTATCATTGGTGTAAAAGTGTGGATATATAAGGGTGAAATCCTTGACAAAGAGGTGGAACAGTAATGCTCTCCCCTAGAAAAGTAAAATTTCGCAAATGGCAAAAGGGTCGCCTACGTGGTATGGCTCTGCGTGGTGCAAGCATATCTTTTGGTGATATTGGTCTAAAAGCTCTTGAGCATGGTCAATTAACAAGCCAACAAATTGAAGCTGCTCGTATTGCCATGATGCGTCACATTAAGCGTGGTGGGAAAGTGTGGATTCGCATATTCCCAGATCGCCCCATTACCGCAAAACCATTGGAAACACGCCAAGGTAAAGGTAAGGGTGCTCCTGTGGGTTGGTGTGCTCCGGTTAAACCCGGTCGTGTGCTTTATGAAATAAAAGGTGTTTCTATAGAACTTGCTAAAGAAGCCTTAACTCGTGCAGCGCATAAGCTACCCATAAAAACAACCATAGTGGTTAGGGAGGGCTTATAATATGGCCGCCAAGAAAAAAGCTGCTAGTAAAACAACTAATGCTGCAGACCTTCGTGCACTAAGTGTTGAAGATTTGCGCAAAAAGCTTAACGAGCAGAAGCAAGAAGTATTCAATTTGCGGTTTCGTCATGCCACGGCTCAATTAGAAAAAACTTCTGAGCTAAAAGGTGCAAAACGCCAAGTGGCACGCATTATGACCGTTTTGAAGGAAAAGGAATAATGTGCCATGGCTGAAACTCAAGTAAAAAGCAAAGGCAGAAGCTTAACAGGCGTAGTAGTAAGTGATAAGAGCGACAAAACAATTGTTGTTCGTGTTGAAACGCTTATTAAGCATCCCTTGCTAAAAAAGTATGTGCGTCGCCGCAAAAAATTCACGGCTCATGATCCCATGAATGAATGCGGTATTGGTGATAAAGTAAAAATTATAGAATACCGTCCGCTTTCACGCAACAAGCGTTGGCACTTGGTTTCTGTAATAGAAAAAGCCGTATAGGAAATAGCCATGATTCAGGTAGAATCCACATTGCAGGTGGCGGATAACTCCGGTGCCAAAAAGGTTGCCTGCATCAAGGTGCTAGGCGGCTCTCATCGCCGCTACGCCTCGGTGGGGGATATTATTGTTGTGTCCGTCAAGGAAGCCATGCCCCATAGCAAGGTGAAGAAAGGCGAAGTTATGCAAGCAGTAATTGTACGTACACGAAAAGAAGTACGACGTGTTGATGGCTCATATATAAAGTTTGATGGCAATGCCGCAGTGCTTTTATCAAAGCAAGGCGAGCCAGTTGGAACTCGTATATTTGGACCAGTAGCGCGCGAGCTACGTGCACGTAACTTTATGAAAATTGTTTCTCTCGCGCCGGAAGTTTTGTAGGAGCAAACCATGAAACAATATCGTATTCGTAAAGATGATAAGGTTATGGTAATCTCCGGCAAAGATGCCGGTAAGATTGGCAAGGTGCTAAAAATCCTTCGCAAAAAGGATAAAGTGCTTGTTGAAAAAGTAAATATGGTAAAACGTCACATGCGCGCTAATCCATATATTCAACAGCCTGGTGGCATCGTGGAAAAGGAAATGCCCATTCATGTATCGAATCTTATGGTAGTATGTGACGCATGTGCAAAAGCTACACGCATTGGATACAAGTATACCGAAGATGGCAAAAAGCTTCGCTTCTGCAAGAAGTGCAACGAAGTCATGGAATAAGGTGAATCAATGACCCGCCTTGAAAAAGTATATAGAGAGAAAGTGGTTCCGGTTATGCAAAAGGAGTTTAATTATAAATCTTCTATGCAACTTCCAGACATTGAAAAAGTCTCTCTCAACATAGGGCTTGGCGCAGCTAGCCAAAATAATAAATTGATGGAAGAAGCCATAGCTGAGCTTTCGGCCATTGCCGGACAAAAAGCTGTGGTAACACGCGCCAAGAAGTCAATTGCATCTTTCAAATTGCGTGAAGGCATGCCCATTGGGGCAAGAGTTACTTTGCGTAAAGACCGTATGTGGGATTTTTTGGATAAGTTAGTAAACTTTGCCTTGCCTCGCGTGCGTGACTTTCGCGGTATACCAGATCGCGGTTTTGATGGTCGTGGCAATTTTACTTTAGGTATTAAAGAGCACACAATTTTTCCTGAATTGGAAATTGATCGTGTTGATAATCCCAAGGGTATGAATATTACAATTGTGACCACGGCAAAGACCGATAAAGAAGGTAAGTTCCTTCTTGATCAACTTGGTATGCCATTTAGGAAGTAGGAGTAAGCAATGTCTCGTACAGGACTTGAAGTTAAAGCAAGGCGCAAGCCCAAATTTTCTTCGCGAAAATATAATCGTTGCCCATTATGTGGCAGACCGCGTGCATATATGCGTAAATTTGGTCTTTGTCGTATTTGTTTTCGTAATATGGCACTTAAGGGAGAACTTCCCGGCGTGCGTAAATCAAGCTGGTAAGGTAATTTTGCAGCATAGCTGCATTAATACCTAATGCTAAGCCAAGCTTAGCATAAACTAAGGAGTTAAAAATGTTAACAGATCCTATTGCAGATATGCTTACGCGTATCCGCAACGCACATTTGGCCCTACATAAGGAAGTAAATGTGCCGCGCTCAAAGATGAAGGAATCTATAGCCGCCATCTTAAAGCAGGAAGGTTACGTTGAAGAAGTAACCGTAGCTGACAGAACCATTACCATTACTCTAAAGTATTATAAGGGTAAGGCTGTTATTTCTGGCTTAAAGAGAATTAGCACCCCAGGACGTCGGGTCTATGTTGGTGCAAGCGAGATTCCAAAGGTTCAAAATGGCCTTGGTATATGCATACTGTCCACATCTAGTGGTGTACTTGACGGAGTCAGCGCCCTTAGTAGTAAGGTGGGCGGTGAACTTTTGTGCGAAATCTGGTAGGCGGTGTCTTTATGTCAAGAATAGGAAAACAGCCCATTACCATTCCTTCAGGAGTGGAAGTAAAGATTGGCACTGATACTGTGGAAATAAAAGGTCCAAAAGGTACACTTTCAACACCTATTTGTCATTGTATTGAATACAAGATGGAGAATAGCGAAGTACAACTTACCCGTAAGGAAGAAACTCGTGAATCTCGTGCACAGCACGGTTTGCGTCGCACCTTACTTGCAAATTGTATCGAAGGTGTAACCAAAGGATTTTCTAAGACATTAGAAGTCATAGGTGTTGGTTATAAGGTTGCGGTTAAGGGTAATATTGTTGAATTAGGTGTTGGTTATTCACACCCTGTTATAGTTGATTTGCCAAAGGGTATAGCAGCTACAGCTGAAGGACAAAAACTTACCATTACCGGCATTGACAAGGTTTTAGTAGGTGAAACTGCAGCCCAAATCCGTAAAATTCGTAAGCCTGAGCCTTATAAGGGTAAGGGTATTAAGTATGAAACCGAAGTTATCCGCCGTAAGGTTGGTAAGTCCGGCGGTAAGAAGTAGGTAGGCTATGAAATTATCTAAGAATGCTAATAGACTTAGCCGTAAGGTACGTATTCGTAAAAAAATAAACGGAACTTCGGCTCGTCCTCGTCTTGTGGTATATCGGTCAAACCTGCACCTCTATGCCCAAATAGTGGACGATAGCATGGGTGCAACCCTTGCGTCTGCGTCAACACTTTGCCTTAAAAAGTCTGAGCAAGACATACACTGCAATATTGCTGGTGCTACACTTGTGGGTAAGGAAATTGCTCGCCTGGCTAAGGAAAAAAACATTAATTCCGTTGTGTTTGATCGCAATGGTTATATCTATCACGGTCGCATAAAAGCTGTTGCTGAAGGTGCTCGTGAGGGCGGCTTGGAGTTCTAATATGCGGCAAGAAACTGTTGAACAACATATCGAGGCTGGTGAAATCGAAAAAGTGGTTTCTCTAAATCGTGTTGCCAAAGTTGTAAAAGGTGGCAGACGCTTTAGCTTTAGTGCTCTTGTAGTTGTAGGTGATGGCAAAGGAAACGTAGGTTTTGGTCTTGGTAAAGCCCAAGAAGTACCAGAAGCATTACGCAAAGCAAGTGAAAGAGCACGCAAAAATCGTGTGTTTATTCCACTTGTTGATGGCACATTGCCTTATGAAATATTAGGACGTTTTGGTGCTGGCTATGTTATGTTAAAGCCTGCTTCTAAGGGTACTGGTATTATTGCAGGTGGTGCTGTGCGTGCAGTTATGGAGGCAGTTGGTGTTACTGATGTGCTTGCAAAAGCTATTGGAACCAACAATCCTCACAATGTACTACGTGCCACCATTCAAGGATTAACCGCTTTACGTAGCGCAGAATACGTTTCTGAATTACGTGGCAAAAAGCTTGAAACACCGAGGAAGTAGTCATGGCTGAAATTAGTATAAAGCTTGTGCGTAGTCGCATTGGTTGTAATCCTAACCAGCGTGCTACATTGGATGCCCTTGGGCTTAAGCGTCGTGAAATGGTTAAGACTTTTAAAGATACCCCCGCCATTCGCGGTATGATCAATAAAGTTGTGCACTTGATCAGTATTGTCGAAAACTAGTGCCAATTTGTGAGGAAAATAATATGCAATTGCATGATTTATATCCATTTCCAGAAGAGCGTAAAGCACGTAAACGTGTAGGTCGTGGGTCTGGTTCTGGTCTTGGCTGTACAGCTGGTAAGGGTCATAAGGGTCAAAATTCACGTGCTGGTGGTGGTGTTCGTCCAGGTTTTGAGGGTGGTCAAATGCCCTTACAGCGTCGTTTGCCAAAGCATGGCTTTAAGAACTATCCCTTTAAAATTGTTTATGATGTTATTAATCTTGATCGTCTTTTAGAAGCTTTTGAAGGTAAAGACTCCATAAGCCTTGAAGACATTTATGCTCGTGGTATTGCATCCTATGGCAAACCAATTAAGGTATTGTCACGTGGTGAAGTTACTCGTGCTGTTGAGATTGAGGCTCATAAGTTTAGTACTAAAGCTGCAGAAAAAATTAATAACGCTGGCGGAAAAGCTAAAGAACTTGAAGCAGCTAATAAAGTCATTAAAGCCGGCAAAAAAAGCAAAATTCTTGAAACTGTTGAGTAATTAATAGTTCAAGTCGCAAATATACAAAGAGATATACAGATGTCAAATGCAGTAACTAATATGGCAGCCCAATCTGGTCTTATGAAGAAAATTGGTTGGACGTTTTTACTTTTATGCTGCTATCGCATAGGTGTGCATGTACCCATTCCTGGTGTAGATGCCGGTGCTTTAGCAAGCTTTTTTGAACAAATGTCTGGCACTCTCTTTGGCCTATTTGATATGTTTTCTGGCGGTGGCCTTTCTAATACATCAGTTTTTGCTCTAGGTATTATGCCATACATTTCTGCATCTATTATAATGCAGCTAATGCAGGTCATTAACCCTAATGTAAAGCGTATGGCTAAAGAAGAAGGGCAAGCCGGTAAACGTAAAATAACGCAGTATACTCGTTATTTAACAGTATTAATAACTATAGTTCAAGGCTTGGGTATATCAGTAGGTCTTGAAAGTATGCGCAGCCCATCAGGTGGTCTTGTAGTTATGAACCCCGGTTGGGAATTTCGCATAATCACAGTTCTTACCTTTACTGCTGGAACTGTGCTTATCATGTGGCTTGGTGAAAAAATTACCGAAAAAGGCATTGGTAATGGAATATCACTTATAATTTTCTCCGGTATTGTTGTGGGTATACCAAGGGCTATTATGCAGTCCTTTTCCCTCATTGAAGCCGGTGATATGAGTTTATTCTTAGCTATTGTTATATTGGTTGTTATGCTTGCTGTTACTGTTGGTATTGTATTTATGGAACGTGCACAAAGGCGTATTCCAATCCACTATGCTAAGCGTCAAGTAGGGCGTAAAATGTATGGCGGACAAAATACACATTTACCATTACGTATTAATACAGCAGGAGTTATTCCACCGATTTTTGCATCTAGCTTATTGTTGTTTCCTGCAACTATCGGACAATTTTCTAATCATGAAATTGTACAACAAATAGCTTTATTGTTTTCACCTGAAACCATTAGTTATAATATAATCTTTGTGGCTTTGATTTTCTTTTTCTGCTACTTCTATACGGCAATTATTTTTGACCCAAAAGAAATGTCAGAAAATTTGAAAAAAGCCGGCGGTTTTATACCAGGTATTCGTCCCGGTGAAAAAACCGAAGAGTATATTAATACTGTGCTTTCACGTTTAACTTTTACCGGTGGTATTTATATTTCATTGGTATCTGTTTTGCCTATGCTTCTTATAGCAAACTTCAATGTTCCTTTTTACTTTGGTGGCACAAGTTTACTAATTTTAGTAGGTGTAGCCATGGACTTTATGAGCCAAATGGAATCTCATGTTATTTCCAACCAATATGAAGGGCTTATGAATAAAGCAAAAACTAAGGGTAGAGCGTGAAAAAATTTCGCGGAGCTTACATTAAGAACGAAAGAGAAATCGGACTTATGCGCGAAGCAAACAGGCATGTTGCAAATGTGCTTGATTTGATAGAAGACATGGTAGCACCAGGTGTGAGTACCATGCAGTTTGAAGATGCTGCAAAAGCTTATTGTCATGAGCATAACCTTAAACCTGCTTTTTTAGGCTATCATGGCTACCCATATGCACTGTGTGTTTCCGTCAACGAAGTTGTGGTGCATGGATTTCCTTCTACGCGGCTGCTTGAAGAAGGAGATATTGTAAGTGTGGATATGGGAGTTGTGTACGAAGGGTTTGTAGGGGATGCGGCAAGAACCTTTGCCGTTGGCCAAATAACAGATGAAGCCAAAAGGCTTATGCAGGTTACAGAAGAAGCACTTTATACAGGTATTGAAGTGGCAAGGGCCGGTACTAATGTATATATGATTGGTGCAGCTGTACAAGCTTTTGTAGAACAAGCTGGGTTTAATGTAGTTCGCCGTTTTGTAGGGCATGGAATTGGTGCTAAAATGCACGAAAAGCCTGAGGTGCCAAATTTCAAACCAGGAATTGGTGGTATGCCTTTACAAAATGGTATGGTTATAGCGATTGAGCCTATGGTCACTGTGGGTACTTATGAAGTTGACATTTTAGAAGACAAATGGACAGCTGTTACTCGTGATAGAAAACTTGCAGCTCATTATGAGCACAGTGTTGCTATTACACCACAAGGCCCTCAGATATTAAGTATATCAGACCGTGGACTTAGGCGTATTGCCCAATAATAAAGTTGTTATGGTTTACTAGCCTTGCAAAATTATTGTTGACAGTAATTGTAAAGACAGATATAAGCCTCTGTTCCTACCAAAATTGGTAGAGATAGAGATTTCATAAGATACATATGTGTATTATGAACATATTATAATCTTTGGAGAAGTGGTATGAAAGTTAGACCTTCCGTAAAGAAAATTTGCCCCAAGTGCAAGGTCATCCGGCGTCGGGGCGTACTCAGAGTAATCTGCGAAAACCCCCGACATAAACAGCGTCAGGGCTAGGCAGGAGACAACTGTGGCGAGAATTGCAGGTGTAGAATTGCCTCGTGGCAAGCGTGTGGATATTGCTTTGACCTATATCTATGGTATCGGTCGCACCACATCTTTGAAAATTTTGGACAGCATCAATATTGATTGGACACGTAACATTGACGATTTATCAGCAGATGAAGTTAATGAAGTACGTAAAGAGCTTGAGCAAAACTATAAGGTAGAGGGTGACCTTCGCCGTGAAGTAGTTAGCAACATCAAACGTTTGATGGATATTGGATGTTATCGTGGCCTTCGCCATCGTCGTGGTTTACCAGTTCATGGTCAACGCACGCATACTAACGCGCGTACTCGTAAAGGTCCGCGTCGTGGCGCAGTAGGCAAAAAGAAATAACAATCTGTGACAAGCATTTGAAATAACATAAGTGCTTTTACTGTTTTAATGCAGCTTATTAAATTATAACTGCTTTTAGATCAGGTCACACTTATAGATTTTAAATGCTTTGTTGAAATAATTACAGAGGAATAGATATGGCAAGACCGAGAAGAGCGGCTAAGAAAAAGGAAAAGAAGAATATTCCTGTGGGTATCGCTCACATTCAGGCTTCTTTTAATAATACAATTATTACCTTTACCGATACTCGTGGCAATGCTGTGAGTTGGGCATCTGCTGGGCAGAGTGGTTTTAAGGGGTCACGTAAGTCAACTCCTTTTGCTGCACAAGTTGCTGCTGAAACTGCCGCTCGTAAGGCGCAGGATAATGGCATGCGTACAGTGGGTATATATGTAAAAGGTCCAGGTTCCGGCCGTGAGGCAGCCATGCGCGCCATCAATGCCGTTGGTTTTAAGGTAGCCTTTATTCGTGATATAACTCCCATTCCTCATAATGGGTGTAGACCGCCCAAACGCCGTCGCGTTTAACAAAGTCTAAAAGGAATTATTATGGCTAAATATACCAAAGCCAAGTGCCGTTTGTGCCGCCGTGAAGGTACTAAGCTCTTTCTAAAGGGCGATCGTTGCTTCACAGATAAGTGCGCTTACGACCGTCGTCCTTACGCTCCCGGTCAACATGGCCGCGCTCGTAAGAAGTTAAGTGACTATGCTGTGCAATTGCGTGAAAAGCAAAAGGTGCGTCGCACTTATGGCGTGCTAGAAAAGCAATTCCATGGTTACTTTGTAAAGGCTGATAAAGCTAAAGGCGTAACTGGTGAGATTCTTTTATCTTATCTAGAGCGCCGCTTAGATAATGTTGTGTATCGTTTAGGTTTTGCTAACTCACGCAATCAAGCTCGTCAGCTTGTGCGCCACGGTATTTTTAACTTAAATGGTCATAAAGTTTCAATCCCTTCACTTCAAGTGCGTGTAGGCGACACCATTGAGGTTCCAGAAAAGAACCGTAAAATTCCTGTGCTTCAAGAAGCACAAGAAGTTATCGCACGCCGTGGTTGCCCTGTGTGGCTTGAGGCTGATGGACCTGCATTTAAGGGCGTTGTTAAAGCTTTGCCACAACGCGAAGATATACAGCTCCAAGTCAATGAAAACATGATAGTAGAACTTTACTCTAAATAAATGGGGGCCGGTATGCTTATAAAACAAGGCGAACGGCTTATAAATTCACGCAACTGGGCTGACTTGGTTAAACCGGACATTATTCGGCGTGAAAGTGAGCCCGTAAGTACCATGTATGGCAAATTTGTGTGTGAGCCTTTAGAACGTGGTTATGGTAATACTATTGGTAATGCCATGCGTAGGGTTTTGCTGTCATCTTTGCAAGGTGCTGCAATAGTATCTGTAAAATTGCAAGGTGTGCAACATGAGTTTAGCACTCTTCACTGCGTACATGAAGATGTCACACATATTATACTTAACCTTAAACAAGTACGTCTTTTGATGAATACAGAAGAGCCACAACGCATAACTCTTTCTGTATCAAAAAAAGGTGATGTTACAGCAGCTGATATTAAAACAAATCAGCATATTACTGTGCTTAACCCTGAACAGCATATTGCTAAGCTTACTGAAGATGTTGAACTTAGCATGGAACTTGAAGTTCGTATGGGTAAGGGATATGTATCAGCTGACATGCATGAAGATTTAGGTGAAGAAATTGGTATAGTTCGTTTAGATGCCAGTTATTCTCCAGTGCGTAAAGTTGCATATTCAGTTGAACAAGCACGTGTTGGCCAAATGACCAACTATGATAAGCTCATTTTGGAAGTTTGGACAGATGGTTCTGTAACACCTGAAGATGCAATAGCATATAGTGCTAAAATCATTAAAGATCAAATATCTGTATTCATTGATTTTGATGAAAAGATAGCTGGCGATGCTGCAGCAGGCTCTTCGGACGGAGCTGATCTTAATGAAAACTTATATAAAAATATTGATGAGTTAGAGTTATCAGTGCGTGCAACTAATTGCTTACGCAGCACAAATATTGCAACAGTAGGTGAACTTGTGCAACGCTCTGAAGCAGATATGCTTAAAACTAAGAACTTTGGACGTAAATCTTTGGATGAAATTAAACGTGTTCTATATGATATGAACCTTGATTTCGGTACAAAGGTTGATAATTTCGACAAAAAATATCAAGATTGGAAGAGGAAGCAGCAAAATGAGGCATAGTAATTCTGGCAAAAAACTGTCGAGAAATCCAGCGCATCGTAAGGCTTTATTTCGTAATATGGCCAAGGCCCTGCTTACTCACGGTAGAATTCGTACCACTGAAATTAAGGCAAAAGAATTGCGTAAGGTAGTTGAACCTTTGATCACTTTGGCATTGCGCAATGATTTGCACGCTAGACGTCAAGCTTATCGTGTTCTTGCTAGCCATCAATTGGTAAAAAGGCTATTTGATGAAATAGGTCCGGCTTTTGCTGGTATACCAGGTGGTTATACACGTGTACTAAAACTTGATACACCAAGACGTGGTGATAATGCGCCTATGGCTATTATTGAGCTAACTCGAATGCAAGGTGCTGAAGAGCAGGTACAAGAAACACCAAGTGCTGAAGTTGTTGAAACAGCAAAGCCTAAAGCTACAAAAAAAGCCAAGGCTGAAAATACTGAAGAAGCAACAGAAGTAAATCCAAAAGCAAGCACAAAAGCTAAAGCAGTAAGCGATGATTCAGAAAATGTTGAGAGTGAGGCTAAGCCTAAAGCACCTCGCAAAAAAGCTGAACCAAAGACAGAGGTAAAAGAAGAAGAATAATATATTAAATAATATTTATTATATTCATTAATTTAATAAAAAATCCACCAGCATTGCCGGTGGATTTTTTATTATCAGCATTTACTTCAATTTACTTCTGGCATCCCTAAAAGGGTGTTTGAAGTGGGCGTTTTTTATGCCAAAGGCGGTCTTTAGAACGCTGTGGTGTTTTCTGAAAAGTGAGTTGAAAGGCATTTTTCAATGACTTTTTCAAGACCACAACTGGCTTCAAATACTACTTTGGGTAAGCCAGAAGCAAGTTCTGGCTTATTTTACGCCGTGCAAAATTTTACTGTAAGATAAATTTCGGTAGTCGGCACTAAAAAACAAGTGCGTTAGTACCATAATAATGCCAGAAAAGTGTATTCCATGCCCTTGTTTATGGCATTTTTATCTGTTCATTTTTACTTAATAATAATTTATTTTCAGTATTTTATATAGTTTTTCAGTGCAGACTATCTATTATTCCAAGGCATTTTTGAAAGCAGAATGCCAAGCCCACAAAAACCTGAAATTCCGGCAAAAACAAGTCCAGCGCCTACAAATCCTGCCAAAAAAAGAGCTGGAGGCCAAAACAAACTCCCTATAACGCCAATAGTTACCATACTACCAGCACTTATAAGTATTTGTCGTTCAAGAGGTATGGTTGAGTTGATTTTTTTTCGCAAAGGTAAATTTTCCTTTTCCCAAGCTTCAATGCCACCCTCTAAAATATATGCATCAGGGATTAGAGTTTCTAGTATGCTTGACGCATTTAGAACTCTATTTCCTGAGCGGCATAAAAAAATGACTTCTTTATCATTATCAACATGTGATTTCAAATTTTGTAATGAAATTACTGACAATGGTGCTAATAAGGAATCAGTTATAGACATATTTGAAAATTCATCAGCAGAGCGAATATCAATAAATCGTGCTTTGCCTTGCGTATAACGTGTATGTGCTTCTTTTGGGGAAATTTTAGTTAACATTTGTACTCCGTATATTGTGCTAATATTTTGAAAATTAAATTAGTCAAACAATCTGTATCAAAGCTTATTTATGCAAATTTGATGACATTGCTGTATGAGGCTTGTTTGTTATGACTGTTGTTAAAGTATTAAAAATAAAAATGTTTAATAAAACAATATAAAAAATTATGTAAAATATAAGCATTTCTAATCAAATGTAAATGGTTTGTCTTATTTTATTGTAATATGCATGACTAAATTAAATATCCATATGCCTATTTTGGTAAAGCTTTGTTGAATTTTTTTTGCAGGAAAAACTTGTATTTGTTTATTGATTATATTAGGTTAAATTTTCTTTTGAGGTAATTATCTTTACATGATTTTCTATTGTTTCTTTGTACCTTGCTAGATTTTTATCTCTTTTAAATAAGTTTTTTTGCAAACTTTGCTTTAATTTCAAGTGCTAGCTGTTTTATTTTGTTGCTTTGAAATAAAAATTTTACATATTGGTATTAAATTTTATGTTGAAAATAAAAAATTTTGATTCAAACGATTTCTTGCATCATATTTTGTGCTGCATTGATTTGCCTGTGGCCTGTTGGTCTCTATCAGGTGAACTATTGTATACTTCTGAGAGTTTTTTGAAGTTTTTTGCCTGCACAACTCCTGAATGTTTTCTTAATAAAATTGATACGTTTTCACCCGAAAGACAACCCAATGGTCTACTTTCAGTTTCCGGTAAGCAGGCTCATTTAAGGCGGGCAGCATCAAAAGGAGACCATAATTATGTATGGACACACATTTTACCTGAAATTGGCGAAGCCATAGTTAGTTACCAGCTTAAGCGTATAGAGTACAAAGGTGAACTGCTGATTGTTGCATATATATCTGACGCAAAAGATTTATTATCAGCGTTTGAAGAAAAGTTTACTGCAGAAAAAAAAGCTAAGGTTATTATGGACGCAAGTCCTATTGGTATGCTTGTGTGGGATAATAACTTACAAATAGCTGATTGCAATGATGTTATGCTACAACTTTTGAAAGCCCCATCTAAGGAATTTTTTATTGAAAATACTTCATTATATACTACAGATATGAATGAAGATAAAAAGGATGGGGTAAGTTATAGAACACTTATAAGTTATGAAGTGCTGCAAAAAGCTTTTGTGTCTAATACAGGCAAATGCGATTTGATGCTACAAACTCACGATGCTGAACTCTTGCCAGTGCATATTACATTAAAGAGTGTTCAACTTGATAATAAAGATGTTGTGCTTGGTTATGTTGAAGATTTACGTGAATTGATAGCAAGTCAAAAACAGGCTGCTGAAGCTGTAGAATATATAGAAATCATGCTTGATACCATATCTTTGGGTGCAAATATTTGGAATAAAGATTTAGAAAATATAGCTTCTAACCGTGCAGCAGCAGAGCTTTTTGATTTAAGCGGCCCTGAAGAATATTTAGTAAGATTTTTTGAGCTATCTCCTGAGTTTCAACCTGATGGTCAACCATCAAAGCAAAAAGCCTATGCAAAGATTAGAGAAGCTTTTGAAAATGGTGAAAATAAATTTGAGTGGTTGCATCAAAAACTCAATGGTGAGCCAATACCTTGTGAAATAACTTTGTTTCGTAAGCAATACCGTGGCGAAGATGTGGTTATAGGTTATACACATGATTTACGTAAGTTAAAGGCCAGTCAAAAAGAGGCTGCTGAAGCTGTAGAATATATAGAAATTATGCTTGATACCATATCTTTGGGTGCAAATATTTGGAATAAAGATTTAGAAAATATAGCTTCAAATCGTGCTGCAGCAGATCTTTTTGATTTAAGCGGTCCTGAAGAATATTTGGAAAGATTTTTTGAGCTTTCTCCTGAGTTTCAACCTGATGGTCAACAGTCAAAACAAAAAGCCTATGCAAAAATTAGAGAAGCTTTTGAAAATGGCGAAAATAAATTTGAATGGTTACATCAAAAGCTCAATGGTGAGCCAATTCCTTGTGAAATAACATTGTTCCGTAAACAATATCGTGGCGATGATGTGGTGATAGGTTATACACATGATTTGCGCAAATTAAAGGCCAGTCAAAAGGAAGTTGCTGAAGCTGCCGAGTATATAGCAATTGTGCTTGATACTATATCCATCGGTGCAAATATGTGGAATAAGGATTTAGAAATTATAGGCGCAAATCGTGCTGCAGCAGATCTTTTTGATTTAAGCCGTCCTGAAGAGTATTCAGAGAAATTTTTTGATTTATCACCAGAGTTTCAACCTGATGGTCAACCGTCAAAGCAAAAAGCCTATGCCAATATTAAAGAGGCATTTATAAATGGCGATAATAAATTTGAATGGTTACACCAAAAACTAAATGGAGAGCTTATACCTTGCGAAATAATTTTAATTCGCAAAAGGTATCGAGGCGAAGATGTAGTTATTGGTTATACTCATGATTTGCGTAAATTAAAGGCCAGCCAAAAAGAAGCAGCTGAAGCAGCTGAATATATAGAAATCATGCTTGATACCATATCTTTGGGTGCAAATATTTGGAATAAAGATTTAGAAAATATAGCTTCAAACCGTGCTGCAGCAGAACTTTTTGATTTAAGCAGTCCTGATGAATATTTAGAAAAATTCTTTGAACTATCCCCCGAATTTCAGCCCGATGGACAACCGTCAAAGCAAAAAGCCCATGCCTGCATTAATGAAGCATTTGCAAATGGCGAAAATAAATTTGAATGGTTACACCAAAAGCTCAATGGTGATCCTGTTCCTTGTGAAGTTACATTGATTCGCAAAAAATATCGCGGTGAAGACATAGTTGTTGGTTATACCAAGGATTTGCGTGATTTAAAAGCTAGTCAGCAAGAGACTTCTGATTCCAATGAATTGCGTGAAGCTATTCTTAACACTATGCCAGTTGCTGTGGCATTTTGGAGTAAGGATTATGAAATGTTTGACTGTAATGTTGAAGCAGTTAAATTATTTAATGCCAGCAGCAAAGAGAGCGTTTTACTACATTATAAAGAGTTAATCCCAGTTGCGCAGCCTGATGCCACTTTGTCTGACGCCAGAATAAAAGATATTATCCATGAAACCTTTGAAAAAGGCTATATGCGCTTTGAATGGTTATTTAATGATATGGATGGTAAGCCTTTGCCTGTTGAAATTACAATTGTTAAATCAACTTATTATGGTGAAGATATAGCCGTGGCATACATGCGTGATTTACGTGAACTTAAAACAATGTTGCAGGAAATTAATGATGTTGGCGAAGATTTACGTAAAGCCAAGGATGCAGCAGAACAAAGCACTAGGGCAAAAAGTGAATTTCTTGCTAATATGAGTCATGAAATCCGCACTCCAATGAATGGTATTTTAGGTTTATTACATTTGCTTAGTATGACTAATTTGGAAAATGATCAAAGGGGTTATATTGATAAAACTCTGTTTTCTGCTAATAATTTATTGCGTATTGTTAATGATATATTGGATTTTTCTAAAATTGAAGCAGGAAAGCTTGAAATGGAGATTGCACCATTTACTTTAGTGCAAGTTTGTAAAGAGGTTAAAGATTTATATGCAGAGCGTATCAAAGCAAAAGGTTTAGAGTATATAGTATCTACATGTGATGCCTCAACAGGATATATACTTGGTGATTCGCTGCGCCTAAAACAAATTTTATTTAATTTAGTAAGTAACGCCATTAAATTTACGCATCAGGGACATATAAAGCTTAGTATTACAGTGTCTGAGCGATCTGATAATCAAATAAAATGCCTTTTTGTTGTTTCTGATACAGGTATTGGGCTTTCAATACATCAATTAAAAAAGATTTTTTCTGCTTTTTCACAAGCTGACACATCAATAACTCGCAAGTATGGTGGCACAGGTCTTGGCTTGGCTATTTCTCGTAATCTTGCACAAATGATGCAAGGTGATTTGTGGGCCGAGAGTGTTGAAGATGAAGGCACAAGCTTTTATTTTACGGCTGTATTTGATTTATGTCATGACTGCAATGAGGTTGATAAAGATAAGTTTGCAAATAAAACATTTACCCGATACCCAGGCCATCTACTGCTAGTTGAAGATAATGAAATTAATCAGCTTATAGCCATGGAGTTATTGCAAAATATGGGTTACACGGTGGATACCGCTGATAATGGTCAAGAAGCTTTAGATATATTGCAACAAAAAAAGTATGACCTTGTTCTTATGGATATTCAAATGCCTATTATGGATGGGCTTACAGCCAGTATGAAAATTCGCGAGCAAAGTGTATTTAATGCTTTACCTATTGTAGCAATGTCTGCTCATGCTATGTCTGGTGATAAAGAGATAAGCCTTTCTCATGGTATGAATGATCATATAACCAAGCCCATAGTTCCTGAAGTTCTTAATAGCACAATACAATATTGGCTAAGTATAAAAAATAATTTAAAATAACTATCCGACATTAAAATAAGAGTGCTACGCAATTAATTGTGTAGCACTCTTGAACTATAATAAAATCTCTGCATAAATATTTAGTAAAAAAAGCAATATTTTTCTTGTAATTATTTGTAATTTATGATAATTTTTCTTTGTCCCAAAGGGGATTATCATGATAAACAGAAGCAAGCCACATAATGGATTAGGAGATTTTTTCGTAGCACGTCGTAAGCGCAAGTCAGATTTTTTTGATGCGGTTGAACAGGCTATTAACTGGGAGCCTATCAATAAATTTCTCAGCAAAAAACTTAATCGCAAAGCCAATGTAGTAGGCAATCCGGCTTATCCTGCTTTGCTCATGTTTAAGGAAACGCTGATTAAATCAACAAGTCAAAAAACATATTGTGCGTTTCCTTACAAAGTAGGCAATTGTGCCTACTTTGTACGCCGAATG
>CAYJPT010000004.1:0-39059 GCA_964372165.1 uncultured Desulfovibrionaceae bacterium | reverse complement strand
ACTTTGTAAGGAAACGCACAATATATTTTTTGACTTGTTGATTAGCGTTTCCTTATATGGAAATGCTGATTTATTCTGCAAGCAGAATAAGTCAGAAAGGCACACTGCCTTCATTCGCCCTATGGGACGCAAAAAAACGTGGTTTTTTGCTCTCATTCGGCGTGCAAAGTAGGCATAATTGCCTACTTTGTAAGGAAACGCACAATATATTTTTTGACTTGTTGATTAGCGTTTCCTTATATGGAAATGCTGATTTATTCTGCAAGCAGAATAAGTCAGAAAGGCACACTGCCTTCATTCGCCCTATGGGACGCAAAAAAACGTGGTTTTTTGCTCTCATTCGGCGTGCAAAGTAGGCATAATTGCCTACTTTGTAAGGAAACGCACAATATATTTTTTGACTTGTTGATTAGCGTTTCCTTAAATATGGCATATAAATTTCTGAAATAGCAATGCCTATGGTTACAGAGTGATTATATTTACGTTTTTCTACTAGCAAATGTGCATTTTCTCCACCTGCGGCAAGCAAAGCTGCACCCTCACAAATGCTAATGCGTTCAACCCCAAAAAGTTGTGCCGCTGTAGCAGATGGTGTTGTACAAGAAACTTCCGCCAAGTCTTCTGCTGCAAATAAACGTAAAGGTACATTAAGTTCTAATGCCGCATGCACAAGTCCCTGTTCGTCACCTTTAATATCAACACTAGCCAAACACATTAAAGCCCTTGGCTCAAGGTTGGCTTGTTGCATTGCATCAGCAATAGCATGAAGTATTATCTCTTTTTTTGCGCCACGCTTACAACCAACACCAATACATAACACAGGAATACAAAGCCTTAACAGTAAAGCATGCTCAGGTAATGCCCGCCAATCAATACCTACACTAGGTTGATTCAAACTTAGTTTGTTGAAATGAGAATATACGCTAACTCCTGCATTTGAAAGCTTTTTTGCATATGTCCTCCATAAGCCTAATGGGTCATATAAATGTATTTCCTCATTACGTAAAAAAGCAGCATTAATATTTTTGACTTTTTCCCAATCTAAAATAATACATTCCGACTCTTTTGCCATTACGTCAATTGCTGGTAATTCATGTACATCAGTAGCGGTTGTTATAACAGCTATAGTATTGTGGGTTAAGGTGAGTTGATTTTCAATGTTTTGTGCAAGTGCATTGCCCCCACCCCAATGACCAGAAAGTAAGCTTATGGCAAACCGCCCCAACTCATCACAAACTACGACGGCTGGATCAAGACTTTTGTGCTTAAGATATGGCGCAATGCAACGCACAGCAATACCGGTTGCGCAAATAAAAATGTGAGCTTTATGTTTATTAAATGTTTCTTCTATGAGCTTGGGCAGGCTTGCAAAAGCAATTTCACCTTGCATGCATAATTTTTCCGGCGCATAAATTTGCAATGACATTTTCTTTGCTAAGGTATGAGCTAGGTTCAAACCATGTGAATTTAATATATAGCATGCAATACTTGGCATATTTTATACACTTATGCATTTTGTGAAGAATATGAAAATATATTCTCCACAAAATCTTTTATACATATTAGCATAGCAAAAGTGCTAACTAATTAAATAGTTAAACCATCATAGTATTCATTTAAAATAGCGCATGATTTCTTAAATTTCGCTATTTCTTCTTCAGTTAAATCAAGATCAATAATTCGCACAGCACCACTACCGTTCACAACACAAGGCATTCCGGCAAAAACGCCAGTTTCACCATATTGATTATCCATGCGTGAGCTTACAGTTAACACACTATTTTCATTATTGAGAATAGCTTTTACAATTCTTACAATGGCAATGCCTATTCCATAGTAAGTTGCTTGTTTTGCTTCAATAATTTTGGCAGCGGAATGCAAAACATCATCAGCAATACGCTCCAGTTCTTTAAAGCAAGCTTCACCACCTGATTGTTCGCAAATACTTAAAACTGACTTGGTTGCAATCATTGCTTGGCTCCAAGGCACAAATTCGCTGTCGCCATGCTCACCAATAACATAGCCATGCACATTTCTAGGATCCACCGAAAAATAATCACCCATTATATATTTTAAGCGAGCTGTATCAAGGGTTGTACCAGTACCAAGCACCTGGCAAGCATCAAAGCCAGATAATTCATAGCAAACCCTTGTCATTATATCCACAGGATTTGTCGCTACTATAAAAATACCCTTAAAGCCAGACTTCACAATAGGGCCAACCACAGATTTAAAAACTCCAACATTTCTGTTAAGTAATGCCAAACGTGTTTCGCCAACTTGCTGATTAACACCTGCACAAATAACACAAATATCAGCATCGGTGCAGTCGTCATATTCACCTTGATAAATTTTCATATTAGAGCCAGAAAAAGCTAAACCATGATTTAAATCCATGGCCTCACCCATAGCTCTTTTTTTATCAATATCAATTAAAACCATTTCATTGCATAAACCATCAGTTAGGGCAGCATAAGCAAAGCTCATACCAACCATGCCTGTACCAACAATCACAACTTTCTTTTTATCTATAATCATTTTGCATCTTCACCTTTATATATTTTAAAAAATTGAGAAATCACTTTGATTTAAATTTCGTAACATTAAGCTACTTTGCAACTAAAGTTCGATACTACGTACTGCTTCTAATGTGCGTTCAAGGTGAGCATCAGTATGCACAAAGCTCATCATTGCCGCTTCAAAGGAAGCAGGGGCAATGTAAATACCCTTTTGTCTTAGCGCTTTATAAAATTTTGTAAACATCGCGGTATCGGTGTTTTTTACATCATCAAAATTGCGCACTTGTTTTGCACTAAAAAATGGACAAAACATAGGGCCAAGTGCTGCTACGTTAACATCCAAGTTTTTATCTTTTAAAATTTGCTCCATCTTTTGCGCAAATTTTTTGGTCCGTTCTTCAAGTTTTGTATAATCACTTGCCTTTAATATTTTTAATGTGGCAAGACCTGCAGCCATAGCTAAAGGATTGCCGGAAAGTGTGCCGGCCTGATATACATCACCACTTGGAGCAACACGCTGCATATATTTTCGCTTACCGCCATATGCGCCAACAGGTAGCCCACCACCAATAATTTTACCAAGTGTAGTCAAGTCAGGGTCAATACCAAAATAACTCTGTGCTCCACCATAGGCTAAACGAAACCCTGTGATGACTTCATCAAAAATTAACAATGCACCGTACTCTGTGCAAAGCTCACGCAAAGTTTCAAGAAAATTTGGCAAAGGTGGCACTAAACCCATATTTGCCGCAGCTGGCTCAACAATTACTGCTGCCATATTCTTGCCTTCCTTAGCAAAAATTTCTTTAACGGCATCAATATCATTATAAGCTGCTAAAAGTGTGTCTGCCACAACGGAATTAGGTACGCCAGGTGTACCAGGAATTGATAAAGTAGCCATACCTGACCCAGCGGCTGCTAAAAATGAATCGGCATGCCCATGGTAGCATCCTACAAATTTTAGTACTTTATCTCTTGAAGTAACTGCTCGTGCTAAACGTAAAGCGCTCATAGTAGCCTCTGTTCCGGAGTTTACCATACGCACCATATCTACAGACGGTAATGCATCAATCACTTCCCTTGCTAAAAGCACTTCATCTTCGCAAGGCGCACCATAACTTGTACCACGTTCAGCAGCAGCTTTTACTGCCGCTGTTACCTCATCATGTGCATGGCCCAAAATCATAGGTCCCCAAGATAGTACATAATCAATATACATATTATCATCAGCATCTATTAACTCACAACCCTTAGCTGACTTTATAAAAAGTGGAATGCTATCAACATTTTTGCATGCACGTACTGGACTATTTACTCCACCGGGTATTAGCTCTTGAGCACTTACAAAAAGTGCTTGTGATTTTGTTTCTTGCATATTTTTTCCTTCATACTAACCATAGCAAAGCATTTAAGCATTGTGTGTATGGCGAGTTTAATGATATTTAATGAGTAAAGACTTTATAAGGACTCACAGTCAAGTCAATATAATTATTTAAAATACTTCATAGAAGATTTTTTGAATTCTTGAATACTGTCCAAAACCGCATACTCTTTGAGCCCTGTTAGTTTTTGTACATCAAGAATTACTTGTTCACATTCTTCGTTACTGCGACCATGAATCATGGTGTATAAAACATATGGCCAATCAGCGGCAGAAGAGGGGCGATAGTAGCAATGCGAAATATTACTGTGTGTAGCTGCTTTTTTACCACATGTTTCAACTTCATCTTCTGTGGTTATCCATGCAACCATTGCATTATGATCCCAACCAGTTTTTTGATGCTTAATACTTGCACCAAAACGTCGAATTGCCCCATCATCAACCAAACGTGATAGTAAATCAATTACTTCTTGCTCTGTACAACCAACAATTCTAGCAATATCGGCATATGGAGTTGCACTATCAGGTAAATTATCTTGCACTATACTTAAAATAGTTTTTTCTTTCTCAGTAAATTCATAAGCCATAATCTATGTCCGTTTTGTTTTTTGATGTGGTAAAGTATGCCACTGCCTAATACTGCACCACGAATATATGACAAGAGCAGTCCAAACAAAAATAAGTGTAACTTTTGATGATTCACTTATTATTTCACCAAATATAAAGACGCCTATAAATAGTTTAAGTGTGGGCGCAATATATTGCAATAGGCCAAGGCTTGCTAAAGAAATATTTTTACTTGCCATGGCAAATAATAGTAAAGGAGTTGTGGTAATTATGCCTGTACCCATAAGTAAAAGCTGTGTACTTGCAGAATATTCAAAAAATGAGTTGGGAGAATTAAACTCTTGCCAAAAAATCCATATTATTGCCATAGGGAACAGGCATAAGGTCTCAAGAAAAAGACCTGAAAGACCACTCACAGGAACGGTTTTGCGACAATACCCATACAGAGCAAAAGTAAAAGCAAGACAAAGCCCCACATAGGGTACTTGCCCATATGCCCATACGCCATAACCAACACCTAAAAAAGCAATGCCAATAGCAAAAATTTGCAATCTGGTCATTTTCTCTTTCAAAAATATGCGCCCTAGCAAAACTGAAACTAAGGGATTTATAAAATACCCAAGGCTTGCCTCAATTATTCGCTCGTTTGTCACGGCCCAAATGTACAAAAGCCAATTCACAGACAATACACATGCTGCAACTAATATGCGCAACATTGTTTTTTTAGCATGAAGCGTTGCACGAATTTCAAGCCACGCATGCATGAAAAAAGTAATAGGTAAAATGGTCAATAAAGACCAAAAAATACGATGCGCAACTGTATCAAGAGGTGGGACATGACCTAGCGGCTTCCAGTAAAAAACTAAAGCACCCCAAATAACGAATGCAACAAATGCCGCCCAAAATCCAAGGAGCGGTTGTTTTGTATCGGTAATAGGGGAATTGGGCATGAAGTTTTGCCAAATTTTGAGCGAGGATAATTTAACATTACCCTCGCCCAAATAGTAAATTATTTTGAAAAAGAACGTGCAAAAAGCTCACGAATAGCTTCGCGTCCTGAGTCTTCTAAAAATCTTGTTCCTGTAGCCGTAAAATTTGTGCGCAAAATACATGGGTCTTTAGTTACAACCCAAGCTTCTTTTTCCCACTCAAACCATTCTTTTTGTGCTTGGTCAAATACTAAAAGCGGCTTGTTACAAATTTTTGCAAACTCAGCACCCCATCCAGTACCGCCTTTAACAGTATTATCTGGCTGAATGTTACCAATAACCACAATTTCACCACCACTGCTAACTTGCCAGCAAATGGATTGTAATACCTTACGGAAAAGTGGTGCACGTGTATATTCACGACTCATAAGCTTTGAAACATAAGTTAAGCTAACATCTTTCAAAGCCAGCTCATCATTTGTTAGCACACGAATGCCACGAGTACGTTGTAACTGATGTCCTTCAAAGCTATAATTAACTTCTTCAATGCCCCACTCTTCAGCAAGGGTACCAAAAAAAGTTTCTGTTCCGGCAGCGCCACCGCTATACAAAATGCATTGTTTTGGATCAAGCATTGTCAAAACTCCTCATAATTAGGATTTTTAAAAATTTAGTATTTTAAAAATGCAGTTTAAAACAAATTCCCATCTAAGCGCCCCACACAAGAAATTTTCACACAGGGCTTATTTCTAAGTTAATTATAAAATTTGACTTAAAACAATAATTGAGCATAACCCTAATCTCAATATTTGAGAACATGCTTATAAAAATAAATACGTCTCAAAAGTGATAATATTTTTTAAGTGACTACTCAACAAAAATTTTTGATTATAAAATTTTGTGCCGCTTAAAATTCGTTGGAATTCATTTCTGGCTTATTTTACGTGGCGCGAAATTTTTCTTACAGAAAAATTTCCTTAGTCGAGCCTTGAAAAACAAGTGTATTAATGCCGTAAAAATGCCAGAAAATCGCATTACATGCTTGGCTTTTGGCATCTTTACAGCCATTTTTCTACATAAAACATGCAATTATAAATGGTTGTATAGTTTTTCAGTGCCGACTATTTAAGCATATCAGCATGCAAGCCTTGATAGTTGACTTAAGCCGATTAAACTAAAGAAAAAGCCCCGGTTACCCGGGGCATTAAAACGCGCTTAAAACCGAATTAATAGCGAGATGGACGCGGGGCGCGAGGTTTGGCTTCGTTCACACGTAGTGTGCGACCGCCAAATGACGCATTGTCTAAAGCTTCAACGGCTGCGCCTGCATCAGCATCTTCCATTTCAACAAAACCAAAGCCACGTGCTCTGCCTGTGTCACGGTCGCTGATAAGCTTTACTGAAAGCACAGTGCCATATTCAGCAAATAAATCCTGAACCTGTTCCTCGTTTGCGGACCAAGGAAGGTTACCAACATAAATAGACTTGGACATGAAAAACCTCTCAAAAAATTGCAATAAACCCGCGACAAGATCTCTGGCAAAACCTTTTGCCATTACGCGGCACTGAAGTATATAAAACACCCTTTTGTACTTCTGTCAATGATAAAATTAAAAAAAGTAAGTACTTTATTTAAAAAAAAATGTAAATTCATTAATTAAACTTTTCTATTATCAATAATGCGCTGAAAAAATTAACTATTTTTCAGCGCATTACAAAAAATATTTTTTTAATTTTTTTAAAATATTTTATTTTTTACCAATCAAGAGTGTTCTTAAAAGCATAGGTCAAGTCAGAAACTTGCTCTTTACATATAGTGCTTTGTCCATTTTTGATACTAAGAGCACCATCATTAGTAACACAACCAATATGAGCAAATAAAGTACCTCGCATATAACTTTTAAATGCGCTAACTTTATTTTCTGGCACACTAACTAGCAATCTACTGGCACTCTCACTAAAAAGAATTTCTGCTAATGTTAAATCTCCAATAGTTGGAACAGATTCAAGGTTAATTTCAGCGCCAAGTCGTCCACCAATGCACATTTCTGCTAATGCAACACCTAAGCCGCCATCAGATAAATCATGACAAGCTGATACAACACGCTCATAAATGGCATGATGTAATCTCTCGTAACGAGTTTTTGCTGTTAATACATCAACTGTAGGGACAGTGTTGCAACTTATTTTAAGTTCTGTTGCCACTTCTGAGCCTGCCATGTCCCGCCCTGTTGCCCCAAGAAGAAAAATATGTTCGCCAGCTTTTTTAAAATCTGAGGTTTGGGTGCGTGTTACATTTTCAATAACTCCAAGCACAGAAAATAATACCGTAGGAGGAATTGATATTTTTTCTCCACCACCGGTATAGTCATTTTTCATGGAATCCTTACCGGAAACACATGGCACACCATAGGCTAAAGCAAAATGTAAAAGTGCCTTACAAGCACGCACTAATTGGGCTAATTTATAATGTCCGTCAGGAGTTTTTTCTGATTGTACAGGATCGCACCAGCAAAAATTATCCACCCCTGCTAAATGTCTTGGATTTGCACCAACTGCAACAGCATTACGTATGGCTTCATCCATAGCATTAGCCATCATCCAATAAGTATCATAATCACTAAATTTTGGACAAATACCATGAGCAATTACAAGTCCTGCGTCTGACTCAAGCACAGGACGAATGACACCTGCATCGGATGGTCCATCACGCAAAACCCCCACTAAGGGCTTAATTACACTGCCACCACGCACTTCATGGTCATATTGACGGATAATATATTCTTTTGAACAAATATTTAAACGGCCCAATAATTTTTTAAGTAAGGATCCTATATCAGTATCCTTTATTTCTATACGGTTATCCTCATGAACTGGGGCTTGCCAATGCGCACGTAACTGCATTTGGGGTACACCATCATGCATAAAATCCATATGCAAATGGGCAACGACTTTTTCCCCATAACAGATATGAAAATATCCACTATCGGTATATTGCCCAAGGGCTGTTGCTTCAACATCCATGACCCTTGCAAGCTCTAAAAATGCTTCTAAATGCTTTGCAGGTACAGCAAGCGTCATGCGCTCTTGTGCTTCTGAAATTAAAATTTCCCAAGGCTGCAAACCATCATACTTTAATGGAGCTTTGGCAAGATCAAGAATACAGCCGCCAGTGTCTTCTGCCATTTCACCAACTGATGAAGAAAGACCACCGGCACCATTATCTGTAATGGCATTATAAAGACCAAGGTCACGTGCACGCATTATGCAATCATACATTTTACGTTGAGTTATGGGGTCACCTATTTGTACTGCAGTAGCCGGTGAGCCTTCGTGCAATTCTTCTGACGAAAAGGTTGCTCCATGTATGCCATCTTTGCCTATTCGGCCGCCAACCATCACTATATAATCACCCACTTGGGCCTTTTTTTCAAAGCCTGGTTTACCGGCGACCTCTGTGGGAATAATGCCTACAGTTCCACAATATACCAATGGTTTACCTAAAAATCTTTCATCAAACACCAAAGAACCATTTACCGTGGGCACACCAGATTTATTGCCACCATGTTCCACACCTTCACGCACACCTTCAAGTACACGACGTGGATGTAGAAGTCTTGGAGGTAACTGCTCATTATGAAAAGGAGAGGCAAAACAAAAAACGTCAGTGTTACATACTAACTCCGCTCCCATACCTGTACCCATAGGGTCACGGTTAACCCCTACAATACCTGTCAATGCGCCACCATATGGGTCAAGTGCAGAGGGGCTATTATGAGTTTCTACTTTAATACAAGCATCATACGCACCAATAAAAGAAATTACTCCGGCATTATCTTTAAAAACAGATCTACAAAAATCTTGTTTTCCTAAACGTGCGCGTATGATTGCCGTAGCATCACGAATATAGCTCTTATAAATATTATCAACACTTTCACTCTTACCAGTTTCGGCATTGCTATAGTCAATTTTTGAAGCAAAAATCTTGTGCTTACAATGTTCCGACCAAGTTTGAGCAAGTACTTCAAGCTCAGCATCAGTGGGATCAGCTGGCAAACCAAATTGTGCTCGTTCTGCTTGCACATCAGCATTTTGAAAATATGCTCGTATGGCTTGCATTTCTTCTAAACTTAAAGCCAGTGTATTGTCTTTACTAATTTGTAGCATAGCTTCATCATCCATTTTAGATAATGTTACAATGCTTACATCATCACATGCTGTACCTGTTACTTGCGCAGCTTGCGGCTCAAAACCTGGTGCTGCTTCCCATTGGGCGCGGCTTTTAATACGATAGCGCTGAATTAGTTCATTGCACAATAAATTACGTGCTATATTTTCTACTTGTTCTAAGTTTAAGCTTTGCTCGACACTTGCTACCAAACGATATTGAATAGAGGTATATACATTTAAATCTGCTCGATTTTTTCGTAAAACCATAGCCGCTGTATCTCGTGCTGTACGTGCTTCATTATCTGTCACTCCAGGGCGAAATCCAACTTCTAAAATAAAATCTTCTTTTCTATCTTCACTTAATGGTAGTGGCTCAAGACTTGCTCTTTGCATTACAGGGTCATGCCATACAGCTTCTGTCACAAGCCTTTGCACTTCTTGCATATTTAATCCATCAACTGTAAAAACTTTTACTTGGTAGACAGATGCAAGTTTAATATCCAATGCCTTAGCAATATGCATGGCAGTTTTTTTACCGACAGTATCTTCAATATGCGCAAGCAAACCTGCTTCAATACGATACAACATGGCACACTCCATAATTTATTCAAACTTAAAAATAAAATTTTAATATTAATCGTAATTATATCTAATTAAAATGTTTTTTATCACACAATTTATGGCAAGCTAAGTAGACATTGTCCTAATTTGAGAATTTATAATTTTCTCAAATTTATTTTTCTCTTTGTTGCACATAAATAGTCATTTCTTGCAAAACATTTTTTTCTGGTCCATTGGGTAAATGCTCAAGCGCTGCCATAGCTTTGACAATGGAACTATCTGCCAGCTTTCTTGTTTTGCTATCAAAGCCAAGGCGACAAATTTCTGCACCAATTTGCTTTGCATCGTCAAGTGAAAATGTCCCTTGCGTAAAAGCTACATCAAATTTTGTCCGTTCACTTCCACTAAGACTTTCACGATAAAAACGTACCGGAGGAGTAAGTTTACCCTCTCGCAAATCACCACCGGTGGGTTTTCCCGTTATTTCTTGTGGTGCAAAATCCAAAGCATCATCCACCAATTGAAATGCTATACCAAGCTCTTGCCCATAAGTAGCCACATGCGCCAACTGCTCTTGTGAAGCTTTGGCGCGCAAAGCACCAAGCACACATGACGCACGTAAAAGCCATGCAGTCTTACCTAATATAATTTCATTATATATATTTTCTTTTTGTTCAAGCGAACGTAGATATTGAATTTCTAAAATTTCACCATTGGCTGTAAATTGGGTAGCTTCAGCAAAACAATGGCAAAGCCTAGCATCATCAAAACTTGCAACTATGGCATTAGCTGAAGCTAAAATTGCATCTCCGGCTAAGATGGTACTGGTAATATCAAAAACATTATGCGCTGTTTTTTGACCTCTTCTGGTATTTGCATCATCAAGTACATCATCATGTAATAATGTTGCAGCATGAAGCATCTCCATACTTATTGCCAAAGTATAAATATCCTGCCCCTTATATCCCAAAAGTCTTGCCATAAGCACGGTTAAAAATGGGCGCAAGCGTTTACCACCTGCAGTAAATATATGGTTTGCAATAGGTTTTACTGCTCCTGGCAAAGCCTGCACGGCATGGTTTAAGGCTTCTTCAATAGGTACTAATTCTTCATGTAATCTTTGTTTCATATTTTGTATTCATGTTGGTTGTTATAAACTTATTAAACTATATTCTAACAGCATGTACTATTACAACATTCTAATTTAATTAAAAAATTATTATCTCTTTTTAACTATTTGTATATGCAGAGCAACTTTGGCAAATTTTTTTTCGTGTTGCAGCACCTATGCATTGCTCCGTTATAGCAAATTGCCCAAAAAACCTTTCTTAAGAAAATGCTGATTTATTTTGCAAACAGAATAAATCAGAAAGGCACACTGCTTTCATTCGCCCTGTGGTACGCAAAAAAGCGTGGTTTTTTGCTCTCATACGGCGTACATAGTAGGCACAATTGCCTACTTTGCAAGGAAGCGCACAATATGTTTTTTGACTTGTTGATTTAATCAGCGTTTCCTCAAGTGCTCTACGCACGCATAAAAAACTAAACTTTCTTAATCATAGCTACAAATCAAAATCACGTGAATGCACTACTAATATTTTATTATTTCTTTACAAACAGTGCTTTTTCATTCAACATGCACCATGAATTTTGATTTAGAACTGTTTTTCATAGCCCTTGGGTTAGCCTTTGTAATAGAGGGTTTACCTTGGGCGCTTTTTCCTGAAGCAATGCGTAAGACTATGCTTTTAATGTCAATATCACCCACAACTCAATTACGATTCATGGGTGTTTTGGGCATTGCTCTTGGTTTATTTATTGTTTGGTTGGTGCGTGGTTAATCAGCTCTGCCCTTTTCTGCAATATGTATACACACAATTCCAAAACTTAACGGTATATGCCAGGCTGCATTAAAGCCTGCACTACGCATCTCCTCCTCAAGTGCTACAGCTGTCGGAAATTGACAAATAGTCTTTGCAAGGTATGTGTAGGCACTGTCGTCGCCTGAGACCATGTTGCCAATACGTGGCAAAATATAATTTAGATAAAAATTATATAATCCACCTAAAATTTTATTTTTACCTGAACCAAATTCCAAAATACAAGCTCGTCCTCCGGGCACAAGAACACGTTGCATCTCCTCAAAAGCTTGTTTGCGTTCAGCAACATTTCTTATGCCAAAGGCCATTGTTATGGCATCAACACTTGCATCTTTAAGTGGTAAGCAACGAGCATCGGCACCTACAGGGCGTATTAATTTAGCTTGCTGTGAGCGCAATTTCTTTTTTCCATGCATGAGCATGGGTGGACAAAAATCCATTGCAGGTATGTAAGCTGTAGGATATTTACGATTTAATGCATGCGAAACTTTTAACGTGCCGGCGGCTAGGTCAAGCACACGTCCTGTGCGAAATAAACGCACCTCGCGTACCAACCTATTGCGCCAAGCTCGATCTATACCTAGGCTTAAAACAGTATTAATTGCATCATACCAAGGCGCAATACGCCCAAACATAGCCGATATACTGCTAGAAGTATCTTTCTTTGGTGGGGTCATTTATTTACACCGCAATAGCCTGCAATAAACCTCAAGTAGCTTATGCAAATTGGTTATTTTTTCACTCACCGCTACTCTCGTTTTGCTGCTTTTTAGCATGAGTTTCAATGGTTGATAGCACAACTTGATATACAGCAGGGAATGTTTCTGCAAAGTTTGTGGGTGAAATAGTACGTGTTTCAATAAATTTTGCCACCAACTCTTTTGCAACTTGCAAAGCTTCTTTATGCAATCTATCCACCAAAACCTCCATAAAAACCCCCGCCCTTTGGGGAATGACTTCGACCCACAATGGGCTTGGTCGGGCGGGTCAAGAAACGAAAACTCTTAGTCCCCGCCCCTTATATAATTCTAACCATCTGAAATCATGGCTGCAATTTCTTCACGAATAACTTTTGCAGCAGCCTTTGCTGCTAACTTTTCAATATCATTAACTAGTTGATCTTCTAAACTTGCTATGCGCCCTTCAAGATATGCTATGCGCTCGATCATATGATATTGATCTGTTTGAATTTTATATTGATTTTCCAAACTCACAGTACGCCTTTCAAGGTATGCTACTCTATCAACCAGCTCCTTATTGGCAGCCTCAAGTTTGTGTAATTGCTCCATATCAATAGCAGGTGTAGCAGCATCTACTTTTTCAAGCTCTAGATTACTCTTTTCAGCAATTACTGCTTCAGATGCTACTGGGACTACATCATCATTTGCTGTAGGTGTCTCTTCTTGTACTATATCTTCATCTATTTTAGTAGCCTCAGCCTCAAAATTTTCTGCACCCTCAGCTGCATTAACCTGCTCATCAACTTTAATTTCTTGACTTTCATCCTCTTTCAAGTCAAGCATGTCTGAAGGATTTTCCATTTCCAGGCCTTGTTCAGCAACAGGAGGTGTCGCAAGCTCACTATCTGATACAGGCTCTAATATAGCTTCTTGCTCAACTAATTGTACATTCTCAATGTCATCAGCAAGAGTTGATAAGTCAACTTCCTCACCAATATCGCCCAAACTAGATGAATCAACAGCAGTTTCTATATCATCAACTACTTTAGCACTTTCAAGTTCAACACTTACTTCCTCTGGTAACTCTTCTATAATAGCAGAAATATCTTCAATCACTTCATTTTCTTCAGCCGGTGCAGTCATAACTTCATCAAGCACTGAAGAAATTTCTTTGTCGTCTATTTCAGTGGCATTTTGTGCACCAGTGTCTTGCCCTACTTCTGCCTCAAGGTCAATATTGCCTGTAACTACATTTACGGCTTCCATAATTGTATCAGAAAGAGTTTCGCTGCTTTTTGTAGCTTTTTGATCTTGCGCATCAGAAAGTAAGTTTTCTGCTATATCTTCTACTGACACAATATTCTCATTTAAGTCCATATCATTAAGTACTGCATCCAAATCGTCCAAATTAACATCTGCATCGGCAGTACTTTGCTCTTCGGTTTGCTCCACAGAAGTATTACTTTCTTCATCCACTGAGCGCATTAATTCATCTAAATCATTTAATATATCATCACTTTCTTCAGTCGAACTAGGCTCTGCCTTTGCTGGACTTGGCTCTGCTTTAGGGGCATCAAGGTCACTTAGCATAGCATCAAGATCTGACAAATCAGCAGCATCCGAGCTAGGCTCTGCCTTTGCTGGACTTGGCTCTGCTTTAGGGGCAGTAGATTTAGCTGGTGTCTCATCCATAATGCTTTCGAGCAAAGCATCCATATCAGCGGCGCTGTCATCATCACTACTAAGGGGAGCTGACTTTGCACCATTTTCAGGCTGTGGGGGCATATCTAAACTAGCAAGCAATGCATCTACATCACTTGTATCTGGTAGATCATCAGTAGGTGAGTCTGAATTTGCATCTAAGCTGGTATCGGAGCTGGGCTTAGGCGCTGGATTGCTTGCTATTTCTGTAAAATCAACACCTGCATCCATTTGCGCAAGCAAGGCATCAATATCGCCTGCATCTGATGGATCACCAGTAGCAGCATCTGCATTTGTTTCTGAACTGGATGTAGGTGCAGGTTCACTTGCTATCTGCGTAAAATCAACACCGGAGTCCATTTGCGCAAGCAACGCATCAATATCAGCTTCAGCATCGCTTGGGATATTAGGCGCTGCCGAACTTGTATTACCAAGATCTCCCACAAGATTATCAATACCTTCTTCAATGGCTTCAGGGCTTGCTTTGTTTCCATCACCTTTTTCAATAATATCAGTTAGCTCGATGATATCATCGTCACCATCATCATCTAGGGTGGGGTCTTTGAGGTCTAAGTCCATATTGGCCTCTGTGTGTTTAATTTTTGAATTAAAATTTTTTTATGGTATCAATTGCTTTTAATTATAATTGACTAATTTAAGATACACCAACTTTTTTTACACACATCAATTCAACATACAATTTAGTTAGTTACAAGCATGCCAAATCTAATACTGCTTTATCATAACATATTTTTTTTCATTTGGCAAATATAAGTCCTTTGCATAATGCACTTATAACTAATAAATATAAGCCATAAAATGTATAAAGCCCGCAAAAGCGGGCTTTATACATTTTATACAAAAATCAAGTAAAAAAGACTATGGATGGCACTTAGACTTGGCACAACCAGCAAGTTCTTTTTTCTTTGCGGCATCTGTGCCAGCAACTTTTAAGTGACAACTTACACAAGAGTCAAACTTTGTATCCTTTCTGGCATGCATTACATGATAGTAACTTTTTACGCCTTTTTTGGCTTTAAAGTCATCATGACAACCAGCGGTGCTACATTTACGAAAGTCTTCTTTCCCGTCTACGGGATGGTGACAGCTAGCACAGGATGTATCTTTGTGGGTAGAGTGGTTAAAAACAACAAGTTTTTTACCATTCTTCATCTGAATACCATCAGCAGGGACTTCAGGCTGAGCTGCAA
This sequence comes from uncultured Desulfovibrionaceae bacterium, assembly GCA_964372165.1. Classification (GTDB taxonomy): domain Bacteria; phylum Desulfobacterota; class Desulfovibrionia; order Desulfovibrionales; family Desulfovibrionaceae; genus CAYJAD01. The sequence continues at coordinate 23,460 of CAYJPT010000004.1, read as the reverse complement.
GTGCAGGTAGAGCAAAAGCCAAAACGAACAGAGCTAAAAAGCTCAAAACCAACTTTTTCATAATGCGCCTCCTCAAACGTGTTATGATAAATACAAAAGACATCTACCGTGTTTTTTTATTTTTGTCAATACTACATAGGTTGGAGAATTGCTTGCTCTCACATCATTGTTGATTTGTAGCTATAATTAAGAAAGTTTTGTTTTTTAAGCGTTCGCAGAGCAACTTCAGGAAGGTTTTGCTGCGACGGAGCAACACGTAGGTGCTGCAACGCGAAAAAAACTTTACCAACGTTGTTCTGCATATACAAAAAATTGCAAATCGCAATCACCTGTGCTTGTTCTAAACATATCATAAATAAGATAAAAACTATAGGTTTTCATGCCTTACGCATTTAGCAGCAAAAGCCGCTGCACCAAAACCATTATCAATATTGCACACTGCAACACCTGGCACACAAGTGCATAGCATGGTGCTAAGAGCTGCTTGCCCACCTTGACCTACACCATAGCCAACAGAAGTTGGCACAGCCAATACCGGACAACGCACAAGCCCTGCTAACACACCTGGCAATGCACCTTCCATACCTGCTACGGCAATAATAAAACGGGCGGCACGCATAGCTGGCACATGTGCTTTTAATCTATGCAAGCCGGCAACGCCAACATCGGCAATAAATCCTGCATCAATACCCCAAAAGTACAATGCACCATATGCCTCTAATGCAACGGATCTATCGGCAGCACCTGCTGATATGACCAGCACTTCACCTTTGTTTGGCCATGGCGGCGCGCTGGGTAGTGCTTTTCCAAGACTAAAAAGTCCCCCCTCGGTTAAAGTATGCCCACTAGGAAAATTATTTTTAAGTAACTCAAATTGCATTGCATTTACACGTGTAGCCAAAACTTCTGAGCTGCTACTCAATTTTTTCAAAGCTGAAAGAAGCTGGGCATCACTTTTATTTTGTGCAAAAATTACCTCACCAATACCAGTACGCAAGCCACGCTCCGTATCAAGTGTAAGTCCATGCAAAGTATCCTCAATAGGAGCAGTATTGCTTTTTTCCAATGCATCTTCTACACTTATTTTTCCTGCAGCCACGTCTTCAAATATTGTACGTAGTTCACCTTTTGACATTACTTTTCCTCATAATTAAGACTCCTGCACAATTCATTGTGCAGAGGATTTTGGAGCGTTGCTCTAGTCAATGCGGCCAAAAATCAAAAATAGGCGGAGCTTTGCTTCGCTCTCGATTCCCATAAAGTTCGTAGACTCACTAACGGGAACATTATGCGCCCGTTGGGTCGGTCTTCGCCATTAACTGATTGATTTTTATGCCTTTTAGTCCTGCATAGCAATTTTAAATTTTTTGTAATTTTTAGTAAAATTGCACTCAAAAATAATTATGTAGGACTCTTTAATTTAGTTAGTGCGACTAAATACTTTTCACGCATTTTTTATACAAAGGCAATATCAATTCATTCCTTTATTTAATACATCATTTTAATTAATTATTATTCAAGTTCATTAATCCACCGTTTATAATCGAATAATTATTGCCTTAAAACATATTACAATATTTTGCTCAATAATGCTTATCATCTCAGCAATATTTTTTTGCTATGTTTACCCTAGCAGATTTATCAGCATTTTTGTATAAAAATTTGTTAAAAATATCTTCTAAGTTACCATAGATCGTAGCTGTAAACGGATTGCATGCGTAAATTATTTTCAAATTGAAAGTGGCACTTGCTATTCTTGCCACAAGAATGTAGTATATAAGAAGTATGTCTACACGTCGTATACTATTTCTCGCTCCAGCCCATGCTGTTACACGCGTATTTCCGCAATTGCGGGATGCGGGGTATGAATTGGGTATAGCCGAAAACCTCCAAGGGGCTTCTGCATTTGTGCGCAAATCAGGGCCGGGAGTTATATTCACACGCCCTTGGTTACCAGGGTTTAAAGCAGAGGATTTGTTAAGCGTTGGGCAAGATGATCCTGAATTTCCCCCTATTATCGTAATCACAGACAAGGGCAATGCTGAAGAAGCTCAACACTTTATGGCGCTTGGCGCAGCAGACTATTGGCTTGAACCTCTAGATTTTGAAAAAATTGCAACAGTTGCCCGTGCTCCACAGCAAGCAAGCAAAGCACCGGATTCATCAACCCTTGGTGGACGCATAGCAAGCTTTGCAGGGGGCCCACGCATTGTTGGCAACCATCAAGCTGTGCAAAAAGTTATGGCTCTTGCAAAACAAATTGCACCATCAAAAGCAACAGTACTTATCAATGGCGAATCAGGCACAGGTAAAGAGCTTTTTGCGCGTGCTTTACATAAATGGAGTGACCGTAATAACGGCCCATTCATTGCGGTAAACTGTGCAGCACTGCCAGAACATTTATTGGAAAGTGAACTTTTTGGACACGAAAAAGGTGCATTTACCGGAGCCATTGCCCGAAAACTTGGAAAGTTTGAACTTGCATCCGGTGGAACAATCTTATTAGATGAAATTTCAGAAATGGACCTTGCCCTTCAAGCAAAGCTTTTACGTGTATTACAAGAAGGTGAAGTAGATCGAGTTGGGGGCGCAGACACAGTACGAGTTGATGTGCGCATACTTGCAACAACCAACCGTAACCTTGAAGATTGGGTTAAAGAAGGAAAATTTCGACAAGATTTATTTTTCCGTCTAAATGTTATTCCATTACGCCTACCCTCACTTCGTGAGCGCGGTGATGATGTACTCACCTTGGCAAAGTTTTTTATTGATACCTACACCAAGGATTATCAATTAAATAAAACCAGCTTATCTGTAAAAGCTATTGAATGGTTATCTCAATATGAATTTCCGGGCAATGTGCGTGAATTGCAAAATCTTATGGAGCGCGCAGTATTATTAGCAAATGGTCGCCCTATAGATCCTGGGCATTTTTTATTAGACCCTGACGCTTGGCCCATATTTGGCGATGAAATTTCTTTAGAAACAACAACACCAGACGACTACACAGACCAAGACCAAACCTCACAGACTAGTAAAGCTCTTTTTAATGATGCTGTTATTCCACTGCACGAGATGGAGCGTATAATGATACTAAAAGGTCTTGAGATAACATCGGGCAATAGAACTCAAGCTGCTGACCTTCTTGGGATTTCTGTAAGAACACTTAGAAACAAACTAAATGAATATAGAGCTATGGGCATTGAAGTTGAATAAAGTTTTTCTTGTCATTAAACCCTTCCTTGTATATCCCTTTCTCTACGTTAATTAAATTCAAACAAAATTATATATTAAATTATTGGAGTAATCATGCTGAATTTTATTCGTTCAAACTCTCAATCATTTGGAGTTAAGCTTGCCTTTGGACTTATTATTTTAGTATTTGTTTTTTGGGGTGTTGGCAGTATGCAAAGCATGAGTCCAACAACACTTGTAGCCTCAGTTAATAATGAGCCCATAAGTGTTATTGCTTTTGAGCAAGCCTATGCCCAAGCGCGCGAATCTGTACGTCGCAATAATCCAAGCATCACCACTGAGCAACTAAAGCAATTTCGCCTGCCTGAACAGGTTTTACAACAATTGATTTTTGCATCTCTTTTGCAACAAGAGGCAAAACGTCTTGATATTGTTGTTTCTCCTTTGGAATTACGTAAGGCGATTGAACAAATACAAGACTTTCATAATGCCGAAGGTCAATTTGATCCTGCACTTTATAAACGATTAATTGAAGCAAGGGGTCAACGCTTAAGTGAATTTGAAAGCTTTGTTAAAACACAATTACTAGAGGCTAAGCTACGCCGCGATGTGACAATTACGGGTGAAGCTTATGAGCAAGAAGTTGATGCTTTTATAGGCTTTACTTATGAGCAACGCAACGTAGAGTATTTATTCTTCCCTATGGAAGACGCTCTTGCTAATTTAAACTTACCAGCAGAAGATAGCATAAAAGCTTATTATGAAAGCAACCGCCAAGCATTTAATATACCTGCAAAGGCGGATATTGATTATATTGTTGTAAGTCCTACCACAATTATTGCTCCAGAAAGCATTAAGACCGATGCTATTTCAAAATATTATAATGATAATAAAGACTCATTCACCACTCAACCCAGAGCAAAAGTAAGGCATATCCTTTTAACCATTGCACCAGATGCCAGCAATGAAGATATTGAAAAAGCAAGCACGGCTATGCAAAATATTGAGCAAGAATTAAAAGCAGGTGCTGACTTTAATGAACTTGCTAAAAAATATTCTCAAGACACAACAACTGCAGAAAATGGTGGAGATCTAAATTGGATAAACCCCGGAGATACTGTAGCACCATTTAATGATGCAGTTTTTAGTATGCAAAGTGGTGAAGTATCAGCCCCCATTCGTACCGACTTTGGCTTGCACTTAATTAAGGTTGATGAAGTTGAACCTGCAAGAACAAAAGAGTTAAGTGAGGTCGAAGATGATATCAAAACAGCTCTTGCGCAAGAAATGGGTATGGAGAAACTACGTGAGGTATTAGACAATTTAATTGAAGCTAATATTCTTGGCAAAAATTTAGCAGAAGCAGCTAAGGCACAGGGTCTTGAGCTAAATAACTCCGGATTATTATCAAGTTTTGAGTTAGAAAAACTCTTACAAATAAAGCCTGAGAGCTCTGCTCAAATTTTTGCAACAGCTGCCGGAGTTCCACTTGATGCGGCAATAGCTGGAGAAAATAACACTTATATCGTAGCAAAAGTGAAAGACAAGCTTGATAGCAGTACAAAACCCTTTGAAGAAGTAAAAGATGAAATAGTAAAACTTTTACAAGAACAAAATGCAATGGAAAAAGCCATCGCAACTGCCAGTGACTTGCGTAAAACTCTTGAAAAAGAAACTCCTGCTGATGTTGCGACTCAAGCTAAGCTCATTGTTGACGTACAACGTGACGGAGCAGTTGGAGAGCTTGGAACAAACCAAGATTTAAACGAAGCTTTGTTTGATGCAGAAGTTAACTCTTGGTTACCCGCAGTTTATTCAACAAACATTGATGGAAAGCGTGGTGCAATTATTGCGCGTGTTGTAGAAATAAAAGACTTTCAGGAAGCCCAAGTTGATGCTGTTAAACAGTTGATTGGCACTGCACTGGGTACACAACGTAAAGAAAAAATGTTTCAGCTTTACATGTCAAACCTTAGACAAAATGCTGAAATAGAAATATTAAATGAAGCTTATTTGGATATTTTATAATTATACTATTTATATAATTCAGATTAGCTGAATTTGTACATAATGTTATAAAATTAATACTACTAAAACATTATTTACAATTTTAGAAAAAAATTAAGGCCTCTGTACAATAACTTGTGCAGAGGCCTTAAACTATTTAGTCGATGCTGAACAATGTATTTTCACAAAACTAGTTTTTAATCCTGAGCATTTTGACTAATTACAAATCCCTTAGATGGACCGGTAGATGATGAAGTGCCTGCCATTTTAGACAAGAAATTATCCTTTAAGGATTCAATATGTCCGGCCGTATTTTCAAAATAAGTCAAATGCGCTTGTTCATCTTCAATGATACGTTCAAAAAGCTTTGCAGATATAATATCATTATTATCCTTGCAGATAGTAAAGAACTTATTATATGCATCAATAGCATTATCTTCTTCTTCAACATCAAAGGAATACATTTCTTCAACACTTTGACCTCGAACAATTTTACCGGCTAATTCAATTTCAGGGTCACCACCAAGTTCTTTAATCCTTTCAGCAAAGCTTTCAGCGTGACGCATCTCGTCAATGGCAATGAGTTTCATTTGCGCAGCCAATTGCCCATAATCTTTATCATCTAAGCTATAGTGTTGATTCATATATTGATGTATGGCTTGTAATTCCATTGCACGAGCCTTATTTAACACTTCGATAACTCTAGCCTTTCTTTCAGCACGTTCACTCATAGCAAACTCCTTTATTAATTAAATATTGGTTCACAAAATTGCTTCAACTATAAATATATTCTTCAAATAAAATTTAGTACTATACAACTAAATACTTACACAAAAAGATAAAAAATTTATCGTAGCATAAGACAAATAATCACTAGCACTCATACTTCCAGCATATATATTTGTCACATTTACGCCAAAGTCAAGACTTTGGGCATAAACTCAAGTTGTAAATATATTATTTAAAATCGCATTTTAATGTTCATCAAAAATTTTGTAACAATGCGTTAAGCTTATCTTTTCTAAATAATAATTAATTAATGGGCAAAGCAAAGGTAGTCATTTTCACTATTTTTTGCTATCATGAGTTTAGCAAAAAAATTTATTTTATGACTCTTGCAGCTTAATAAAGCACAAGAACTTAAAAGAGGATGTAAAATGTTAGCAATTGTTGATTATGAAGCAGGCAATCAAACTAGTGTGCAACGAGCGCTACAACACCTTGGAATTGAAAGTATTATTACCTCCGATGCTGAAGAGTTAAATAATGCTTACGGTATTATCTTTCCTGGTGTTGGTGCTGCTGGACAAGCTATGCAACACCTGCAAAGCAAGGGACTTGATACCTTATTAAAAAATCTTGTTAAGCAAAAAAAACCTTTATTGGGTATTTGTCTTGGCTGTCAAATATTGCTTGAAAAAAGTTCTGAAAATTCCACCCCAACTTTGGGGATTATATCCGGTGAATGTGTGCAATTTTCAAAAGATTTACAAGACGAAGACGGTACAGCAATTCGTATTCCGCATATGGGTTGGAATAGTCTAACACACAAAAAAGATTGTTTATTATTTGAAGGCGTTGCCCCTGATGCTGAATTTTATTTTGTACACAGCTATTTTGTAAAACCAAGTGATCAATATATTATTGCTACAACTAATTATGGCCAAGAATTTTGTAGTGTGTACGGTTATGATGGACTTTGGGCCATTCAATTTCACTTAGAAAAAAGTGGTACGCCTGGATTAAAAATTCTACAAAACTTTGCCAACTACTGCTCTACTCTGCACGGAGGACACAATGCTTAGTAAGCGTATTATCCCATGCCTTGACGTACGCAATGGTCAACTAACTAAAGGAGTACGCTTTCAAGGAAACGTCGACATAGGCGACCCTGTAGAAACTGCACGTAAATATTATGAGCAAGGCGCTGATGAAATTGTTTTTTATGACATTACGGCTTCGCATGAAAATCGTGGTATTTTTTTAGACGTAGTTAAAAATGTAGCGGCACAAATTTTTATCCCCTTTAGTGTTGGTGGTGGCATATCCACCGTAGAAGATATGCGCGCTGTACTAATTGCCGGTGCAGAAAAAATATCTATTAATTCTGCCGCTGTTACAAATCCAGAGCTTATAAGTCAAGGGGCAGCGGCCTTTGGTTCGCAAGCTATTGTAGTGGGTATGGATGTAAAGCAAGTTGAAAAAACAGATGATATACCCTCAGGATATGAGATAGTAATTCACGGTGGACGCAAACATATGGGGCTTGATGCCATAGCATGGGCTATTAAATGTGCTGAGCTTGGCGCTGGGGAATTATGCGTTAATTCTATTGATGCTGATGGCACACGTGATGGCTATGAACTTAACCTTACTCGCACCATAAGCGAAGCTGTACAAATTCCAATTATAGCTTCTGGTGGTGCTGGAAACCCAACACATATGTATGATGCAGTAAGCCAAGGCAAAGCGTCAGCTGCTCTTATTGCATCCATAGTGCATTATGGGCAATATAGCATCAAAGAATGTAAAGAGCATATGTCAAAGCTTGGGGCAAAAGTGCGTCTTACTTGGTAAAAATATGTCTTGGGAAAAATTGCAATTGTTTTTGAAAAAGCATGAGCCATTGGCCATAGCCTTTTCTGGCGGCTTAGATAGCAGGTTTTTAGCCTATGCCGCAAAGCTTGCAAAATGCAAAACTTTACTATTACATGCTGTTGGCGTGCACATGCCGCCACAAGAAAGTGCCTATGCCAAAGCATGGGCAATGCAGCATAATATTGCAATTGAATGCATCAATATCAACGTACTTGAAATTGATCAGGTAAAAAATAACAGTCCCACACGTTGTTACTTTTGCAAGAAACATTTATTTAGTATTTTTCATGCCATAGCTTTACAAAATAATCTTAATCTATGTGATGGTAGTAACGCAGATGACATGCAAAGCCACCGCCCCGGCTTAAAGGCCCTTGACGAATTAAACATCATCTCACCCCTTGCCAGTTGTAAGTTAGATAAAAAAACTATACGCAGCCTTGGTTTGCAATATGGCCTAGACAATACAGAGCAAAAGGCTAAGCCATGTTTGCTTACACGCTTGGCATATGGCTTAAATCCAAACGCTATAACACTATCCCGCATTGCCAAAGCTGAATACGAACTTGAACAAGCTGGGCTAACTGACTTTAGGCTGCGCCTTTGCCCTGAGCCAATGTTGCAAAGCTTAGCGCATAATGTACAAGAAAAGGTCATTAATAGCATTTTAACAAAGCATGGCTTCACACAGGCTAAAATACATATATCAAATAGTATCAGTGGTTTTTTTGATAATGCAAAAGAAAAATCTTAAAAATCACTAAAAAATCATTTATTTTTTGCCAACAATTACTCCAAAATCACATCCTTCTTATAGCTATCAATACAATTATATGATTTCGCTTAGCACTATCAATAATTTTATTTAAAATTGACAGCATGTTATGTGCTGGTTTATTTTATAATCAAGCGTTTTCATTTGTTTGTGTTTATATACAAAAAGAAAATCTAAAACTTATAATTCGGAGAGATACTATGAAACATTTTCTTATAAAAACAGTTTGTTGTTTATTTTTAAGCCTGGGATTTGTCGGTTTTGTTCATGCCACCGAGCATGCCCATAAGCATAAAACCACTGGCATGTCACCTGATGAGCAAGCCATTGCCGCCTTTATGAATAATGATATGGCAAAAGCATGGAAATCAAATAAGCCAGGTAAAGTATTAGAATTATTTACTGATAATATGCCAGTAATTTGGTTTAATGGCAATTCCAACAAAGTTGTAACTTCAAAAGCTGAGCGAGAAAAAGAACTCAAAACATTTTTCAATAAACATAAAATAATGGATTTCACAGCCACAGATTTGGTTGTTAATAAAATTGACGATAACTTAGGCTTTGTAACAAGCACTCAAAAACTTTTAATCAGTGACATGGCGACAGAAAAAGAATCTGAAATCACCATGAAAGTAGTATATGAAGTTGTAAAAGAAAATGGCAAATGGAATGCCTATCGTGAAATGTCTTTCTTAGCTGACACAAGTCAAGTCATATAGTTTGAATAATTTTATGTTAACTAAATATTCAACTACAAATAAGTGCCCTATTTCAGTCTAAATTTAATGAAATAAGGGCTTAGTTTCAAGACCTTGCGCAACCATTGTGCAAGGTCTTTGTAATGTAAAGCATTGGCAATACCATTACAATCAAAAACAAAAAATGAGCTAAATAATTTTGATTTAAGACTCCTGCATAATTCATTGTGTGTAGTCTTTTGGAGCGTTGACGATAGCCAATGCGACCAAAAATCAAGAATAGGTGGAGCTTTGCTTCGCCGTTAAATGATTGATTTTTGAGGCTTTTGTCCTGCACAAGTAGATTTTTAAATAAATGCAAATTTACTGCAAAAGCATAAAAATAGAACTAAAAAATAATTGTGCAGGACCCTTGATTTATGTTAAGGAAACGCTGGTTAAATCAACAAGTCAAAAAACATATCGTGCGTTTCCGTACAAAGTAGGCCATTGTGCCTTTCTGATTTATTCTACAAGCAGAATAAATCAGCATTTCCTTACGCATAAAAAAAATTACACTTACGCTGGTGTAATATTTAATATATCCAAAGCATCTATTTCTTCACCAGCCACACGAGCTGCCTCTGCCAATACCCGCCCCTCAGAAGTTTTCCATTGCTCTAAAATATGTTTTTTAAAGTCCTTACCAAAGGCATTGATTTGTTCGGCGCATAATTTGTCAAGACGAGATTCACTAAACAAACGCTTACGCAAAAGTGAAGGTATGGGCACATAAAGCACCTTTTCTACAACCCAGCGGTCTAATTTAAATACTTTCATTAATACTAAACCACCAATGCCAATACTCATAGCAGTAAGAGGAGCACCAGATGCTGCAAGGGCCGCAAGGCTTGGGCCGGCAATCATGGTGGCAAGCTCTGCTGAATTGCGATCTTGTGATAAAGTCGCCTTGCCAAGCTCTTCAGCCATGCGAGTTATAAAGTCATCCATTTCAAGTGCCAGCCAAGTTTGTTCCAATCGCTCCGGCACAACAGGAATGCCCTTTTCTTTAAACCATTCTTTAAGTTCTGCTCTGCAGGCATCAACAATTTTACGCCCCATACGCCCCATGGCATCATCAAGCAAGCTACGCACACGTTGTTCGTCCTTAATTAAGGCTAAAGCTATACCCTCCATAAGTTTTACAACAGCGCCACCATTTTCTCTATAACGCCTAAATTCTGGTAAAAGTATTACCTGTCGTAAAAAGTCGCCCAATTCACTTAACAATAGCTCAGAACCTTGGGCTAATGTTTTATGAATAACTTTACGCCTTATACGCTCCTCCATAAAACTTGGTAGCTCTTGTTGCAAGGCAGCACGCCCCTCACTTAAATGTGAAGCCAGCATAGTGTATTGGGCAAGGCCTTTGGCAATATCTGCATATGGTTCATCACCAAATAGTAATTTGGTCCTACCACCTAAGGTTTGGCGCACAATATCTTGCACAAAAGGCCAAGAGCTACTGCCACCAGTCAACAAAACCATAGGCATATCTGCAAGAGGAGAAAGTTTTTCTTGTCTGGCAGATGTTAAAGTTTCATGCAAAATATCTTCAAACCAAGAAATAAGATCAACATGCTTACCCTCAAGTAAGCCTATACCACGGGCAGAAAGTCCAGCTCTTTGCCCATGCTCAATTAAGGTACTTAAAAAACCTGCCGAAGCCATATAATTACCAGCCCGTTCTAAAAAATTTTCCCATGTAAAGTCAGTAATATATGCTGCAAATTCTTGTACAGATTGACCATCAAAATAACTCCAACGCACGCGCACAGTGACACTTTTAGTCCTATCTTCTTGCATGGCAGCGGAGAATTCTTCTTTTGCTCTGCGGCAAGCTACCCAATGCACATAGTAATCATTATTTTCTTTGACTAAACGCTCTTTAAGACCTGGATTATATTCAAGTAATACTTGATAAAAAAGATCATCAAAGAGCCGTCCGCCATACAACATGTCACCATGTCGCCCAACCACATCAGCACGACGCAAATATGCAAGATCACATGTGCCGCCGCCAAAATCTACAGTCAGCACCCCACGTGCCGCTAATGATGGTGGTAACACACCCTTGGCAATATAATGCAAAACTGCGCCCACAGGTTCACGCAAAAATTGTGCCCCCTCCCAGCCAGTTTCTTTAAGGCACATGCGCAAAATTTGTTGATAGTGATTTTCAGCCTGCGAGGGTATGCCAACAAAAATATTGCCCTTGGGTGTCACTCGTGAACGCAAAAGACGTAAGAAGTCAAGCATAAAGCCCTTTGCATCTTCTTGCACGGCAATATCAGGCTTAAATTGACCTTGTAGACTATAGCTTTTGCGCTCTTCTTCCTTGGCTTCTCCAAATTCATATTCAGCAGCAGCCCCAATTAAGAAGGCTTCATTATTTTTATAAAGCACCAAGGTAGGTATAGCACCGCCAAGAGCAGCATTATGCCAGCCCTCAGGTTTAAGAATACTAACCTTATCTGCATCACAAATGGCTATGCAAGTATTGCTTGTGCCTAAATCTATTGCTGTTACGCGCATATAAAATCCCTAAGATGAAACATTAAAAACAGTGTAATTATCTAACCTTACGTACAGTACCTTTACGCACCACCACATCATGTTCTAATATCGGCGGTTCATCAACATAACAGGCATCACCACTATCAATATGTCCAAGTGGAACGTAATGCTCAAGCATATCCTGATGCCAAGTTAGTGCTTGCTTAGCATGTGCTGCCTCTAAGCCAAGTTTGCGTAATCTCTCCGTGAGCCACTGCTTTTGTGCTGTGGGTAATTCCCCCGCAAATGAATAAATATCACGCCCCACCTTTTGCCATTGTTCACGCATATCGTTATCTTTTAAGGCCTTATTTTCAACCAAAAGTTTTGCTGCAAGTTGTGCACCGCTCCACCAATTCTTGGCCGCAACTTCTAACTTTTGCACAAAGTCATCTCTATCAAACACCATAGGGCGTTTTATTAAAAGTCCCACTGCACCAGCAAAAAAGAGTATACCATAAATATTGGTAAAAAACGGTAAAACATTGCCATCATTTAGCAGTGCACTTAGTGACTCAAGTAAATGTAACAAAGCTAAACGACCGCCAAAAAAATCTCGTACAATAGCTAAAACCAATATGGCAAACCATGACATTATTGTTATTTTACGTGCCCTTGCAAAGGTATAAGTACCCCAAGGCAAAACAATATTATCTGCCTTGGCAGCAGCTAAAATATATTCTGAAAACCAAAGCGTGGAAATCATACCTAAAATACCGCAAAACAACACCATACCAGAAGCAAGACCAGCTTCTGGCAAACCTGTAAGACCTTGCCCCAAAGCTGCACCACATAACAAACCAAGTACAGCAAGCAATGCACCACGCCAAGCCGAAAATTGTGATACACGACGTAAAGTAGGCGTTTGCATAGGTGGCAAAGCAGTGCGGAATATATCTTCTAAAAAGTCTGCATCAAAAATTGCCTCGCTAAAAGAATGTTGGGAGGCTAAATCATTTTGCAATTTATCATCTTGCAAAACATTTTGAACAGCCTTTGAAATAAGCACTCTTCGCAAATCAAAAGCACAGCCTTGTAAGCTTTGTTCATCAGGCAATTTTGGTATACTACTTGAGACATCTTGCACCAAGCTTGCTATATCATCAGCAGGCAAAGATAAATTTTGCTCACTCATACTATGACCTCTTGCGGATATATACTCTCAATATCAGCCTTAAACTCCATAAATTTCTTCTGCTCAATGGCTTTGCGAGCATTGCGCACTAAATCCAAATAGTATGTCAAATTATGCAATGAGTTTAATCTAAAAGACAAAATTTCCTTACTCACAAATAAATGCCTTAAATACGCACGACTAAATGTACGGCAAGTATAACAATTACAAGTTGGATCCAAGGGACCATCATCTTCTGCAAATTCTTTGCGTTTAATATTTACCTTACCAATGGAGGTATATAGTGTGCCATTGCGGGCATTACGTGTTGGCATTACACAATCAAACATATCAATACCGGCTGCAATTCCATTTATAATATCAAGTGGTGTGCCAACGCCCATAAGATAACGTGGCTTATGCACAGGTAAAAGTGGTGCTGTGTGATATAAAAATTCCATCATTTCAGCCTTGCTTTCACCAACGGAAAGCCCACCAATGGCAAAACCATCAAAGTCAAGACCGCACAATTCCTCCACTGATCGTGTACGCAAATCCTTAAAAAATCCACCTTGGGTTATGGCAAACAATAAATTCTGTCCCGTACCAACAGGATAAGCTACTCTTGCTCGTTTTGCCCAACGTGTTGTCAAAGCAAGGGATTTTTCTGTATAGTTGTAATCAGCACCATAGGGCACACATTCATCCAAAACCATCATTATATCTGAGTTGAGATTACGCTGTATTTTAACAACACTTTCAGGAGTAAACATATGTTTTGAACCATCAAGATGTGAGCGAAATTCCACCCCATCTTCACAAATTTTACGTAAAGAACTTAAGCTAAAAACCTGAAAGCCTCCGCTATCCGTTAGAATGGGACGCTGCCATGCAGAAAACTCATGCAAACCGCCACGCCTTGCTACAAGCTCATCACCAGGGCGTAAATAAAGATGGTAGGTATTGCCTAAAATAATTTCTGCACCGATATTATGTAAATCATCAGGTGCTATGGCCTTTACCGAGGCAACTGTCCCCACAGGCATGAAAATAGGCGTTTGTATGTCACCATGAGCTGTAGATAATGTGCCAAGGCGTGCTGCACCGTCATTTGCCCTAATCGTAAATTTACCGATATTATTCATTTGATATACCAACCATACTATAAATGTGATGCCTTAAAAGCTGTACTACTTTAATTTTTATGTTTATTAGGTACTAATACTGTATATTATAACTTAATTCTTTTTAAAAAAATGTCTATTTACAAAAATAAAATTTCATTAACAGCAAAATTATCCCATATCAGTTTGATAAATATCTATTGTCTTAAAATGCTGCAAGAAATTGCGCCCAAATTTGCCTTTTGCGTGGGCCATCTCCCTCGTATAAATAAATATGTTGCCATGTTCCAAGTTGTATTTGCCCATTTTCAATAATAAGCATAAGCGACGGCCCAAGCATACTTGTTTTTATATGAGCATCGCTATTACCCTCAGCATGCCTAAATGGCCCATTTTTAGGAACTAAAGTATTAAAAAAATTTGTCATGTCCCGTGCAACGTCAGGATCTGCGCCCTCATTTACCGTTAAAGCACAAGTAGTATGCGGACAATAAAGTAACAAAGCACCACTTTCAACACTCTTTGTTTGAAGTAAATTTTCTACTATTTGGGTAATATCTACAAATTCACTACGAGCCTTAGTATTAATGCTAATTTTTTCCATTTAATCCTACCTATTTAATTTATGCTTGCGCCTTAGTAAAATGAAAAGTATCATGTTGACCCATAAATTCTATATCAAGGCTCACCCAAGAGCAAGGAGTTAGCTATGCCATTGGTATTAGGTACAGCAGGGCACATTGATCATGGTAAAACGTCCCTTGTACGTGCGCTTACAGGTATTGATTGCGACAGGTTAGAAGAAGAAAAAAGGCGCGGAATAACCATAGAGCTTGGTTTTGCTCACATACCATTGCCCAATGGAGAGTCCCTTGGCATAGTGGATGTGCCAGGGCATGAGCGTTTTGTTAAAAACATGGTTGCAGGTGCTGCAGGTATTGATTTTGTCATGCTCATCATTGCTGCTGATGAAGGCATTATGCCACAAACACGTGAACACCTAGAAATATGTGCTTTGCTTGGCATAAAGCATGGTTTTATTGCACTAACTAAAATTGATATGGTTGATGCCGAATGGATTGATTTAGTACAAGAAGATATTAAAACTTTTTTGCATGGTACTTTTTTGCAAGATGCGCCAATTTTTCCTGTATCTTCTACTACGCGAGAGGGCATTGAACCAATAAAAGAATATATTTTAAATTACACCAGTAAAATACAATCAAACAGGGAAAGTAATATTTTTCGACTACCTGTTGATCGTATTTTTACCATGAAAGGGCATGGCACAGTTGTCACTGGTACTCTAATTGCCGGTGAAGTAAAAGTGGGTGATGAAGCTGTATTTATGCCTGATGAAGTACAAACTAAAGTGCGAGGATTACAATGGCATAAAAGCTCTGCAAACAATGCCAGTGCGGGGCAACGCTGCGCTATAAATGTGCAAAACATAGAAGTTGGTGAGGTGGAACGAGGTAGTGTTTTAGCACATCCTGGTACGCTGTTTCCTTCTACACGTTGGATGGTTATGTTGCATTGTTTATCTTCTGCTCCACGGGCACTTCGTGCAAGAACTGAAATACACTTTCACCACGGTGCACGTGAAGTTTCTGCTCGTCTTTATTTCTTTGATCGTGATCGCTTACAACCCGGAGAAAGCGCCCTTACGGAAATTCGCTTTACAAGTGCCATGGTTGGTGTATGGGGCGATCGTTGCGTTATAAGAGCTTATTCACCTTTGCGCACTGTTGCTGGTGGCATTGTACTACACCCCATCCATGCCCATCTGCGCCGTAAAGATAGCGACTTTGAAGAACGCTTTGCCAAGCTATGTTCACTTGAGCAAGATTTAAGCTTAGATGAACGCATCTTATCACAGTTAAGCCTAGCTGACGAACAAGGAGCAAGTTTTGCAAAACTTATGGTGCTATGCAATGCCCATGACAAAAAACTTGAGAAAAGTCTCCAACTACTAAGCAATAAAGGCGAAATACTTTGCTATGACAAAGAAGAACGCATTTGGATTCATGTACAGGCAGTAACAAAACTCATGGAGCAATGCCTTAAGCAAGCGCAAACATTCCATGAGCGAGATCCACTAAAAGTTGGCATGGCTAGAGGTGTACTTTGCCCTAAGCAAAAACCCAAGCTTGCACATTTAGTTATTGAACGTTGCCTTAAAGCTGGTACATTAGTTGCTGAAGGCGATATTTTGCGTTTATCTAGCCATAAAGTTGAACTCGATACGCAAAAAAGTGACTTGCGAAGTGCATTATTAGAAGCCCACATCAAAGGGAACACAACTCCACCGAATTTAAAAGATGTTCTTGAAGACTTAGGAGTTGATGCAAAAAAAGCAGCACCTGTACTTAAAATCTTAGTAGATGAAAAACTGCTAGTCAAAGTCAAAGATGGATTATACTATTCAGCAGAAATAATTGATGATATACGTGAACGAGTAAAAAGCTGGTTTGATGACCATGATGACCTTGACCCTGCAAGCCTTAAAGAAATTTTGGGCGGAATTTCTCGTAAATATCTAATAGCATTACTTGAATACATGGATAGAGAACGCATTACCATGCGTGTTGGCGATAAACGTCAATGGCGTGGAAGAGATTAATATTTTTAAAATTATCAATTTAATTATTGAGGAATAAGCATGTCCAAAAACATTTTAGTAATTGGAGGCGTAGCCCTTGGCCCCAAGGCAGCTTGCCGCTGCAAAAGACTTTTACCAAATGCCAATGTTACCATCATTGATGAAAATGAATTAATTTCATATGGCGGTTGCGGCATGCCATTTTATTTATCAGGTGAAATTAGCAACTTAGATGATTTGCGTGCAACACCTTATCATCGCATACGTGATGCAAGCTACTTTGATGAAATAAAAGATGTTAAGGTGCGCACTCAAACGCGCGCCCTAAATATTGACCGCGCAGCAAAGACTGTACTTGTTGAAAATGTAATAAGTAAGCAACAAGAAACATTAAGCTATGATGAACTAGTCATTGCTACGGGCGCATCAGCGCACATTCCTAACATTGAGGGAGTAAATCTTAAAAATGTTTATGCGGTAACACGTCTTGAAGCTGTGCGTGATATTCGTAAAGACTGCGAGCAGGGTAAAATTCAACAAGCTGTCATTATTGGTGGTGGATTTATTGGCCTTGAGTGCGCTGTAGCTTTAGCTGAAATGTGGGGCATTGAGGTCAGTGTTGTAGAAATGGCCTCTTCAATTCTGCCAAGTGTACTTTCAGAAAATATGGCAAGCATGGCAGAGCATGATTGCAAAAATAATGATGTTAATATTTTCACCAATGAAAAACTTTTGCGCATTGAAGGTGAAGATGGTAAAGTATGTCGAGTTGTTACTGACAAAAGATCACTTGATGCGCAGGTAGTAATTTTGGCAACTGGATTCAAACCTAACTCACAACTGGCAAAAGATGCCGGGCTTAGGGTGGCAGACTTTGGCGGTATTATTGTAAATGAATATATGCAAACCTCTGATTCACATATTTATGCCGGGGGCGATTGTGCCGGAGTTACCAATTTAATTACTAACAGTGTAGGCTTTATACCTCTTGGCTCTATGGCCAATAGGCAAGGGCGTGTGATTGGTAGCAATCTTGCCGGACAAAAGGTCCGCTTTGATGGCTATGTGGGAACGTGGGGCGTAAAACTATTTGACTTAACAGTGTGTGGCACCGGACTAAGTGTTAATCAAGCTAAAGCACATGGTTTTGATGCTCTTGGCATACATGTTGAACAATTAGACCGTGCGCATTTTTATCCTGAAAAACACATGATGAGTCTTGAACTTGTGGTAGAGCGTCATAGCCGACGTGTTTTAGGAATACAAGGTGTTTGTGAAGCAGGCGACGCATTAAAAGCACGCATTGACGCAGTTGCTGTGGCATTACAATTTAGTAAACCTACAGTAGATGATATTTCCAATTTAGAAATTACATACACTCCACCCTTGGCATCTGCTATGGATATTGTAAATACAGTTGCAAATGTAGCAGACAATGCCCTTGCCGGTAGATTTGACCCCATCAATGCTCAAGACTTTGCTAAACTTTGGCATAATAGACATGAAAACGATACATTTTTTATTGATGTGCGCCCAGCAGGGGCAGCAAAGGCCATAACAGAAAAAGATGCTGCATGGCATGCTATCCCCTTGGAAGAAATAGAAGCACGTCTAAGTGAAATACCTAAAAATCGCCCACTTGCTCTTATTTGTAATACGGGGCTACGAGCATATGATGCCATATTAATATTGAAAAAACATGGATATGAAAACATATCCAATGCACTTGGCGGCATGCAAGCAACAAATAAACAAGGATTTTTGCCTTAATTTCTTTTTATGCCAATAAAGTGATTGCTGATACTTAGCTGCCCCTTTTAAATATTATAACAAGTTATTATATTTTTAAGCGGCGGCTAACTTACTTTTTATGTCAACGCCCCGACCAAATAGCTCTACCTTGCTTTAAAGTGACACGTCCTAAGGGTAAGGCTTGGGTGTTGGCATTTGCATAGTATAGACCAGTTTCACGTCCTGCTAGGCCCGTTTGCAAGCTTTGCCCCTGCAAAAGAGCATAAATATCTTTAATATCTTCAAGCACCAACGAGGAATCAGGCGGTATATTTGGCATAAGTAAAGTAAAATTAGGTAAAAGACGTACCCTTCCGCCAACCATCTTACCTATGGCAGCAGCTTGCCAGCGCACATTTGCATTGAGCAATTGCTTTGCAACCCTTGGTACAAAACGAACTGTTTGCCCAAAAAGCATTAAATCACCTTCTGGCAATAAGCTAACATCTGTGCCAATATCTTCCAATAAACTTGGGTGAACAATCTCAGCCACAACACTATCAATATCAGCACTTATTTCCATAGGCTCATGCATAGTTTTGCGTAATTTTGCAATGTAAAAACCTTGCGCATTTGAGCGAGCACCATCCACACGCAATGTTCCGTTGATGTGACTATCTTCCCAAGCAAAGCTATCAAAAGGTTCAAGTGGTACAACCTCAAAACCAAGCTCATGCACTGCGTAATCAATTTGTTGCTCATTTTCATCTGTATTAGTAGTGCAAGTTGAATAAACTACGTACCCACCTGGACATAAAAGCTCATGTGCTTTTTGCAAGAGCTTCCTTTGTAATTCTATCAGTGGATTTATTTTTTTACCTTTCCAAAGGGTAAGAACTTTAGGATTTTTATCTACCGTACCCCAACCAGAACAAGGTGGATCAAGCTGAATATATTGCCAACTATTGGGTGTAAGAGGTAGTTGCTCACCTGCATAAGTACAGGTGGACACATGCAAAAAACCTAGTTGCTGCATATTGGCACGTAAGGTTGCTAAGCGTGCCTTTGATGGTTCATTGGCAAATACAAAACCTTGATTACCAACAAGCTGCGCTAAAAAACCAGTTTTACTACCTGGACTTGCACACATATCAAGAACAGCACAAGCGTTTTTATTTTGTGCACTTAAGGCATGCTGAAAAAGCGATAGTGGTGGTAGCATGGAGGAGCGATCTTGAATATATATTAAGCCCAATCTGGCAGCAAGGCTAGACCCCAAGGGACGTGGCTCTGCAGTAAGAACTCGGCAATATGTAGAAAACACCTCAGGCTCAAATGCAAACCCTTCGGCATACAATAAGTTCTCTACTGCGTTAATATGCTTTTCTGCACATACTAAACGAAATGAGCGAGACGATGATTTTTCGTATATTTTTTTTGCCATGTCTATTACCAAATTAACTTTGTGATTATGAGTTAGCTGCCCATTACAATTATTTACACTAGATACGATACACAATTTTTTATGCTAAAAAAACAAATTCTTGAACCAGCATATTGTACCAAGCTTGATGAATATATTATCTTGCAACATATTGCAAATAAGGTTATACGGAACTGACTTTGGGGAGTGTTCCCATCATAGTAAGGAGTTTTACATGAAATTAACATTGCGTATCGCCCTTATGGCGTTTTTCAGTGTACTTTTGACAATACCGGCTGTAGCCGCTACCAAGACCTTTATGGTTATGCCTTTTACTGTAAATGGACCACAAGAATATAATTATCTTGGAAAAGCTATACCATCCACATTGGCAAGTCGCTTAACTTGGCCAGGCAGTGTAGAGTTAAACCCTAAAGCTCCAAGCAAAGCTCCTACCAGTGTTGATGCGGTTAAACAAGCGCAAAATGCTGCTGGGGCGGATTATGCATTTTGGGGTGAAATAAACATTGTTAATAACAGTGCAACCATTGACGTAAAGGCTCGTGACAAGAGTGGCAAAGAATGGGCAAAGAGTGCTCAAAGCCCTGTTGGCGAACTTATTAGCTCAGTACAAAACCTTGCTGACAGTTTAAGCATGCAAGTTTTTGGGCGTAACCTAAAAGGCAAGCAAGCTGTAAATCAAATGAACCCTGCTCTTGTTGTGAACGAAACAGGCCAACAAGACGTTTATCTTAATCCACAATTTCGTTATCAAGGTTCTGGTGCAGATGATAACTCACGCATGCGTAGCTCATTACTACCCTTTGATATCGTAGGTTTTGCTATGGGTGACTTTAGCGGACATGGTAAATCACAAATTGCTGTACTTAGTGACCACAGACTTTATATCTATGATTGGAATGGCGGTAAGCTACACAAACTTGTAGAACATACCGTTTCTATGTCTAATCAAGCCTTTATTTTACGTCAAATAAGCTTTAATAAAGGAAGACCACCACAGTTAGTAGTGACAACTTTTGGTGAGTCAGACAACCAACCGGCTTCCTATATATACACCTTTGAAGGTGGCAACTTACGTGAATATTGCCGTCGTTCCAGCTACTTCTTAAACGTAGTTCGCCTAGCTCCAACCTATCAACCTACCCTTGTAGGACAAAGCTGGGATAGCGTGCGCATGTTCCGCCCAGGTGTTTACACTGCAAGTGTTGTAGGTGACAGAGTAACACTTGGCTCCAAACTCAAATTACCTAAGGGTGGCAATGTATTTAACTTTGCCTATATGCCTGCAAATCGCCAAAATGATGTCGATAAAATTTTAATCCTTGGTGATAATGAGCGTATCACTGTTTATAGTATGGACGGAGAACCCATGCACCAAACTATAGACAAGTATTCCGGTTCAAGTGTTGGCATGGAACACTACAAATCCATTGATGGACTTGGAGTTGATAAACGCTACCAACTACCAAGCAAATACTATGCTCCTATGGAAATGCTCATAGCTGATCTTGAAGGGCGTGGCGAATATGTATTACTTATAAATAAACCTGTTTCTACTGCGGCAGAACTATTTGATCGTTACCGCTTCTACCCTCAAGGCGAAATTCATGCCTTATATTGGGATGGAGTTGGTCTTGGTCTTAAGTGGAAAACAAGACGTATTCGTGGCTCAGTCGTAGGTGCTGAATTAGGTGATATTGATAATGATGGTGTTTTAGACCTAGTAGTTGCCTTAAACACTCACCCTGGTGCTTTAGGTGTTGGAAAACGCAAAGGCATTATCACGGCCTATCCACTAGACGTTAGCCAAACCAATCCACGCACTGCACCTGATATGAGCGACTTTGATAGCAATAATTAAATAACTTAATTAGGTATATTAAAAATAAAAACCACCGGCTTTGCTGGTGGTTTTTTATTTTATGCTTAATAACATTAAAGCAAGAGTCCTGCACAATTACTTTTTCAGTGTATAGTAATTTCAGATGAAATTATTACCGTTGGCTGCGATAGCAGACAAGCACTGCGTAGGAATAAGTGCAATTTTATTGCACTGTTAAGTTCCGGAGCGAGTCCGAGGCAAAGCCCACCCCCAAGGGGTGTTTTCGTTAGGCGAAGTATGAGCCTTACGAAAATCTAGAGCTACGCGTGCCTCTACTTAAGTTGACATTAGTGATGTCAACTTAAAATACTATAATAATGTTTACGATGATACAACAGTGCAGGAAAAAATATCTGTTTCACGATAGATGCCCGGCTTTATCAGCAAGGTATTGTGTAATATCACTATTAATTAATATTTTAATATAATATCTTGCATAGGACTATGTATTAATGAATTGCTTGCCAAAACTGATGTAGCATCACTATATTTAACTTCATTTCCAAAAAAATCTGTCATGTATCCACCAGATTCTTTAAGAATTAAATGTGCAGCGGCAAAATCCCATGGCTTTAACACGCGCTCAAAATAACCGTCTATCCTTGCATCTGCTAGATAGCAAATTGCCAATGCGCTTGAGCATATACGCCTAATATCCAATATGCTTTTAAACATCTCCAAAGCTATATTAAAGTTTTTTTCAGCATGATGCTTGCTAGTATAACCTGCACCAAACTCTACAATACTTTGTGCAAATCGCCTTTCACTCACTAAAAGCCGCTTTTGCTGGTTCAAATAAGCTCCCTGCCCTTTCACGGCAGTAAAACATTCTTCTGTAAAAGGATTATAAACTATACCAAAATTTATTTCCCCATTTTTATAATGTGCCAATGAAATTGATGACATATTATATCCGTGAACTAAATTTGCAGTGCCATCAATGGGATCTAATATCCAACAGTCTGCTGACAACTCACCTTCTTCTTCCTCAGAAAAGAAATTCACATCGGGCAGTATGTTGCGTAAGCTGACTTTTATGTATTCATTAACCTCAATATCAATGTTGGTTACATAGTCACCTAGATTTTTTTCATTAACATTTGATACATCAGAACAAATGATTTTTTTTGCCCCAAGTACTATGGTGCAAACTTCATCATATTTCATATTTATTCCTCTTTAAATCACTAGATAAAATAATGTGCAAAAATTTATTATACTAAACAATTAGTAAACACAAGAAATTGTGATAGCTTATACAAATTTAATAGTGGGATTCGAACCATTGAGAGAAATATATTGTAATTACAGATAAATTATGTTTATTAATATGGATTACCATAATTTATACACCCAAATATATACAAAAAATTACTGAACAAAATTACTGAACAAAATTACTGGACAAAATTACATCCTATCCGTCAAAAAAATTCTTTGATCTCACCTTGACACTATGTCGCTGCAGAGATATATTTCAAAATTTGTGACTGTCTTAGATGAAAAACTTCTAGAATACTACACCGAAACAAATTTAAAACGCATTCGCACTCTCACAAATATGTCTCAAAACAACCTAGCTGACGAATCGGGCGTAAAATTACGCCAAATTCAACTCTTTGAACAAAGACAACGAAATATAAACAAAGCCCAAGTGCAAACAGTTGCCCAATTAGCAAAGGCTCTAGGCTG
>CAYJPT010000003.1:0-48831 GCA_964372165.1 uncultured Desulfovibrionaceae bacterium | reverse complement strand
CCCCACCCCATTGGTATATTAAAAGCTTGTGCGTAAATAAGTGGAGCGTGCGTTGCGGACAAGGAAAAATTCATTTTCGTGGAGTGGAGTCCTGCCTGAAAGGTGCGAAGCATAGCCGTTAGGTGAGCTTGCGAACTTTACGGATACAGAGAGAAGCAAAGCGTATTGGGCATACATAAGCAGTTTTGTTTTTATCGCTGACGCAGTAGATAGCTATTTTTCAGTGAACCGTTGCCTATCCATTTTAGAAACACTCCACGAGCGCTTGGAAGACTTTCAACAGTTCTTTCTGTCGCTAGAGTAACATCTTAGCAACGCCTGCACTGCTTGTTCAATTCTCAATTTTATGCTACTAGTTGGCATGAAAAATGCTCTATACATTAATATGGCAACAAAGTTTACATGGTTTCAAAGAGCCATAAAACCAAAGGAGAATTTATGTCATTAGAACCAGTTGATGGTGGGCGTGTAACGCAAGCCCCTAGAGAAGATGCTAGAGAAGGTATTACAAATATTCAAGAGGCACCCGTACCAGAGTCTTTAGAGCGTAGCCGTGTATACACATCGCATGGTGCTGCGCGATTTTTCATGGCTTTATTTTCACTTGGTATTACGGAACTAGTACGTTATTTAGGCACGCGCTCAGAACAAGCTCCGCAAGCCCGTATAGATGCAAGTGACGACCCCTTACCTGCGGCAGCTCCAGCCACAAGATATACCAATGCACAAATTGGGCAGAACATTTATGCAGCAAGAAATCCATTACCGGCTAATCTTGTGAACGCGACAGAAGAGGTACTTGGCATTTTAAGAGAAGAATTTGGTGACTTTGTGCCGTCCGCAGCAGTTTTTTTATCTGGACGGCGCGAGACAGATTCATTTGCGGATCGTTTTATATCTGGTATTCGTGGACGGATTAATGACCTTGAAGATCCAGTAACTCCCGACCAATTAAAAAATATAATACTTGAACTAGCAAGGCCTGAAGCCAGAAGAGAGATAGTAATTAACCAAGTTATTGAGCAATGCGTAGCAAATGGTATAGGCGACTTTCCAAAAATAATTTTTGGCCAAGTTATTTATGAACTTACACAAAAACCCCATAGTATGGCATTTTTGCAAGCAACTTCACGTGATGACTTAACTGCCCTTTCCAATACAGTTTTTACTACAACAAGGGCGCGCCTTACCCAAATTAATACCATGCGTAACCATGCTAATGCTTGCGTGGATGGTCTTCAGACTGCCATGGCAAGGTCATTTGCTCTTGATAAAGAAGTCATTAAAAATTTATACCACTCACAAGCTATGTATAAAAAAATTCCAACCGGTGCAGCCTTAACAATTGCGGGATCTGACGTTGTTGACAGGGTAAATAGCGCAGTGACTGAAACTGTGCGCAAAGAGCAAGCAAATAAGTGCGCACTTGGTGCTGCATTGTCCCGTTTTGAAATTTCTGAGTCTTTAAAACTTCAATTTGCTAGAATGGCACTAAAAACAAATAATATACCTGCCAACTTTTTTGCCATAGGCATGCAAACGGCTTTGGACTATAACCGTGAGGATAGAAATATACAAACTTTACAATCAGCTTTGGCTACAGGTGACACTTCAACTATGAAAGCCTCCATTCAGGCCTTGGTTGTGGATCTTGAGGCCAAATTAACCAGCAGTATTGAAGCAGAACTAGAAAGAATGAGACTAGCTAGCGATGATAAAGAAATGCCAAACCCACCAGACCCAGACACAAAGGGTTTAATGTATGAATTAGCATATTTATCATGGTCTTCGTTATTACCAATTGCCCATATAACCCAAAATAATGCCGCACTTACTCAAATACATAGTGAATTTATGGATGAACGTGATGCTGTTGGCAATAGCTACGGTGATTTGCGCATGACAATGGATGAGGCACGAGGAAGGGGTGATGAAATAAGTGCGGACATGACTAGCGATTTTCTTAGCCTTAGCAGTGAAAATCGAGTACTTAACCTTGCTGTGAATTTTGCACAGATATTATCCGCTACACAAGATGCATCTTAACATAATACATTCCAATGTAATATGTATGGAGACAATATGAAAGCACAAGAATTATTTGACGAACTTGGAGCACGATTAAAATTTAAGATTGAATTATCTGACCAAGGCACATGTGCTATTAATTTTGATAATCATATAGTTGAGTTTGAAGCTAAGGAAAATGCCCTATATTTCATCGCTAATCTTACGCCCTTAACGGATGCACAAGCAAGTCTTGAGTCTCTACTTCGTGCAAGCTTTTTAGGTAAGGAGACAGGCCATGCTTCCATTGGCATTGAAAATAATGATTTAATGTTATTTAGAATAATTACCTTGCCCATGGACTATACATATTTTGAAAGTTCACTGGATTTATTTGTTAAAGCTGTACGCTATTGGAAAGATTTTTTACATCTTGCACGCCTTGATAAGTCTGAAGTACCAGCGCAAGAAGATGAGCAGACAGATTTAATCTACATGAAAGTGTAAATACTTTAGCACGGAGATTATGATGAGCAAGAAAACTGCGCATAGTTTTTTAGAACAACTTGGTAAGGTATTAAACTTGCCTAATGTTGATTTTGATTTAGATGGTACTATCACAATTACCCTAGAAAATAGCTATGATATTATTATTGAATATGTTCAGGAACTAAATGCTATTGTAGTAAATGCAGCCCTTGGAGAATTACCTCATAATGAACGTGGCAATGAATTAATGCGTGAAATGCTTTGTGCAAACTATATGTGGAAGGATACCGCAGGTGCGCATTTTGCCATTGATGAAATAACAAACTTAGTTTGCCTTAACACAATGTATACTTTACCAACACAAGTAGTGGAACAAGAGTTAGGCGCATTTGCAGAATCTGTTATTGCTATAGTAAATATTTCATCATATTGGTGTGAAAAAATACATAATACAGCTAAATATAATCAACTTGGTACCGGCTCAATGATAAGGGTTTAAATTTTTTAGCATTCACTTGAGTGGGGGTAATATATGAGTAATACAACAATACACACAACGCCTGTAACTACTGCAACTACATCAACAACACAAGTAAAGCAGGCTAGTGCAGGTAAGAAAGCACAACCCCAAAGGGGTCCTGCTCATGCGCAGCAAGCAACTTCCTTAAAATCTACTGGTACTACAAGCCAAGCAGTAGCTACAACGCTCCCTAAACAAGTTACACGCAAAGACGCAAAAGAGAAGGATAAGGCAAAACACTCAAGTGGTGCAACAAAGGGCAAGGCTAGCCAAAGCATGCAAACTGCCGCAGGCTTAGTAAGTTACACAAATGATGAAATCATAAGATTGACTAGAAGAAATGCTGGCATTCAAGAAGCATCAGAAGACCCCCATACCACTATTCAAGCACGCATTCAAAGAGGTTTTGATTTAACAACTTCTGTGCTTGCTGGAGCGAAAACTGATAAGCCTAGCAAGCAAGATGTGGCTGATATAGTGTTATTTTTGGATGCAAAAGCAAGGGCAAGCCACAGTCTTTCAAGAAGTGCTAGTTTTTCTATCGCCGACCCAAAGGGTCGACTTGATAAATATTTAAATAGTTGTGAAAGCGCGCATGATGGCTCTACCCAAGGCGCATCAAGTGCACAAGGGCGTAAACTAGTGCATGCAATTGATTTTGGTAATGTTGCTGGCCCTCTTGCCAGCGGCAAGCAATCTGTGGCTTTTGGTGCATTTCAAATAGATGGGCAAAGGCATTTATTTCTAAAAGCTCTAAGCCAAGGCTATAAAATTAATGTAGAAACTGTAGCAGATACTGGTGCACGTGTATCTGCTACTGGTGAGCCTAATACAGGTATACCAAGTGCGAATGGAACAAGTGCGCCAGTTCCTATATCTAGCATGGCAACTTCGGCAAGCGTCAAAGCAGACGTGGCCCACTTAACCAATGGCGAAGAACAAAAGTTTATTACAAATGTCTATAGAGCCTTTCAAGATGCAGTGGCAAAAGCTAATGCAGGTCTAACTTGTGCAAACCAAACTGAAATTTATGCCATGGTTAAAGAGGTCAAAACTGTCATTGCACACGCAGGCTCCTTAGTTAATGATAATGTTGGTAAGATTGCATTATTAATGGCAGTTGAAACCTTTGCTCAAACTTGGGCTGATCATGGTAACAATTTCTCTCATCTTGATAGGCGCATTGGCGATGAAACTATTTTTACCTTAGATGAGTTAAAAGATGCAAGTTATGCTAATAATCTTTCAACACAAAGCACAGAAGCCATCTCGGATGTAAAAGCATTTCGAGCTACAATATTAAAGCATTTACGTGCCCAAATGGGTCTTGCGCAAGTTAATACCACATCGCTTCCAACGCATGCTGGTATAAGCTCACAAGTGCAAGATGGAGCTAAGCCTACAAGTGTGTTAGGCACAGGAGCATCTAAAATAAGCACCCCTGCAAGCCAGAGTGCGGTTAAGCCCAGCCAAACTACACCACAAGGCGCAGTCAAAGCATCCGTGCCAGATCAAGGTATAAGCGTTTGGGATACTGCTCCAGCTGGTTTTCAA
Source organism: uncultured Desulfovibrionaceae bacterium (assembly GCA_964372165.1). Classification (GTDB taxonomy): domain Bacteria; phylum Desulfobacterota; class Desulfovibrionia; order Desulfovibrionales; family Desulfovibrionaceae; genus CAYJAD01. The sequence continues at coordinate 44,261 of CAYJPT010000003.1, read as the reverse complement.
TTATGTAGTCAGGACATTAGTACTAATATTGTACAAAATGTAGCTAATGGAGCTCATAAAAATACTTGCTTTATCCTTGCGCCAATCCGCGCCATGCTAGAAAACCCCGCCATCCGTACAGCACTTATGAATAGAATTTATGAAGGGCCAAATGGTGAATTTTGTATTAAACTTAAATACATAGATAAAGAGTATAGCGTCATTGTAAAACCTGATGATGAGGACTATAAGCAATATCTTCAACCTGATGGCAGGCAAGCTGTAACAACTGCTCTTGAGTGTGCTATCACAAGATTTTATACTACAATGACTGAGCCAACACATAAATATGGAGAAATGGGCGAAGCTTCACGCGTGGCAGGGTTCTTGGGAATGTCCATGGATGTTGAAACAATTTCTGATATAATAAACAGTACATTACAAGCGGGCGGCACGCATAAAGTTAAAGCAGAAATAATTTTAAACTTATTACAAAAAAATCCAAAGTATGTTTTTGTAATAGGTGACGGTAGTCATTTTGTGCAATTTAGGCTTGGTGATAATGGCAATGATATACAAGTGGGTAATTCACTTGTTGAGGCAAACCCAAACCCAGTACAAAGACTTACTTCACCTCGAACAGGGTCAACATATACTTTAACAACAGAGGAATTTATTAAACAGACTATACCATTGCTACAAGCTAAGCAAGAAGCAGCCATTTATGCCTATGCACTTGATGAACAGGCCACAGTAAGAGTTCATGTGCCTACTGCAGACTTACTCAATCTTGATGCTACAAGTGAGCAACAGCCCCCTGTATCAAGACCACAGCCCTCCGCCGTAGACTTGCTACTTGATTCAAATAGTATGACAACACAAGTGCAAGTTACTGTAGAGGATATAATAGATAATTTTAAAAATCTAGCTACCCATTCAAGCGGTTATACTAGACCCAGAAACACTGCAACAGCTTCAACGCAGGCTACAGCGTCAGCCACAACAGCTGCTACAGATACAGCAGTTACATCACCTGCAAGCACAACTACAATTACAACCACAATAAATGCTGACCCAACACCCCTAGCTTCTGCTACAAAAACAATAGCAAGCATAAGAGATGCAGTTACAGAAGATGATGCAAGTCCCATATCAAGTGCAAAACTGCCAGCAGGCTCAACATTTAGCGCGATACCTGTTGGATTTACCCAAATAACATTTAATGTCAACAATAATACTTCGTTCCAAACGCATAATACGCTTGTTAATTTAGTCATGCAGCAAGTATTGGGTAAGTTGCCTATGCAAAGTGAGCTTGCAAAAAGAGTTACGTTTAAACAAAGCGGAACGATTTTTAATAGAAAGTACGAGTATTGCGTTCAATTTAACGATAATAATGGTCAACCATTTTATGTTAAAGTAGACTCAAGTGATTTTCCTAAAAATACTAAGCATCCTAATATGCAAGCAGCCCTATCAGCAGCTTTGAGCAAATTTTATCCTCAAAGTGATGACATTGATGCCATTGATAACATTGATACTATTAAACATATTGTAGAAGCCTTGGGTCTACAATATCAAACAATACAACAAACACAATTGCAAGATACTATTAATAACTGGAATATTAACACAGTGGGCCTATTGCAAGGAATTAATGGCGTTGTATTTCAGCCAGCAACACGCAACAGCACGAATATTAATATAATCCATCCTCAACCCAGCACAACAGGCGCTTCACCAGATATGTGGATAAGCTTTGAGGATTACAAAATGCAACAAGAAGCGCTTGCAAGTGACACAAGCACAACACTCAAGCCTGATAGAGAGTTACGTCAAGATTACCAAAAGCAATATCACCCAATATTGTCACCACGTAACAGTGCGGTAACTAGATTTGGAACAGATGATTTTATCCGTGGGACAAGCGAAGGCGTAGACGAGCTTAGCGTAATGCCAGAGATTGCTCTGATAACCGCAAAGGAATAAAAAGATGAATACTAATATATTTTAACAGTTTTTACTGCAATTCTTCCACAGTGTAGAATTTTTTATAAACTTTATCCATGGCGGCCAAAACTTCAAAAGGGGGATGCCAGCCAATTTCAAGAGCCATTTGCAAATTAATTTCTAAGCCAAGGGGGCTATCAAAAACTTGCTCAATATCACGTGGTTTTGTGCCGGAAAATATTTTTTTCATGGCATTTGCTGCGGCTTGGCCTTCTGGCGCAAAGCTTATGCGTGTGAGGCTCATAAGCACACCAAGCTGAGTTTCTTGATGACCAAATTGTGAGAATGATGGAATACCTGCTTCAATAATAGCCTTTAAAAGTTCATTCATTTTTGCCCAATTTCTTCTGGCAGGTATGACAGGAAAAAATATTGCGTCAGACTTTTTAACTAATTCCTTAATACACATTTCGAAATCTTCTGATAAATTGGGATTGTGAATTACGGATAACTCACAAGGTACAATTTCAAAACCAGTATTTTTTATACTTTGTTCAACATTAGAAAACCCTATAAGTGCGCGTCCTTCTGCTGTCTTTGGTACTGGCACGCCAAGCTTTTTGAAATTAAAAATTTTTTTAAATATATCAAGACTATAATGAGTGTTGTCCGATGGAATTTGAGCGTAAACATGCTCCATACCCGAATCATCCTCAGACGCAATAATACCAGCATCAACTGCATCCGTTGCACCTAGCACAAGCGTTGGGATGTTGTGGATATTACTTGCCACATCAAGCCCTGCTGCTGTACCTAAGGATAGTATCATATCCACATCTTTTTTTTCTTTAATTCTTTGTAAAATTTCAGCTTCACTTTTTTTATGTTTATTTTCATCCCAATCATAAGAATAAAAACCATCAACTAAAAATTCAATGTGCTTATTATTTGCATTATTAACTAGCCAATCCCAAATGGGCTTGCTAGTATTACTATTGCTTAAGTTTTGCGGTGGAGTTTTATGGATTATTTTTTTCTCTGCAAGGGTTGTGGCTGTATGAAATAAAATTTTTGCAAAGTCAATATAATTACCACCTTGCACATAGATAATGCGCCATTTTTTGGGTGCATCATTTATTGTCGCAGCCATGGAGTTACCAGCAAAGGCAAAGAAAAACATGCAAAAAATACTGCATATGATTTTAATATATATAGGCATAATTACTCCGTATACTTAAAGCAAAGCATGGTAATATCGTCAGATTGTTCAGCACTCTTTCTAAAATTTTGCACATCTGCATAAACAGTATCTATAATTTCTTGTGGTGTTTTAGTGGATGCTTGTTGTAAAATACTCATAAGTCGCTCTGTTCCATATATATTTTCTTCTTCGTCCAAGGCCTCAGAAATACCATCAGTGTAAAAAAAACACGTACTATTAGATGTAAGCTTAATACTTGCAACTGTATATGTGATTTCCTCCAGTGGCCCAACCATGGGCCCACTAATATATTTTAATTCTTCAATTTTATTATTATGTATTAAAAACGGCCTGCAGTGGCCTGCATTGGCATATATTAGCTCACCACTGTCTGGTGAAAAAACAGCAATAATAAGTGTTACAAACATACAGGATGTATTTTTTTTACTCAAAGTTTTATTAATTAAAGTAAGTGCTTGATGAGGATTATCACCAGTGGTCATGGTATGACGAATAAGGGTGACAGTCATAGCCATAAAAAGAGCTGCTCCCATGCCCTTGCCAGAAACATCACCAATAACAACGACTTGCCTACCATTTGGCAAGGTAAAAAAGTCGTATAAATCCCCGCCAATTTCTTTAGCTGCCTCTAAAAAAGCTGCAACACTAAAGGCTTGCCCACTTGGCATATCTGCCTTATTTGGCAAAATATTCATTTGAATTTCTCTTGCGGCACTAAGTTCACCTTGCATTCGTTCAGTAACGGCCTTAGTTGCAAGCAAATTATGAATATTTTCATCTAATGCACCACCAAGTGCATTAAAGGCTGTGGCAAGTTCGCCCACTTCGTCCTTGCGCTCAGTAGGTAAATTTTCACAAATAGAAGAAAATGAGCTTGCATTTGCATCTGCGGAAATATTTTTAATTATGTCTACCCTACCAAAATCTCTTACTTTACTTGTCAAAGTGCGCATGGGTTTAGTTAGTCTGTAGGCTATTATTAATGTTACAAAAACACAAAGTAAAATAATTACACTGGCAATAGTTGCAAGTTTTTTAATCAAAACATTAGAACTTGCTCTGATTTCTTCCAAGGGAACAGCTGCCACAGTGTACCAACCAAGTGACTTAAAGTACGATACACGCAAGATGCTTTGACCAAATGTTTTTAAGAATGGATTGTCTGCAATATCATCCGCGTTATCGTAATAAAATTCTATGTATCTATCACTATTGTTTAATGTAAACAACTCTTTTGGCAAAAATTCAATATCATTTTGGCTAAACGCACCTCTATGCGCAAGTAACTTACCTTCACCAGAAATAATTGCCAAGATGCTTTTTGGAAAAAATGCTAAAGTATTAATTTTTTCCTGCATAGATTTAGCTACAAATTCAAGCTGTTGAGCTGATTCATATTTAATATCAGAAAGTAGTGATGCAACCATGACAGTGATATCTTTATCTATGGGCAAAAAATAAGCAAGAACAGGAACTCTATGGCCTGCCTTCAAAAGATCATGGCTTTTTTGCATATCAAGCGATGGAAACGGTTTAGATTTATTCTTTGTATTTTCAATATCATCTTTTGAAATGCTAAATGAAAGATATGTACCATCCTCTGGTAAGTTTGCAGGATTTAGCATGGCGGTAAACTTTTGCTCTTTTAAGTCACTTTTTTTATTATTTTGGCTAAAAATCTCATAAAGTATAGAATCAGTTAACGGTTTACCATTTTTAAAAATAACCAAGTGACTATTAATATCTGTTAAAGAATTTACCCATCTAGGCAGTAATTGTGCACTTTGACTAATGAATACACCATGTGAATCTTCCCAAGAATCCTTTGCAAGTAAGGCCAAGGTATTTAAATATTTTCTGCGTACAATGACATCAGATACTTGCCCAGAAAGTAAGTTCACATAGTTTGATTTCAGATTTTCTTCAATTAAAGATAAAGTATTTGTGAATGAATTTTCTTCTGACTTGGAAGATATTTCCAGCACATTATAATACACAACAAATATGGATGGTATAGCAAGAGAGGCAATGGTTAAAAATAGTAATAGGAAAAGTTTAGAAGATAAGGAATTGAGATTTATTTTAAGCATATTCTATATTATAATTTTGCACTGGCTAAAGTTTATTGCTGTATTTTTAGCAATATAATCTAGCCAATGCAATTTGTACATTTAAGGAAGCACTGATTTAATAAGTGCTTCCTTAAATGTAGCGTTGACGATAGCCAATGCGACCAAAAATCAGGAATAGGGCGAGCTTTGCGTTGCTCTCGATTCCCGTAAAGCTCGTAAACTCACTTAACGGGAACGCTACGCGCCCGTTGGGTCGGTCTTGCCAACTAAATGGCTGATTTTTGTGCCTTTCCGCTTGGCAGCTTTGCTGACAATAGCGGTGCAAACACCACGTAGTGGGGTTTGTTATCGTGTTGATTAAGAAAACGCGATTTAATCAGTGTTTCCTTAAGAATAGCTATGCCCAAATAATATTCATAGCATCTGGTATTGGTCGTTCATCGGTAATATTTTGCTTGGCATTTAAAATATTGCCAAGTTCAGAGTATAATTTGTCACCATAATTTATGCAACTATCAATGCATTGTTCAAATTCTTGCTCGGTCATATGTTCAGTAGAAAACCGACCAACTAACCAAAAAAGGCCTGTTTCTTTACTTAAGGCTAGCCTAAAACCTTCACCCAATGCCCCCATCATATTTTGCGAACCAACGTAGTATAACAAGTTTTTTACATTCTCATCACTTACAAATTGTGTACTTGCAAGCGGAACATATAAAAATAACGAATCTGCACTAATGGCACTGGGTTTAGGGTTAGCAAGTACATATAAAATAATTTTTTCATTAATGACCGTAGTGCCAAGACCATTATCATCAAGGCTTGCCAAAGAGCCTTTTTTTATACTTGCTAGCCAATTTTGCACTTTGTTAAATGTTGCCATAACAATCTCCAAGATATTACTTTCTCATGCCAGAATCAATAACCACTGCTGTTTGCTTTTGCCCTGCTATGACACGCTTAACAACTGACAAATCATGCTCTCTTGCAAGAGGAGCAGAGGCTGTGCGTATAATAACTTTACGTAAATAAAAATTATTCATATCCTCTAGCAATGTATCCACATCTTGCTGAGCTACACGGTCTGGAAGGGTGGCTAGTGCTTCATCTGAAAGTCTATGTTCAACTTCTAAGCTAAATGCCTTGGTTTTTCCCTCAGCATCCTTAGGCACTTTTTCCCACAATTCATCGATAAAGTCATTACTTAAAATTCCTATCAAGCGACAATAAGCTACAAAGTGTTCCTTGCTTTGCCCTGCATGAAAATCTCTTTGAGTTGCAGACTTTACTCTAAGTAAAGTTGTTTCATCAAGGTTTGTAATAATGGTTTGAGATTGCTTAAGTGCAGCTCCAAATGCTGCACGAAGCTTAACTGAACTTGCATTAACTGTGACAGACCCTTCCAAGGTTCTAACACTTCCTTCACTTGCTGTATTAAAATCTTTTGCGGCGACCGCCTGCACTAATTCTTCACCCACAGCAATTGGCAATGTTGCACCTGCAAACATGGTTGCTGAGGCTTTTGCTGTAGCTATTGTGGTTGTTTGAGTAATAAGCCTATCATTTTTCACTGCTTTTCTAACGGTACGTCCAAGTTGCGTGTCAAAGGCTGCAGAAATATTAGCACCAACTTTAAGAAGATCTACCTTAAAAGTATCTTCATTTATACCAGGTAGTGCAGTAACTTTATCCAGTATTTCCTCATCTAAGTTTGTGCTGCTTGAATGCAATGTGTAACCTGCCTTTGCACTAGCGGTAGTATTTAATTTATGACCGCGTGAGTGGTACACACTTACTTGAGAGCATAGCTTAAAAGACTCCTCCGTTGCGGTATTGGTTACAAAATCACCTAAGAATTTGCCACAACTCTCGTCGCTCTTAAAGGTTAAAACTAAACCATGTTCTCTATCATATGTATACGTTGCACCAGCAGAAGCAGAAGCAATTTTTTCAATAATGGGCGCAGAAACACTTAGTCCAAATTTCACTAATGCAGCCTCACTAAGGCTTAAAGACACAGTGTCAGCATTAATGCGTGTCAACACAAGCCCATCCCTTCTGCCAACTCCGGCAGAAAAACCCAATTCAAGGGGCAAGTTTTGAGAATCAAGAGTATGTGCAATACTAATGGAGGTGTTTGGTTGTAAGGCTTTAAGAATACCCTCTACGTCAGATTGAGTAACTTGTTTAATTATTTCCTTGCGTTCAGCACTTGTACTGTCAAAATGCCGCATAAACCTAACTGATAATGAATAGACATAAAGCATTGTACTACCCATATAGTCAAGCATAGCTACTGTATTTGGGTGTAATTTATCAAAAATTAATTCTGCACTTTCTGCTAACATGGAAGCACTGTCGGCATTGCCGGTAAAGGTTTGAAAACCATTAACAAGTGCCTCATGTCTATTATCTTTCTTGTCAAATAAACTCTTTAAGCTTGGGGCATTGCATGCTTTTTGTGCATGTAATAAAGCCATAGGAAAAACATAACGTATAAATCTTCTACTTGTGAGCAGTGGTTTTAGAAAACTAAATACACTTGCGCTTGCTTCTCTAAGCTTTGCATCTTCACTGCCAGTGATGCTTGCAAAATCTTCCATTAATGTTTGGCGAATATTGTCTGCACTCTTGGTATCCTTAAATGCTTTTTTCATAATATCCAAAAGACGCTCACTGCCAATGCGTTTATAATTATCATGGCAGAAAACAAGTGCAGCTTGGGCTGCCTCTAATGGATTGATAAAGGAAATGTTTTTCTCATGTCCTGCATCGCTTATGGTGTTTAATTCCGAACCCTTTAGTATAGAAAGGATGGCTTGGCGTAACACTGTAGCATCTGTAGAACTTGTGGAAAATCCTTGACCATTGATGCTAAAACTTTGCCCACTGCCAGCTGCAGGTTTACCCTCAAGCACTGAAACATATTGAGCTAAAAGATCCTTAAAAATCTTTCCTGCTTCATCGTCCTTGGTGCCACTTCGCCCCTGACTTAGGTTAACAGCAATATTTTTACGCACAATATTTAAATTTGCTATATCTTTAGCAATATCAGCGCTGTCTCTTTCTGCAACTAGGCTTTGATAGTCATGTAGCCTAGCAGGAGAAAGTATAAAGCGTGTCTGCATGGTTACATTATCTACACCTGTTACTTGTTGATAATGTTTAATAAATAGACATGTAACCCAATTTTTGGGTGGAGCATTTTGCCCCCACTGACGCTCAATAAATGCATCCATGCTATCTTTGTCTGCAAGGTCTGCACGCGTTGCCCCAATACTTGCAAGGTCATTATCTGTTACTTCATTGATTGATGTGCTAAGCATCCTTTGCAAATAAAGTGTTGTAGCCCCAAGGGTTTCGCCGCGTGTTTTATCAGCGGCTGCAACGTCTTCAGCAAATGTTCTATGCACCTTTTGAGCTGCGCTCATTTGCTCAAATACTACTTTCAATTCTTGAGTGCGTGCATTGCGCTCAGTTCTTAAATTGTGCAACTCTGCTACAGCTTCAGGTGTAATGCTTGCCTTTTCTAAAACGCTAATTAAAGTGCCTGAACTAGAATTTTGTAGAAATTGACGAACATTGCCTGTTAACGTATCTAAGTCTATGGTAGCAGCGTCTTTAATACCTAAGTGGCTACCAGCTAGGGTGCGTAAATTATATTCAGATAATTGCTCACCGCTAAATGCCCTTAGTGATCTAGCTAAGGACTTTCTTGCAAAACGCCCTAGCCCAATATGTGAAGCATGCAATATTTCTGAGGCCTCAAGCAAATCTTGCTCACTGCTAAATCCACCCGTCATAACATCATTTTTTATTTTATCATGCCAAAATGCAATATCTTCTATGCTTTCAAGTACTTCTTCCTTCGCGGCACCACCTTGCATAGCAAGTGACAAATAAGTTCTTGCAAATAGTAAATCTGGAAAATCTGGCGCACGTGAAGCCCTATTATTCATGATTAGGCGCAAATCATGAGTTGTTATCTCATGAAGTGGTTTATGCTTTAATGGGTGCTTACTTGACATCATATCTCGTAAACTTTGCAAGTTTTCACGAAGATTATGCTGTAGCTTAAGATTTGCCATTTCTTGCTCATCTGCATAAAGATGGAAATTTACTTTAGCAGCAAATAGTCTTTGACGAAAAACAGGATTTATCAAGAATGCATTATCTAGTTGATTATTAAGGTTTTGTAAAATTCCTTGAATAGTTGCTTTTTCAGCAGTGCTTGGTACATCGCCTACGTTATCATAGGCTTGATTAAGTCTAACCACGTTATCAATTAATGCATTAAACTGAGTTGTGTCCAATTCCTCAAGCATTTGCACAGCCAAAGGTGAATTTTTAAAACTTGCTAATATACTTGTGATTGCAGTTGTTTGCTCAGCATTAAATTTGTCCACAGGGCTATGTGTTTTTTCAAGAAGCTCTACAAAATGATCTATTTTACGCTCAAGTCCTACGTCTTGCAAATAGTCATACTCAAGAGTTGAAGTAATAAATCGCTCCATAGCAAGCTTGAAGCTTTTTGCGCTTATGACATTATCGTCATTATCAAGAAATTCTACGCCTCTATTCTCATGAAATACATTGGCTATATCAAACATTGTATGACTAGGTATGGACTCATATGAAGCAACTTTTGGATCATGGGCATGAAATGCCTCTACCACACAAGTTTTAAATTTTTCATAGCGAGTAGCAATTGCAGCAGTGTCAGTTTCAGTTAGTAACTCTGAGAATGAAGTCATAATTTCAATTACTTCTGAAGTGCTAAAATGCTTTTCAAAAGCATAATCTTGAAATTTCTTCACAGCACTGTCAATTGTTGGAAGGTAAAGCTGTGCTACTGCATCCATAATTTCTTCAGAGCTACTACCAGAGCTTACAATAACTGCACCTTCAAATACATCACTTGCTTGTGCGTCTAATATAGTGCTTGCAAGAGCTGTATCCTTAGCACTGGTTGTGGCACTGAGCGTTGTAGTAGTAGCTTTGGTAGAAGTTGTTGTAGTGGCCTGAGTAATTTTGCTATCTATAGTTGATGACATAGTTAAATCTCCTGTAAAAAACTATAAAACTATTTAATCATTACCAACAATTAAAGACATATCCACTACACGTAGTGTTGGCTTTGGCTGGTCAAGGTCTGTTAAAATGTAATCAATTCTATATTGCGCAGATTCCTCAAGGTGCTTGTTAAAATATTCTACACGAACATGAAAACCGGCATGATCAACACTTTCTGTTATGGTGAACCTACTACCGCTTGATAGTTCCGCTGTAGGAGTTGCGAAATACTCTGATAACATTGGGTTTACAGGATTTGACGCCATGTGCATTTCTTGCCCAAGTACTTGATATAGATATAAAAATATTTTTCCAGCCCTTTCTGCACTACCAAGTTGTTCAGAAAGTTCTCTAATGTTTTGCTCCAAGCGTGTAGCCCTTTCTGCATCAGAAGTAACAGTGTCTATATGACTACCATTAAGTATATAGCTCGATCTGTGTAAATCCTTCAAGAAACCATGTGAAAAATGTTGCCTTTGTGCATTGTTGGGGTTTGCCAAAAATTCATCACGCGTAGCTTCAATGGTGAGTTTTTTTGTAAAACGTTTAATGGCTTCTGTATTGGCCTCTATAGATGCTGCAACTCGCTCAATATCTTGCATAAGGTTTATGCATTGCAAAACAGGCCTTACAGCATCCATGTTATCTTGATGCATAACTAAAAGGTCTTGTATGCGCGCATCAATTATAACCTTATCTGCATCACCAAGGGTTGCTTTTTTTTGCTCTAGCAAGCGAATGCGTGTGAAAATTTCCTTACTCTCTGCAGATAAACTTTCCAGTGCTTGCGACAATTGATTTTGCAGGTCTGTTTGCTCAGAGAGTAAATTCCAAGCAGCTTCATCACCATCTTGCAAGCCTAAGCCTTCAATGGCAACCCCAAAATCGTCACGCATGTTTGATCCAAAACCAGTAGCAAGTACTGCATTTATTCCGGCAAGTGTTTGGGCTTTTTCTTCATCGCTAAGAGCTTGTTTTGGGGCATCATCTAATACTGCTAATAATCCCCTTGTAGCATGAATTGCTTCAAGATCACTTAGATATAACATGCCCATTGTAGGGTTTAACAATGCCTCAAATCTATCTTGATCCCCTTGGCTAAGAGCCTTTTTTTGGAACATTTCACTAAATAATTGCTCTAAAAATTGTATTGATTGTGAATAATCTTGTTGGCCAGCATTATGTGCAAGTTTCATATCGTACAAAGTGTTTTTAAAGACTGCAGGTAGCATGCCCGAAGTTACACCGTGACCAGCTGAATGTGCAAAGCAAGATGCCATAACGCTTAAGACAATAGCTTTATCCTCTGCACTCATCAATGCATCTGCTGAAATGCTTGTATTTAGGTTGCGAACAAAGTCTGTTACTTCAGTGGTTAAAGTTATTTTTTGCTCTCCCCTAGCAAGCAAAAGTTTATTTACAAGCGGTACTGCGCCTGCATATTGTTCTTGTAAAAAACCAATAGCAGCTGGACTAAGTTCTTTAATTTGACCATTCCAACCTTCAAGCAAGAAGGATTTTACACCTTCATTTTGCCGAGATGCTTCAAACTGCAGGCGCACAGGCGGAAGATATTCTGCCAATTCAGTAGCTTGTGAATTTACAACATTTTTTAATGCCCTTATGGCTGCTTCACCTATCAAGGGCAAACGCTCTTCTTGTGCATAATTTTCTAAAACTTGTGTAAATGCTTGCTTAACTAAAGTATTGAAATTTCTTGGCACAAAAGCTTGCTCTATACCTCTACCAGTTAAAGCCGCAGATATTATACCACTTACCCTTGCATAATGCTCTCCAGTATTATCAAAAAAACTATGAATAATTTCATCATGAGTTATATTGGCACTTTGCAAGTTGTTGGCATCTATTCTGTCATCTAATACTTCTGAAAGAGCTTGCCTTATTTCCCTACCATGGATGGGACGACCGGTATTAAACTCACGCATTTTTTCTAAAAAGCTTGCGCGATAATCAGCACCAAGGTTTTCACGAACGCTGTTACCAATGTGGGCAATAGTATTAGTATTTCTTGTTGCATTGGAGCTAAAAAAACTAAGCAACCAATTAATGGCCCTACCAAATCTATGGTTAGAATTTTTTATTATTTCACCGTGTTGACCAACATTAATATGTTGATCTTGCATGGATTCAGCCTGTGTCATCAAAGTTAGTATAGCATCTGCTCTGTCTAAGTTAAATTCAGGCATAATATGCTCCTTTTACAAAAGTTTTAAATTCAAAAATAATAATTTAAAGTGACAACATTGTTTGCATAAAAAATACAGTATCAATGCTTTGCAATGAATAAAGCATAATATATGCCAAATACTAATGAGCAGGTCTTGAATAATTTTCTTTGTATTTTAAAACTTTAATTACGTAATTTTGTGTTTCGTTAAACGGAGGAATACCATTATATTTTAATACATTGCCAGGGCCTGCATTATAGGCAGCAAGGGCAAGCTCAATGGAGCCAAATTTATCTAATTGTTCACGCAAATAAGCTGAGCCTGCCATAATGTTTGACTCAGGATTAAATGGATCTTGCAAATCAAGATAGTCTTGGGTGGCTGGCATAATTTGCATTAGCCCTTCAGCACCCTTAGACGATACTACATGAGCATTAAAGTTGGACTCAGCCTTGATAACTGCTGCAATAAGTTCTGGACTTAGGGAGTATTTTAGCGAAGCCCTTTCTATAGCATAAGACCAAGGCATTGTACCACCTAGAGGAAATGCAGGAGGTATGCTACCAAGGCGCAAATATTTAGCATATGGCGACAGGGCATAAACATTTGCGTGCGCCATAACAATATTTTTTTTATCTTGAGCTGGTTTTGATGGCTCCACTATATTGGTAGTTTGTTGGATTTCTATAATATTTACTTTGCGTGCCGATGACACTGGAGCAAGTGGTGTTTGCGCCCGAGGAAATTGCACCTGTTGATTTGCATCATTGCTAACCTTAGGTGTTTGATTTGATACCCCACCCTGCCTTGAAACTCGTGTTGAGCCCACACGCTTAGGCGTGGCATAGTTTACTTGCACATCTTGCGACAAAATGCGTGATTGTGCTGCAAACGCTGTATGCTGCCAAAAAAGTTGGCCAACGGTAAAGTAGGCAAAAGCCAATAATATAACCTTTAACACGCTTATATATTATCCTTTTAAATCCTTTTATAAATTGGTAATTTCTTGCATAAGATTTTCAGCCGTATCAAAATGCTTATTAAATCTTTCAAAAAAGTAATGTTTTGAAAGACCCCTAAAGCGGATTTTTGAGGTTAATATTAATGAATTTTCTGCAGCAAGTACGCCAAGATGAGCATCTAATGTACCATAGTTATTTTTATGCAAAGCAAAAGTATATAGCGCAAGAGAGTCCTCTGGAATTAAGCAAAGATTTGTGATAAGAAATACATGCTCATCATCATGGGTTACACTAACCAGCACATTATTAGACTCGAAAGTAATAGCTCCATTTTCATTGGCGTGAAGACTTTGAAAACCTAATTCTTTTTCCATATCTTTAATTAAAGTATCAAAATTCATCTTGCCCCCTTATGCTCTAAGCATATTCACAGTGTCGGAAAATTCTACGCTTTCTTTTTCAGGCATATTTTGTAAATCTTCCAAACTTAAGCGTAAAAATTCTATATTCTGCACATGCTTTTCAAGACACTGGACAAAATAATGCTCATCTAAGCTTTCAAGTAGTTCTTTGCTTACAAAAGTTAAAAGGCCTTGCTTGTTGTCCAATCCTATGTAAGCATTAAAACGTCCAAAATTTGAAACTTTTAATAAAAAATCATAAACTAAGTGTGTTTTTTGCTTGGGCACTTCAGCAAGCCTACTCACTAAAAGAACATATTTATCATGGGCTTTAAAGTTGACAATCACATCATCAAAAGAAAGACATACAGTATTATTTTCTTGCAACTTTAAGGCATCAATCTGTAGTAATTGCCTAGTTTTATCTATAAGAGCAGTAAATTCCATAATATTTTTCTCTGTTGTTACATGGGATTAAGTAAAATTTATATATTCGTTAATGGTAATAGTTTTATTCAAATGATTTTCTAGCGTCATCATAATTATCAAAAATTCGTAAGATAGAATTAAAAGCTGAAATTTCAAAAAGTTCTTGAACCATACTTTGTAATGAGCAAAAAACAATGTTCACACCATGGCTACTTCTTTGTTTTTCTATAATTAAAATACTACGTAAACCCGCAGAACTTATGTACTCAAGATTACCAAAATCAACAATGATGTTTTTTTCATTCTTATGGAAGCATTGCTCCAGAGTTTCTTCATATATATTGGTATTTGTTGCATCCATACGGCCAAAAAACTTAATAGTAACAATACTATTTTGGACTACTATCTCGGTATGCATATTAATCCTCTTTGTTTAGCTATAGCTCAATAAAAGACCTTGGCTAATTTTAAGCCAACCATCTAAGGTTACAAATAAAAGCAGTTTAAACGGTAGTGATATTGTCATGGGAGAAACCATCATCATGCCCATGGCAAGTAGGATATTAGATATAATTAAATCAAGAGCAATAAATGGCAAAAACAACAAAAATCCCATTTCAAAAGCACGAGTTAGCTCAGATATGGTAAACGAGGGTATAAGTATAAATAAATTTTCTTCGTTAATAGTATCGTGATGGTCAGATGGCCATATATTTTGAGCTGTTGCAAGGAAGGCTTGTAAAATATTTGGGTCTGTATTTTGCATTAAAAACTTGCGCATGGGCACTGATGCAGCAGGTGCAATCTCTAAAACTTTTTCTAAATTAATATCGTTTAATGTTCCATGATTAGAAACAATTGTTTGAGTATCTCTGGCTACTGGTGCCATAATAAAAATAGTTAAAACAAGTGCAAGCCCATTCATGACCATAGCAGGTGGCACTTGCTGCAAACCAAGAGCATTGCGTACAAGAGATGTCACCACTATAATTTTTACATATGATGTGGTCATCATAAGAAAAAAAGGAGCTAGGCCCAAAGTGGCCATGGCAAAGATAAAGAAAATGGGATTAAATTGTGTCATAACCCATTATGCCTTCACAAGCTTTATAACTTCAACGCCCATTAGACCGTTCATATCTACCAATCTACCTTGTCCAATATTTTTACCATTTACGCGCAAGGTAACAGGTGCATCTGGCTTACTATTAAGCGCAAAAGTATAACCTGCACTAATGTCTTGCACATCACTTAAAAGCATGCTGCGTCTTTCAAGCTCAAAGCTAAGCATAACTTCAATATCACCCAAGGCACTTTGAATATTTATGGGGGAGTCTTCGACAATATTTTGATTTAATTCATTATCAATATCAACAGACTCTTCAATTTCTTCTTCAAAGCTTTCTTGTTCTTCAAGTTCCATATTTATTTCATTCATTTTCCATGCCTCCAAAACTTTGACCTGATTAGTTTCTATACTACAAAGTGCATAAAGTTGCTTCGTATTATTAACACAATTGGTACTTAAGGTTAATTGTACATGCTCTTGCTTGCCAGCTTTCAGTGTAGTAAAAAGCTTATCGGGTAATAATATATTACCACATTCAAGATTTAGTAAATTTTGCTTAAAAATACTCACATAGCCAATTTCAAAACTTAAGTTTAATGGTATTTTTCCCAATGAAATTTTTCCCAGTTGAGTAAGGGCATTATCACTTACTTTAGCTGGAAGATTCATAAGCTTATTATTTATGCTATTAGTATTATATGATTCTGGAAAAAAAATATCAGCAAATATATCTTCTTTAATTTGTGAATTTTCATCACTAATACTTAGTGCAAAACTAATACGCGCATGTTTTACGTGAAATATATCATCAGAAAAATCACTATCATCTTGGTCAATATTTATATAGCTTTCAACTAAGTTAATTTCTACATCAAGCAATGAGCTTAGTTGTTTTAAAATTGGTATGGTCAGGCTTTCTAATATAGCTTGCTTCAGTTCTTTAGGCAATATTACACATTGATTTTCATCAATATTTTCCAAAGCTTCGTGCAACAAAAACCAAGTGTCACCACGCAATGCTATATAACAAAATTCAGTGTTATCAACTTTAACTGCAACAACATGATTATAATTTGTAGCAAGGTTAACGAAGGTAGGTCGTAAGAAAGTCTTATATGTCCCAATATCTATGGAAATAGGAAATGCACGTGTGCAAAGTACATTATTTATACTTGCAGCAGCCATGGAAACCTTAGGGATTATATATGGACTATATTGCGTCATAATTTTTTCCTATCACTACCTATTTACATAAAATCAAAAATTACAATTATGAATTGTCATCATTTAAATTTGCTTGTATAAAACTGCGTGAGCGTTTTTGGGCGTCATTACTTTCTGATTGATTTTCAGCCATGCTTTGAACTCTAACCGTTACATTATTTTCTGTCTTAACTAATAAAGTTCTAAGATCATGTTGTCCTTGCACCAATGTTTGCCAAGAAGAATCATTATCCGTAACCAAGCTTACAAGCAAACCACCATCTGTATCACGATTAATTACAATTTCAGTTTGTGCCAAGATGTCATTATTCACAGTTATACGCACTTCTTGTTGTTTTGAGTCGGCCTTAGAAACCAAGATGTTCTCAGCAAGTTTTGTAATTTTTTCAACAGAGATGTCTTGGGTTATTTTAGAATTTATTTGTTCAACATCATTGCTATATTGCGTTGCATTAAATTGCTTTAACATATTTTCACGGCCACTTAATAATACATCCATCTGGCTAGGTGGCACACCTTCTTCACTAAATTTTTCCGTATCACTATGTTTTTTATCTTTAGAGATTAAGGCTTCATCCTCTTTATAGCCTTCATATGCTTTATACTCTTCACAGGCTTCATAATCGTCACAAACGTCATAATCTGCATATGCTTCATGAGGTTTTTTGCCATTACCTAAAGTCTTTTCAAAACATTCTTGATCTCTATGCTTTACAGTCTGATTTTTATCTGACTTACGACTAGCCTTACCTTCATGTATAGCATGGTTTTGCATACGTGAATTATCCATTTTAATATTACTCATCACATACCTCTAAGGCTAAGATTTGACTCTAACCCGCAAATCTTAAAGGACTGGCCAATAACAAAGCCCCTTTCGGGCGTTTGCGCCGCCTTTGTCTGCAAGCTGACTTGGCAGTAAACCACGAAAATCAGTTCGTTAACGGACAAGCAAAGCTCGTCCTACTACTGATTTATCGACAGTGCCGACTTTGTCTGCACCCTGAGCTTGAAAATCTTCAAGCTCATACTCCTCAACATGTAATTCTTCTTTAATGGCATCTTCTGTCCATGAATCCTTATGAGCCAATAATTTTTCTTTTTCTTTACGCCTTTGAAAAAAAGTTTCATTGGCAAGTTGCAAAGCCTCTGCACAGCGCAACACTTCATTTTGTGCCGCATCAATATCTTGCTGCAAAGATATGTCTTTTATTTTTAACTGTTCAAGCTCATTTCTCAAATTATCAAGATCTTGCTTACTACAAACTATGCCCATAATTGCATCATAGCGTTTTTTTTCTTCTGCTAAACGCCACGTAATATAATCTTGCAATGCTTGTTTAGCATCTAAAAGCATTTTATCTGCATCTTGTTTGGCTTTTTTAGCTCTTACTAATTTTTGCTGTGCCTCATTTTCTCTAAAAGTGCGCACTTGCAAAAGGGCTTGTAATGGATATTTATCCATATCTTAACTTGTTACCACTTGATTTAAGCTTTGTAGCGTTTGCTCAAAGTCACAAGGTTCATCTTGTTTTTGCCTTAAAAAACTATTGATGCTATCCCACTTATCTATGGCTTCATCAGCTTCTAAATCACTGCCTTTTTTATATTCTCCAATACGCAATAGCAACTCTACCTCAGCATATTTTGCAAGTAGTTGCCGAAGTCTACTAGCATCATTGCGATGTTCTTTATCCGTAACCATGGACATAACGCGACTCACACTTGCCTGTATATCAATAGCTGGGTAATGATTGGCTGCGGCCAATTTTCGTGAAAGAACAATGTGGCCATCAAGAATTGAGCGCGTTTCGTCTGCAATGGGCTCTGTCATATCATCACCTTCTACAAGTACAGTGTAAAGCGCTGTAATAGTGCCTTTATCAGAGTTACCGGCTCTTTCCATAAGCTTTGGTAATGCCGAAAATACCGATGGCGGAAAACCTCGCCTTGTGGGCGGTTCACCCGCTGCCAAGCCAATTTCTCGCAAAGCACGCCCAAAACGAGTAACAGAGTCCATAAGTAATAAAACACTCTTGTTTTGGTCCCTAAAATATTCAGCAATGGCTGTGGCTGTATAGGCAGCTTTTAGCCTTTCCATGGCGGACTTTTCCGAGGTGGACACCACCACAACGGCCTTTTTTCTGCCTTCTTCGCCCAAATCATTCTCTATAAATTCACGCACTTCACGCCCACGCTCGCCTATCAGCGCAAGCACACACATATCTGCAGAGCAACCTCTTACAATGGAAGAAAGCAAGGTACTTTTACCCCCGCCAGCCGCTGCAAAAATGCCCATGCGCTGGCCTTCTCCGCAAGTGAGCATGCCATCAATGGCGCGTATTCCAAGACTTAATGGCTGATGAATTTTCTTGCGCTCCATGGGGTTTGGAGCATTAGCATAGGCTGGGTAAAAATCCTTCACACTTAAAGCTCCGCGTCCATCTATGGGGTTACCAAGCCCATCAATAACCCGCCCGAGCAAACCTTCACCAACGGGTACAGTATGCACTTTACCTGTTGGTATAACTTCAGTTTCAGGCGAAATACCCTGCAACTCACCAAGAGGTGTGAGCAAAGCGGTATTTTCTACAAAGCCAACCACTTCAGCTTTAAGCTCCCAACTATCCCAAGGGTTACGTAAAATACACAATTCACCAACCTTAACCCCAGGCATGACTGCTCGAATAATTGTACCCACAACTTGCTCCACACGTCCGCGCACACTAATGGTGGTGGTTTCGTGCACAGCACTTTGCAGTAATTGTCCAATATATTCAAAAGCCATGGTTATCTCACAATTTTATTTACTTATTTTTGATTTAAATGCTTTTTCAAGTGCCATAAGTTGAACTTCAAGACTTGCATCCACAATACCAAGGTCACTTTCTAAAATGCAAGAAGTTCGCTCAAGGCGCACGTCAGCAATAACGTCAATGAATCCTTTCCCATTTTCACTAATCATGCTTGCAAGGGCTTTTTTTACAGCTATTTCATCATCAGGATTAACCCTAATTAAAACCCTTTGTTGAGCGCGAATATGGTTTAATGCTTTTATGACTACTTCGGCTGCTAATTCTTCTTTTTCATATGAATTAAGTATCTTGCGTATGGATGACATAACTACATCAACGATAGTTTCTTCTACATTTTCAATAAATTGCAAGGAAGAAAATACCGTATCCATAATTTTTTCAGCATGTTCAAGCTTAGCCTCAGCAAGGCCTTGGTTATATCCTTCCTCTTTACGCTTTAAATAAATATCTTCAGCATCTTGTATTAAGCTTGCAGCCTTAATTTCTGCCTTGGCAATAATGTCTGTAGCTTTGATATAATTATCCTTATCAGAAATTTTAAGGATTTTCGTATCACTACTTGGCGAAATTACTTTCTCTATGCGTTGAAATATGGCTTCCATTGCGGGTCAACTTCCTTAAGTAATATTTTTTTCATGCTAAACCAAAGGTTTTGTTTTTCCTTTGGGGCCATATTATTTGTGGGTACTCCTTCAAGGTAAGCTTCAAGAATATTAGGAACAATTTCATGATCCATGGCAAATTCTTGCATGTATTCTAATAAAATATTGTATAATTGCTGTGGAAATTCATGCGCGCAAAAGTGCACAGCAAAAACTCCACTTAAAACCACCTTGGGGTAGATATGTTCATGTTTCAAAAAATCAAAATGTGTAATATTAATGCCACCTAGCATAAACTGAGCCCTATGCACTGCAAAGCTAAAAGCCTCACCACCAAGCCCATTTTGCAAAATAAGTACGTCCTTTTGTGAAACACATTGAGCTACATTTTTTGCATGAATACATATGCCCATATAGAGCATTAGTTTTTTAATACAAGCTTTATCAATTAATACTAAACGCCTTGATTCATCATAAAAATCCCAAAAAAAACCATCGTAATCCTTGTATAATATTTTTTTAAATGCAGGCAAATTCATTATTTTTTGTGCATCAATGTTTGAAGGCATGGTCATACCTTCTAGCTTAGCATAAGCATGCGCATGGAGAAGAGCATTATTAAAATTTAGCATACCTTTAATAAGCTCTGTATTATATGTAAGTGCGTCATGGAAAAAATTCTTATGCATAAAAAATCCATCAAGATTGCATTAAAGTCTTAAGAATTAGGCTTATTATTGCGTTCTCTTAAAAAACCAAGAAACAGCCACGTCATGCGGATAATATAAATAAAACCTGCAATGCTAATTATACCAAGCATTATTATAAGTAAGGGCGAATCTTTGCTACCTTGGATAAATGTTTGCAAAAAAGTTGGAGGGCTTGTCCATGGAACGCTAATACTTTCACGCACCGGAATAAGGACAACGGAAATATTTTTTTCATTAATCTTGGGTACAGTCTTACTAGTTATACTGCGTAATTCATTAGTATAATTTGTAATCATGGAGTTTGGCAAGTGCCTAATAAATATAGCTGCAGAAGGATCAACTATAGGCTTATTAGCTTGGTCAACCTCTCCAAGCACCACATGTACCCTTGAAGTAATGACTCCATCAATTTTTGAAAATGTGTTAGATAATTCCTGTGAAATGGCAAAGGCCATGCGTGCTTGTTCGGCTTGACTTGAAGAAACCAAATTGTCATTGGTAAAGACAGTTCCCAAACTTTGAAAGTGCTCTTCGGGTAAATTTCTTTTATTCAATAAATCAAGCGCGCGAATAAGATTTTCTTCTTCCACCAAGATGGCATAGCCTGCTTTACCCATGTTTTCTTTTTTAGCTGCAATATTGCTTTCTAGTAAAGCTGCCAAAATTGTATTGGCTTGTTTTTCATCTAGGTCTTGATACAGCTCAACCTCACAAGCCGTAAGAAAAAAAGTTAGCATAAAAATACATGCATACCGTGACCAAAGAATAATATTATGCGAAAAATGATGTTTATTCATGCCTAACTCTGTTGTTTTAATAATGTATCAATATCTTGAGCTGCCGATTGCGAAGCCTTGCTACCACCTATGACTTGATTACGATACATGCCAGTTATAAATTGAACGCGCAAAAGCTCTTCAGGGGTAATGGTGCCATCTGTAAGAGAACCAAGTGCCCCTTTAAGCTCGTGTATAATATGATCTACATCATTGTAATTTGGGTTTTGTATAGTTTCAGTGGCAAAATGATTATGGTTTTTTGCACTAGCCTCTGTACTAATGCCCTCGACATGCCTTGATGTAGATGCACTTAACTCATGATGATTTACATCTTTATTTTGCATATGGGCTTCAAATTCTTGCACAAGAGTTTTATCAGGCTCACCAGATGGCCCTGAACTTTTGAAATCCGCTCCTGGAGTTGTTGCGGTTTTTTCAAGAGAATCTATGAGCTTTGCTGTTTGGCTTGCAAGAGAAGAAACATCCATATTATCCCCACATTATGCAGATAAAATATCCTGTGCCAATTGCTTTGCTTGTGCGTTTTCGCAATTATTAAGTGGCTCTAAAAGCGTTGTTGCTTGCTCTTTATCACCAGCTAAATAACAACAAAAACCAAGCAAACCAATAGCATCAGTATCATTAGGGTCTGCATCAAGTACTTCTTGAGTTAAGGCTGTAGCTTGTTCAAATTGATCAATAACCAAGTAACTATAAGCAAGCCCAAGCTTTGCAGGTGCAAAATCTTTTTTTGCTTCCAATATGGCATTAAAAACCACGCGTGCATCAAGCACAAGCCCCACATGACAAGCAGCGGTGGCAATATCCATCAAACGTGCTATATTTTTTTCATTAAACATAATGACTCCATAAAATATTTTGATGTTAAACCTGCATAACATTATATATTATGCAGGTTCATAAATTAAGTTGCGCGTTGAGCAATACTTTTCATAGATTCAGTAATACTCTTAGTTACCGATGAAATGGACTCAACAATGGTATTGTATTGACCAATCTTAAATTGTACATTAACTAATTTTCCTGGGTCTACTTTTCCTTCTGAATCATAAATATTTTCCATTGCTGCTTCAATTATGCCACCTTGTGCTGTTATACTTTCATTACTCTTAGAAATAAAGGTTCCCATATTAAAGCCAGTGTTTTGCTTGCCACTAGTATCTCCTACACCTGTCATAATAAACTCCTTTATTGCTTATTAGCAATTTTATCTAAAATTTCTTCTGCACCCAAGATAGCATCATAGTACAATTTTGCACCTTGCATTTCATCTGGGGTAAGGCCTTTGTCCATCATGGCTTTAGCCTCTGCTTTCATATTGATGATGTCTTCTTTCACTGGAGTAATGGAAAGGTCATCATTTACAACATCCATTAAAGAAACAAATGTAGTCATACAATCTCCTTTAGTTATTTGAATCATTTAAATAATAGTTTGTTATATGGCCATTTTTTTCAAGAGTTAATACGTCCAGTTTAATATCTGTTAAAATATAACCTCCAGGTAATAAACCTCCACGAAATACTCTTTGCTCATTGGCTAAAATTACATAACTTATAGGTGACAAGTTTACGCTAGTAACCTTAAATTCATATGTAACATTTGCTGCAGCATTATCTGCTTGACTTGCTGAACCTGGCATTTGCATTATTATAACTTCATTATTACTTGGAGTTGTAAGGTCATAGCTCATAGGTAAGTCGTCAGGTCTTGGCGCAATTTGTAATGGTACAGCCTGCAATGGAGCTGTAGCTAAGTTTTTAGTATTTGCTGTTACATCCTTTTTAAGATAATCATATACTAAAACTATATTAAATTGTTTACCTATTTCAGAAATTACAGTTTTAATTTTAGAAAGTTCACTATTGGTTAAGTTTCCTATTATTTTAATAACACCTGGTAAGAATTCAAAATTTATTTTTTTCTTAAGTGTTGCATCTATTTTTTTATTAAGTAGTAATTCAATTTCATCAGCATAATGTATATTATAAATCGCTTTATAATCCTGTATAACAGAAAACAATTCCTGCAATTGTATTTTTAAGCCATTAAATATTAATTCATCTTTTAAATACATACGAATACTAAGTTCTTTTTCTGCCAATTTAATATCTATTAAAGGGTACAAGCTTTGATGATTAAGTTTTTTTATCATGGCAGCAATTAAATCACTTTCAATTTCGACATCCAAGTAAACTGGAAAATGCATATTTTGTACCAAAGAAGTGAGGCGACTAAATTCACTATTATTTGCCAAGAGCCCCTGTATGGCAATCATACCTTCATGCACACCTACACTAAGGCTTGGAAAGTTCTTTTCAGATAATGTCTTTTCTAATAATACCTTATCATTATAGTTTGTTTGTATATTGTCGCGTATGGTTAAGGTAATGCCAAGTAGAAGGATAAAAATAATTGCAAGTAAAACATAGCGGCGCCAACGCGGTGTTTTTACAGTTTCCACACTCTGGAAAGCATTTTGTAAATCAGTGCCATCTTGGTTATCAATTATGCCAACATTGTTGTCAGATAATAAATCACTGTCTTGGGCAATTGCGACCATGTTAGGCCTTAAGGTTTGTATATTAAAGACTTTTGCTTGCAATTCATCTTGAATGCTCGCAATATGCTCTGACTCCCCATATTTAAACCAAGCAAAACATACTTGCCCTAGCATATAGGGCTCTTGCATTAATATGCTTGCATCATCGTTTAAAACTTCATCCTTATAGCTTATATTTCCGTCTAAATTTTTTACATGCACTTCTACACGGTAAGAGCTTGCGTTTTGTTCACCTTGCTCACCTTGGGCATTACTCGATGCCAACTGAATGCAAGAAATATTTAATTGCACGTGCCTTGCTTCAATACTTTGGTCTTGCAAAATTATATCGCAAGAATTGTCTCTCCCAATAATATAACTACCAGCGCAAAGGCTTATCTCTGCTCCAAGGTGCATGCCTGAAAACATGCGCAAGGTTATGCACTCAGTATTAATATACATTACTTAGCAGCCTCAGCAGCATGAGTTGTAGATTTTTTAGAGCAACCGCCACCACGCTCTACTGGTGGTGTGCGTGCCTCATAATTATTTTGCGTAGGCGAGCGGTGGAAAGTTGGTGTATCCACATGGCTTGGAACATTACTTTTTAAATCATGAGCGTTAATAATACGTGGTGTAAGCAAGATTAAGCGTTCCATTTGTTGAGCTGTTTTTGATGTAGTTTTAAATAAATGCCCCAGTAGCGGAATATTTTTTATATATGGCACACCGCTTTCTGCATCAATTTCTTGTTCATAATAGTAGCCACCAATGAGTAGGCTTTGCCCTTCACCCACAATGGCTTGAGTGTTGATTTTCGTTTGGCGAATAGGTGGCAAGGCCCCTACTGATTGAGTATCTGGAGATGTATTATTATTTTGATTATCCTGCACATTTACGGCAAGTTTTATAGCTTTAGTACCATCATCATTATAGATAATGTGTGGAGTTACTCTAAGCACAGTTCCTGCTTCAACCTTAAAGAGGTCAACAGACTCATTACCTGCAACTTGAATATAGTATGTGCTGGTATTTTCTAATGATGCCTGAATGTTATCAACAGTTAGCACTGATGGCCTACCAAGCACACGCGCATTACCATCGGTTTGTAAAGCTTCTATTCGTGCTAAAAAGTAATCTGATCCTAAGGTATAGATAGTGGATAAACCTAGACCGCCAGTAGTAATATTGCCTATTTCTGGTAAAGGAGTAAAGCTACGCGGTGCACCTGATATTTCACCTCCAACAGAGGTTGTACTATGGCCATCATTTTGGCTTTCCACACCTTGAAAGTTAAAGCCAAGGTCGCGGTTAAAGTTAGAATTTACATCCACAATAGCAGCATGAATTTCTACTAATTCCACAGGCTTATCAAGATCTGCAATGACTTTTTTATAATAAGGCATGCGGTAGGCTGCATCATTAACAATAACTGCATTAACCCTTGCATCAGCAATAATATTTATGGCTGTACTTTGTTGTATGGGATGACTAGCTTGGGTTTGCGTTAGTGGGGTTTTGCCTTGCGCTGCAAGCCCTTGACCATTTAAGCCTTGCATGCCAGGCACTGTAGAGACTTGCTGCACTATACTTGTGCCATCGCTGTCTCCTGTAATCATGGAGCGCAAAATAGAGGCAATACCAGGCACGGTAATTGTTTGGTCAAGGCTTGTTAGGGTTATATCCTCAGCGGAGGCATATTTTAGCGGAAATACTTCCATAATTAAATTAGAAGTTTGATTTTGCTCAAACACCGCCGAGGCATTACTTATTTGTTCAATGTAACTTGGTGGACCTGATACAATAATCATACTGCCATCGCTAGCCATACGTGGCGTTAAGTCTGGCGAAAATATATCAGAATTTTTTAGCATATTGAAAAGCCTATCGGCAGACATGGCGCGAGGGGTTATAAATACCCTTTGCTTTTCTGACTCATGATAAAAATATAATGTGTCGCCTTGCCTATAATAATTTACCCCAAAGGCGGCTTGCATAGCTTTTAAGAATTCTGAACCACGCATATCGTCAAAGCGCCCGCTAATTTTTCCATCAACACCAGGGGAGAAAAATGCATTATAGCCTTGGCTTCTGGCTAATTGAGTTAAGATTAAAGGCAGGGTTTCATCTTCAGCATAATAGCTAAAGTTTGCGGATAAATCCTTAACAATTGCAAAGGAAGTGCTTGGATATAGCAAGATAAGAACGAGGCAAAGAATACGTAACATAGCACTCCCAAGTAAATTTCTTATGATAATAGATAATTAAACTCTGTTATCTGTTCTTTCCACCAGCTAAACTCAGCAATAAACTCTTCGGTCTTTTGTGCAATTTCCACACTTTCGCGATGCTCACTTAAGTTCATATAAATTAAGAGTATATTGTTTTCTAAACATATACAACTTTGCATTTTTTTACAAGCAATAAGAGTATAGCTTGCAATTTTTCGGCAAATTTCTTGCGACTCGTATGGTGTAGCAGGTAGCGTTAGTAACTTACCATATATAAATACATAATCTCCACCAGGGCAATATACATGAAGACTTAGGCCATCCTCCATGGTAAAAATGACCTCGTCTTCTGCTGTATGCTTAAATTGGCCAAGGTTATTAGCTATGGTATCTGCTACAAATTGCAAATGCATACTCTGCTAACCTAGTATTTTTGCGCGAGTTTGATTTATATTATCTGCTATGGCTTGCTGAGTTGATAGTGCCTTTTGTAAAAGCTCCTTAAGATTTTCTTCTAAGCTCTTTTGAGAATCAGCTAAACTTCTATAGGATTCAATAATGGCATCATCTGTCTTTACTTCAGATTCTTTCATGGCAGTTAAACCACTAGATGCACTATTCAGGCCGCCTGAAACAGAACTATGAAATTGATTTATCATTTGCGCCCATAAATGTAGTTGAGTGCTTTCAGTAAATTTTTCTAAAACTTCTTTTTCTTTATCAGGTAAAACACCAGCTTGCTCACCAGCTGTTGCGTCATCATTTTTGTGCGCAACTTCCTCAAGGTCATCATCAAGGTCTGCAGGGGCTAGTTCATCTACTGCCTCATCACCATCTGCTATGGCACCATCGACATCATCAAGGCTTGGTTCTTTCGAACTCCACTCCCCGACATCCGTCATTTCAATACCGTCTTCGCCATCAATGATGGCATCATCTAATTCCTTACTACTCGCAATAGTCTCTTCACTACTATTTGCAACAGTTTCTTCACTTTTATTTAAGGCCTTATCTGTATCTTTAGCAACTTCTTGTTCCCCTTCACCTACACCCTTAGCAAGTGACTTGCCAGTACTACCAAGCGACATTCCACCTGCCACAGCACTAACTCCAGCAGAAGCCAGGCCTAGAACCATTTGCCATGTGCCCTTTGATTTTATTATCTCAGCTTGATTATTAAGTTGCTCAATAATACTTTGTGTTTCTAAATTACGCCTTTGAGCATTTTCTCTACGCATTTCGGATGCAAATGAAACAGAAAGCTCCATAAGTGCTGCCCCCAAGGATGCCGTAGCCCTTGAGCTAGCAAGATCATCAGCCAAACCTTTTAAGCTATCTTGCGCATTGCGTGTATTTTTAGGTTCATCTAAATTAATAGTCATGAAAAAGCCATCTTCATCTGACTGCCCACTTGGTGGTAAATCTGTATCCCCATCAGTAGATGTTGCACCACTTTCATCAACTTTTTGTATCACAACAGTATTAAATAGTAATCTATTTGGATCAATATGCATAAAAACCTCATTATTAGGCAAGCTTTGGAGTAGCAGTTAAAATTGCCGTCTGGCTTGCATTGAAATCATTAATAATTGTCATTAAATCTTCCATTAATTTACTAGAACTTTCCACCATAGTTTGCAACAAATCAAATTCAACGTCTTTTGCCTCTTTAATATTTTCAAGTATGGCACTTAACTCTTTTTGATTTGCTTCATTGTCGCTAGCCTCTTTAGCATAAAAGGCTCCAACTCCAGACATAGCACCTTCTGTTACTATCATACTTGAAGATGCTACATCAGAGGCCATAGTAAATTTTGCAACAGATGAGCTAACCTCAAGAGTTTTTTGGCCAGTTTTTACAAGATAACTTGTCCATGCACCACCACCAAGGCAGAGCACTGCACCAAGTAGAGCAACGCCAATTTCTACACCCATGCCCCATTTTTGGGCTGTTTTTTTATCTGCGCCCATGTGTTCAGCAAGCGACGTTACCAAACCTGAAATACTATATTTCCCTTTAGAAAAGTCTCCAGCAACAGCAGATGCCGCACTAATTATACCTATAATTGCGCCAACACCGGCCACAGCACCAGCCCCACTTGCAATTAAGGCCACAGCTGCAATTACCGCAACAACTAAACCAATTATATCAAAAACCTTACGAATTCCGCTTAGATGTTCTTTTTTTTCTAAAATTTTTAACCTATCTTTTAACTTATCAAGCACCTTGTCATTGACTTCTTTTTGTTGCTGATTTTTGCCTTCAAGTCTAGTTAAGCCCTGTTTACATGCCTGCCTGCTCACTGCATAAGCAATAGCCTCCACAATAATCTCTAGGGGCAAATTGCTCATGGGCTTAGCTAGGCTTGGTAGCTGAATAGAAACATTGTCAAATGCAAAATCATCATCAGAAGGTGGCAAATTGTCTGAGTCTGTCCTAGCAGTTGAGGACATACCATCTAATTTCGTTAATTTATCAATTGCAGAAAGTGAAGAGTCATTTTTTACTTGTGACATAAATCACTCCACTAGGCTTTAAGCTGGTTTAATAAATCCTTAGCCTTAGTCTTAAATGCAGCATGCTCAGCATTATTTTCTTCGCAAACATCTGGTATTGCGTTTAAGATATCAATGGCTTCTTGTTTGCGATTTAATTTTAATAAACAAAAAACCGAATAATAAAATGGCTCAGGGTTATTTATCATGCTTGCAACTATAGCAAATCCATACATATCAATGGCTGCTTGGTATTCTTTTAATGCTTGTTTACAAGCTGCAAGCCCCATCAAAAAGCGATATTCATTATGCTTATACATGCAAAGAGCTTGAAACACTGTATGCGCATCTGTATAATTTTTAGCTTCATAAAGATTAAATCCAAGGCCATAAAGAGCTTCCAAGGTATCTGGGTTAAGATTTACTATCTCACCAAGTGGTACACCTTGCATAAAGGCTCCAATCATTTTTTGTATTTCTTCCTTAGTAAATTGTACATCTTGATTTTGCATAATTCTCCTCATATGAAAGTTATAATATAAGACTCCTGCACAATTCATTGTGCTGAGTCTTTTAGAGCGTTGACGTAAGTACAATGCGACCAAAAATCAAGAACCTGCCCAAGTGGTGCCACGCAGTGGCATAGCCGTTAGGCGAACTTGTGAGCCTTACGGATACAGAGAGCAAAGCAGGCTGAGCTTCGCTGCTTCGTTAAGTGATTGATTTTTAGGCATTTTGTCCTGCCAAATACCCTTATAAACAAATGTAAATTTACCGTAAAAGTACAAAAATAAAATTAAATAATTGTGCAGGACCTTTTACATATGATTAAATGCGCACTATACCCTTGCGTAAGCTAGATTTAACTGCCTTGATACTTTGTGCTGTGCGTGTTGCACGCTCCTCTCCGGCTCTTTTGGCTTCATCTTGCGCCTTTTGCAATTCCTTTTGCAACTCAACTGGTAATTTTTCGCTTTTTACCTGCTGTGCCAATTCGTCAAGCTGGCCTTCTGATACATTAAGTTTCCTTAGTAAGGAGTCATAAGTAGTATTAAGCCTAGATAGTTCTTGTTCAACATCTTGAATTTCTTTGGTAAAATCTTTCATAGCAACCTCTCTATCCTAAGTTTCTAGCTAAATTTAGCAAAAATTGACTTAAATCAGAACATGCCTTGGCGGCACCTTCAAGGTATGAATTATACTGTCCAATACATGTTTGAGCTAAAGTCATATTGTCTTGAATGTCTTGTTCTATATTACCTAGTTTAGTTTTTAAGACATCACCAAGTTTTTTTACGTCTTCATAATTATATACAATATTACCATTAGAACCTTTAATACTTTTTGGCAAATCAATTCCAATGTTTTTACACAGCTCTACAATATCTTGAGGTAGACCTTCAACATACACACTACTAGGCTGTATAGTCTTATCACTAACTTCTAATGCTTTATAATAATTTTTTATATTTTGCTCCCGTACAGATATACGTTTTTGCACAGTAGATATATCATTTTCAAGATTTGTTTTCTTAACTTCAAGTTCTTTCCTTTTTTCTGGTTTTAATTGTTCATTCTTTAGCTCTTCATTAATCTCATTTAACCGGTTATTTTGTGCTGTAAGCGTAACTTGCAACTGCTGGCAATCTATACGATTAGATTCTAGTTTATTAATTATACTAATCTTCCATGCGCCTAAAGCTTCTGCTGTACAAGTGACACCTATTATTTTATTATTTTCATCATAAGCTGTTTTCAAGTTATCCGGTCGTGAATTTGTTAAAAGCACCATTTGCTTCGACAAATCATCTGGTATCATGACGATTAAAGTGTCACCAAGCTGACTGGAGTCCATTTTGCCAATTTTCTCAACATAACTATTGATTTCATCAATATATTTTTGTCCATTTTTTTGGAACTCTTGCAGTTTTTTAACCAACTCCATTAACTCATTTGCTGTATCTTGACTTTCTTGAGCTAAAATAATTTGCATAAGCGCAAATTTTTCAGCATAACCGTGGGTCTTATCATCTACAATAGCCTGAATTTTTTCTTTGGTCGTGACTACATCTGTTGTCTTAGAAGTAACAGTCATAATTTCTCCTTAACAAGACACTATTAAAAATATTTAATATAAAACATATGCTAATAATTTAGATAGTTCATGTAAGATAAATTTATCAGTATTTAGCAATATTTAAACCCCAGCTTGTAGCGTTAGAAACAGTTTGGGCCGCTCCTTCTAAAAATGAATTGTACTGTCCTATATAATTTTGCCAATAAACCATATCATTTTGAATTGTTTCTGGTAAACTGTCGCCAAATTCTTTTATTTTGTTGGCAAGAGCTTTTAAGTCTTCATTTGAATAGTATTTTTTCCCATCTTGCATTATACAAGTTGGCACTGCTATATGGAGTTCATTACACAATTTTATAATATCATCAGATATATTATAATAGCTTACACTATTATCATATATTTTATGTATGGCATCTTTAATATTAAGTTCGTTTGTAAGTCTATCTATATCTTTATTCAGTGCATCTACTTCATTTTGTAGATCTTTAATTTTCTTTTCATTGGGTTTTGATTTAGCCCGTTCTGAGTCAAGTTTTTTTTGTATGTCATCACGCTTTTTGGTTTTTAAATCAATTACAGCTTGATTATCAACAGTATATACATCGATATTACCTTTGACATTTTCTAATTGATTTTTTGAACATTTATACCCTGTAACATTCCCATTACCATCATAAACCTTGGTTAAAGCTTCAGCATCAGGGTAAATTGACTTGTAAAAATCATACATATCAGGAGTAATAACGCAAAAACCATCATCTTGTGCTACTACACTGTTTATTGCTTCAACATAAGTAGCACACTGAGATTGCCACGTTTGCTCCTGATCTATTTTTTGCTTTATTTTTTCTGCTTCTTTTTGGTTATCTTGGGCTAAACTTATTTGCAAAAGTGCAAATTTATAATTAATTTCAATATCATTGTCATCACTGACTTTATTAATACCAGAACCAACTACGCTATTTAATGTATCTATTGTGCTACTCATAAAATGACCTCAAGTACTTAACGCGTCAAAATAGATTTCAACAATGCGCTTACATCTGTACCCGCCTTAGAAGCACCTTGCATATACGAATTGTACTGCCCCATAAAATCTTGCAAAAACACCATGTCGGTCTGACTTGATGATGTTAATTGCTCTTGATAATTGGTTATGGCTTTAATGGCAGTATCCCATGCATTATAATCCCAAAAACCGGCATCATTGAGTTTTGGCACACCTATATTGTTATCTTCGCAATATTTTAGAAGCTCACCTGGCGGTACCGTACCTTTTTTCTTTCCCGCTTCATCAGGATCATTAACGCGGTTTTTATATGCCATATCAAGCATTTCTGAACACGCCTTAGAAGCAGCTTGAGATGCTTTAAGTTTTTCAACGTATTCATTGGCGCTATTTTTACAAGCCCTAGATTGCTTAAGTTGCAACATAACAAATTGGATTTGAAGACTTTGCATGGTGTCTGGCAAAGTAACATCAATTCCACAAGATTGGCTTGAGCCTTGTACACCACCTGTATTTGAGTCTGCCATAATCATACCCTCGACTTTGATTTAATGTGCTTATAGCTTAACTAATGTTTAACTAGCTTTATTCATTTTTTATGCCAAAACATAACAATTTGAATTTATAAATTATTTTACAAGAAGCACTTTGTTTGCACTTGAAATTTATATTAATTGGCAAACATTTTTCACATAATACCAACAAAGTTGGTATAAATTGCATGCAAGAGCCATTAATTATAAAAATAAAACCGTACATTCTAATGAGTGAGTACTTATTTAACTAGTACAATATGTCAACCGACAGTATTTATCAAGTGCAAATTACTTTTTGTACCAAAAAATGCAAAACCTATCCTTTGCATACTCAAACTTAATTTTGACATGATACTTGCATAAGTCAAATGTAGTTGCATTTTGATGGCAACAATGTTAGCATTT
The DNA here is from genome assembly GCA_964372165.1 of uncultured Desulfovibrionaceae bacterium. Taxonomy (GTDB): domain Bacteria; phylum Desulfobacterota; class Desulfovibrionia; order Desulfovibrionales; family Desulfovibrionaceae; genus CAYJAD01. Next base: position 11,464 of record CAYJPT010000003.1, on the reverse strand, counting down.
TGCTTAAATTATCTTTGGAGCATTGTATGAATATGAAGGTTCACTCGCAGCACAGCTTTGTACAGTCGCGCGTGCCCAGTGCTAAAAAGAACAATACTGGGGCATTTATGGGCCAAAGAGTGCAAGTGCGTAGTGCAAATACAGCGCAATCGCTCTTAGCTGATGCTGCCGAAGAGTTAACCTTTGCCTTTAATCTTTCAGACAAATTTGCCAGAGAAAAACGTAAAGAAAGACAACGCTTTGAGGTAGCATACTTTAAGCGTGCAAGGCGCTATAAAGAGCTTAAAACAAGTTCTGGCGATTCAACTGATTTTGATGACTTCTTTGATACCGTACTCTCCCATGAAGATGCAGATGATCATTGGTGTTTAGAGCAAGCCTTAAAACGTTTTTCTGACCCAACCGACGCATGGATAGCCCTTTTTGATGCGCTAGACAATTTGGAACAAAGAGATGCCGAGGTTAACGCCACCCTTATCAAGAGTGTGCGCACAGCCATGCACAACTTAGAAGATGACCAAGGTGCAGCCATTGTTACCGGCATGCTTGGTTTTACTGAGGCATCAGAGTTTGCAGAACTTGCAGATGGTGAAACCTTGGGGTCTTTTTATCGTGATATTGTATGCGACTTTGAAGATGCAGAGGATGTATTTAAAAATATTAAGGAAAATTGGTCAACCTTAAATTTTGACAAAGGCATAGATTTTTTATTCCATACACTTAGCGTTGATTTAGGTGCAGATGAACCAAGCATGGGGCGAGTGCATCTTGAACACATTTTTAACAATTTAGGTAAAGTTCGCCTTTTACAAAGCACCTATATAATTATTGCTGACCTTTTGAAGCGTTGGGAAACAGTACATATGCAGTCCAATAGTAACTTAAATGTGCAAGGCTTACTTGAAAGTATAGTGCACCTTGGTAAGGAGCGTTACCTTGGCACTATGCATGTTGATGCTATTGTAAAGCAAGCAAATCCACCAGATATTGAATTGGAAATACTATTTATACAAGACCTATTAGGGGCTGTGCGCAGCCTACCTGCAACATTATATGATGGCAATGAAGGTTTAGCAAAAGTTGTGCACATTTTCCAAACCGCCTTAGATGCTGCCATTGAGCGAGAAGATGCATATCTAGCAAGCCTTGAAGGTGAATAAAGTAAATTATGCTAAATACATTAATTGAAGAATTTGGAAAGCGTATGCAAATTGACGAACTAAGCCTTGATGAGCAAGGTATAGTTAGCCTTGATATTGATAATATGGGCACTTTGCAACTTGAATATGATAGTGATAGTGATAAGCTTTTTGTGTGTTTTGCTAGAGAGTTTGCAGCTTATGAGCAAGATATGGCTCAAAAAGTGCTAGAACTATGCTCATTTAGTAATGGACCAAGTGTATGGTTGCAAGGTGGAATTAAAAATAACATGGTTGTTCTTGCTACTAAGGTTGATTATCATACCAAAAGCTCGCAAGATTTAGAAAATATAGTTCGTATCCTAGTGGAAAAGATTTCACAACTTTTTTAATTATATAAAGGTAAAGCATGAGCAGAATTGACTTATTTGATACAGACCTTGGCATTCAGCACTATATTAGCAGCGAAGACCAAGCGCGCTTACCAAGTGCCAAGCCACTAGCCACTGCTACCATTCGCGAAGCTAGTCTTGATAGCATATACAGCCCTGTAAACGTGCGTAATATGGTAGAGTACGCTGTATGCCCAGACGCTGGCGATGGCGAAGCTGTGCGCGCTGATGTTTTTTCGCGCTCATTAGATAGTTGTGCTACTTTATTAAAAAACTCACGTGACAGTGACGTGCAAGACTTTTTAAAGCGAGATTTATTCCCTTTGCTTGAAAATGACGAACTTTTGCGTACCTACTATAATCTCATGCTTGGAGGCTAAGATGGATTATAATCTTTCTGGCAAAGAGCCAACTTCTGCACTGCACATTTTAGCACATTTATTTTTACGCATGGGCTTTTTGGATAAAGCAGAACGCACCTATAAAACAATCATAGCCATAAGCCCTGTTGAGCAAATTCAGCCAAGACTATATCTAGCTCTTGCCTATATTGCCCTTGAAAAAAAAGCTTCGCGTGAGGCCCTTAACTTTTTACATCTAGCCATGAAGGACATGGTCATAAATTCTAAAAATGCAGTAGTATATTTACTTCGTGCCAAAGCACTTAATATGGAAGGCCGAATGGATGAAGCAAAAGGTGCCATTGATCAATACTCTTACTATATAGCAAGTGACAATAATATATGAATATTTTATCTAAGCTTAATTCTGCTGTTTCTGGTGTGACGCGCCATAATGATATTACCATGGTTTGCTTAGTGGTTATAGTCATAGCACTTATGATTCTACCCATGCCAACTGCCATTATTGACGCATTAATTGGCATGAACTTAACTCTATCATTCCTCATGCTTATGATGTCCATGTATGTGCGCCATGCCCTTGAATTTTCATCTTTTCCCACCATGCTTTTATTTACAACGCTCTTTAGGCTTGGACTCAATATTGCCACCACAAGGTTAATTTTGTTGCAAGCAGATGCTGGTGAAATTATTTTCATTTTTGGTGAATTTGCCCTTGGGGGTAATTTTGTAGTTGGTGCTGTGGTATTTTTAATTTTAACCATAGTGCAGTTTTTAGTTATTGCTAAGGGTGCAGAGCGCGTAGCCGAAGTTGGTGCACGCTTCACCCTTGACGCCATGCCAGGGCAACAAATGTCCATTGATGCAGATATGCGTGCCGGCGTTATTGGCATGGAAGAAGCACAAGCTAGACGCGAAAAAATAAGCCAAGAAAGCAAGATGTATGGCGCTATGGATGGGGCCATGAAATTTGTTAAGGGTGATAGCATTGCCGGTATGATTATTGCCGTTGTAAACATTATTGGCGGTACAATTATTGGTATGGCTCAAAATGGAATGTCTAGCGAAGTTGCCTTGCAAACCTATGGTATATTAACAGTTGGGGATGGTTTAGTATCACAAATACCGTCGCTACTTGTGTCTATTTCTGCAGGCATACTTATTACCCGCTCAGGCGAGACCACAGACAACGTGGGCGCACAAGTTGGAGCACAATTTTTTGCCCAGCCTAAGGCCTTGGTCATGGCAGGTGGGCTAATATTCTTATTTGCGCTTATTCCTGGCTTTCCAAAAATTCAACTCTTTACCATAGCAATTTTAATAGTTGGCTTTGGTATTCTCTTAAAAAAGCTTCAGGATGTTCCAGAAGAAACTGACGCAAAAAAAGACCTTGCTACAGCTCTTGCGCCTGCAGTTAAACAAAAAGCCAGACATAGAACCTCTGCCCATGATGAATTTGTACCCACAGTACCAATTATCCTTGATATTTCCGACGCCATGGGCAAGCATATGGATTACGCCACCCTAAATGATGAACTGATAACCCTAAGGCGTATTTTATATTTTGACTTAGGTGTGCCCTTCCCCGGCATTAACTTACGTGAAGACTCAAGCCTTGAAGGCATTGCTTATGAATTAAATATCAATGAAATACCTCTTTCCAGTGGCCTTTTAGAAAAAGATATGCTTTTTGTGCGCGATACTGAGGACAATCTTGACCTTCTTGGCATACCTTATACGCGCGGTAAGGATTTTTTACCAGATATTACCTCCTTATGGGTTGATAAAAAACAAGGCGAAGTTTTAGATAGACTAAATATACCATATTTAACCCATGCGCGGGTGCTTGCTTTTCATCTCTCCTTGCTTTTATCAAGGCATGCATCACTATTTTTAGGCATGCAAGAAACAAAATATCTACTTGATAAGATGGAAGAAAACTCTCCAGACTTAGTGCGTGAGGCCACACGTCTTTTACCCATACAGCGCATAGCAGAAATTTTTCAGCGTTTGGTGCAAGAGCAAATTTCTATCCGTAATTTGCGAGCCATACTAGAAGCTCTCATTGAGTGGGCACCTAAGGAAAAAGAAACTATTATGCTAACTGAATATGTGCGTGGCGCGCTAAAACGTCAAATTAGTTATATGTATTCTAAGGGGCATAACATGCTGCCTGTAGTTATACTTGACCCCAATATTGAGGAAGTGATCCGCAAAGCCATTCGCCAAACTTCAAGCGGTGCATTCCTTGCCTTAGCTCCTGACGTAACCAAGCAATTTATACAAACTTTAAGGGATGAGCTTGGTGCAAACCTCCAAAGTTCACAGCGTGTTGTCTTAATAGTTTCCATGGACATACGCCGCTATGTGCGTAAACTTATTGAAGCAGATTTTGTGGACTTGCCAGTGGTTGCCTACCAAGAAATAACCCCTGAAATATCAGTGCAGCCTGTGTGTAGAATAAGCTTATAAAGTATGCAACAATATAATCGAGGACGTAATGGATAATATAGCCGTACATTTTGCAACACAATGCTTGTATATTGTTCTCATTTTGTCATTACCAGCTATTTTAGTTGCTTCAATTGTAGGGCTTTTATTAAGCCTTGTGCAAGCTGTAACTCAATTACAAGAACAAACCCTGATTTTTGGGGTAAAACTTTTATGTGTAATCTTAACCTTTTTTATCCTAGGTGGCTGGATTAGTGCAGAGCTTTTAAGCTTTAGTCGTGAAGTATTTATACAATTTTCAACCATATGAACTTTGAACTACTTGCAAACGAGCTACACATAGCAGAAAATATCTTAGCACTTATGCTAGGTGTTCCACGCTTATTTATGATTATACAAACTGCACCGTTTTTAGGTTCAGCTGTAATCACAGGTTCTGTGCGCGTATCTGTAGCCATAGCAATTTATGCAATCTTACATCCTGTTATCTTAAATGATTTAATTCATAGCCCCGTCACTGGTTTTCTTGAGGGTACACTAAGTTATGGTCTAATTATCATAAAAGAAACCCTACTTGGCACATTGTTTGGGCTTTTAATTGGTATGCTCTTTTGGGCTGTGCAAGGTGTTGGTATTTTTATTGATAATCAACGCGGAGCCAATCAAGCTCAAGAGACAGATATTTTATCAGGTGATCAAATCTCCCCCTTTGGTGCACTATTTTTCCAATGTTTGGTCATGGTATTTTTTATAACCGGTGGCTTTATGCTGGTGTTACAAACCATATATAATAGCTATATATATTGGCCAGTAACATCTTTTTTGCCAGTTAAAATGTTATTTAGCCCTGAGTTTCCACTATTCTTTGCAGGGCTTGCTGCCAATGTTATGCTAATGATTGCAATATATTCTGGCCCCATTATGCTTGCTTGCTTCCTTGCTGACTTATCACTTGGGCTTATCAATCGTTTTGCATCGCAATTGAATGTATATGTTCTTGCCATGCCCATTAAAAGTGCCATTGCTTCCTTTTTAGCTATTTTTTACCTAGCTGTGTTCATGAAATTTATAACACCAATGTTTCAAGAAATTATCAATACATTACAAGAGTTATCGAGATTTGTATGAGTAGCGATAAAACCGAACAACCCACCCCCAAACGCCTACGTGATGCACGTGAAAAAGGCGATATTTGTAAAAGCCAAGACATTCCTGCTGTAGCTACTGTACTTGGAATTACAATTTACTTCATCATAATGGGCCCAGATATTTTAAAGATGCTCCTTGAACTAGTTGAATTTCCAATGCTTGTGATGCATCAACCTTTTTCAAAATCATTAAGTGCTGCTTCTGAAATGGCCATTGATATTACTCTTAAATTGGTGGTGCCATTTGTGGCCTATGTAATGTTTTTAGCACTTGTAGCAAACCTTGCTCAGGTAGGCTTTTTATTTGCACCAAAAGCCGCAGAGCCAAAATTTGAAAATATGAATCCTTCCAAATGGTTTAGTAAGGTTTTTTCCATGAAAAACCTTGTGGAATTTCTAAAAAATATCATCAAAGTCGTTGTGCTTGGCTTAGTGGTTGTCTATGTACTTAATAAAGACATGCATATTTTATTTCAGCTAGAAACCTTAAGTATATTTGATTTTTGGACAACACTTGGTAAGATTGTTGGTGAATTACTTATGCTAGTGACTGGAGCCTTTGCTTGCATTGCCATTCTTGATTTTATGTATCAAAAATGGAAATACACCAAGGATCATATGATGACCAAGGATGAGATCAAGCAAGAATATAAAGATATGGAAGGTGACCCCCATATCAAAAGTAAGCGTAGAGAATTACTTAGAGAAATGGTTACTCAAGACTCCATGGGTAGAGTAAGAAAAGCGAAGGTGATTGTGACAAATCCTACACATTTTGCAGTGGCTATTGACTATGAAAAAGATAAAACTCCACTGCCAGTTATTGTGGCTAAGGGTGAGGGGCATTTGGCAAAGCGCATCATTAAGGTTGCAGAAGAGGAAGGCATACCCATTATGCGCAATGCACCACTTGCTAGAGAGCTTTTTGCAACCGGCACAGAAAATAGCTATATTCCAAGCAATTTAATTAAACCAGTTGCCGACGTTTTGCGTTGGGTACAGTCGTTACAAAAATAATATATTATTAAAACTTACAAGAAGGCACATTATGGACATGGCAGCATATAAAAAAATTTTAGAAAAAATCATTCCGCTTTGTGATGATATTGCCTTTGGTCGCAAAGTCTCTAGCGAAGAACTCTATGCATATACAATACAAAAAAACTCCCCCATAGAAGTTGCACGCCTAGCAGAAGCCTTTGGGCTTATGCTTGTTAAGCTTGATATTAGAGAAGAACATACCCATAGACTTATCGCTGAATTAACAACAAAAAATGCCGAACTTGAAGCCATTAAAACAGAAATAGAAGCACAAAATGCTAATCTTTTGGGTATAGTACAATCAGGCAATACAGCTAAAACAATAATAGGGCAAAGTGATGCCATAAAGGAAGCAGTAAAATTTGCAAAAGCTGTGGCTAGACGCCCTGTACATACCATGCTTTTAGGTGAAACCGGTACCGGTAAAGAAAAATTTGCAAAATTTATTCACTTTAGCTCAAATCGATGCAATAAACCCTTTGTGGCTGTCAATTGCAGTGCCCTACCGGACGCACTTTTTGAAAGCGAAATGTTTGGCATAGAAAAAGGCGTTGCCACCGGGGTTAATGCCAAAAAGGGCTTATTTGAGGAGGCTAATGGCGGAACACTTTTTCTTGATGAAATTGGCGATATGCCGCTAAATCATCAAGCAAAACTCCTACGCGCCATAGAAGAGCAAGAAGTTATGCGCGTGGGAAGTTCTAAGCCCATACCCATTGATGTAAAAATTATTTCTGCAACCAATATGAATATTGAAAAAAATGTACAAGAAAAAAAGTTCCGTATGGACTTGTACTATCGCTTAAACGTTGCAGAAATTCATATCCCACCTTTGCGTGAAAGAGGTGAAGATATTGTTTTACTCGCCACACAATTTCTACAAAATCACTGTGCCCAAATGAAACAACAAAGGCTAATTCTACTGCCAAGAGCGCGTGAAGCTCTTATGCAATACTCATGGCCTGGCAATGTGCGTGAACTTAACAATGAAATGGAAAGAGCTGTAGTGCTTGCCCTTGATGAAAAGATTAATGTGCAAAGCCTGTCCAAAAAAATTATAGACTGCTGCAATATTAAGCAATTAGAACCAAAGCCTCAAGCGCTAGAAATCACTGAATGCCAAGCTGCAAATGTTGATGATGATTTAACTCAAACTCTTAATCTATACGAAATTGAGCGCGCATGCATACTAAAAGCCTTAGATAAAACCAATGGTAATCGTACCAAAACAGCAAACTTATTAGGCATTACCCGCGAAGGCTTGCGTAAAAAACTTTTACGTATGAATATTGATTAACAAGATTACAATTCCCATAACCCAAATATGACCCAAAACATTTTTTGCAATTCGTAAATACTTGAAATCATATACCGCATGCACGCTATATACACCATACGCTTGGGGTAAAAAGCGTTGAAATGGCAGACGACTTTAGTTTTTTGTTTGTTATAATTATTTGTTTTAGTTGATTATTTTAGATGCTCATTTTATGTAAGTTGTTTTTATTTTTAGCATATTTACAGAGCATGACATTCAAGAGGCCGTTGGTTCATCCCTCCACCTCCACCAAGAATTTCAAGGACTTAGATATAAATCTTTAAGTCCTTTTTTAGTGTGTCTGTCATTTGCCCCGCTAATTCAAGTTATGGGGGTTCTTCACCAAGTGACATGTTACAAAAGCACTCGAAGGTATTGCAATTAAGGTTTGACTTACACTTTCCTCAAGATGGCAGTGTCACCCCAAGCAATCAACATCTTCAAAACTTCAACTATAACCTTCTACTTAAGCTTAGCAGAGAGAAGCCTATTGGTGGTCACCTGATAGACCCTAGAGTTATCAACGTTAAAGAGCAACATGGCGACAGTAAGCATTTTGAAGCTTGTTTTGCATGATTTTACCATGATTTTGCTATGCAGAGGGAAAAGGGAAGTAATTAAAGAGCAACTTTGATTTCCAACGATCCAAAGTACACAACATTTTCTGATTCATTTAGGTGTGCTTTCTGCATTTCAAAAGGATGCGTTAGCAAACCGCTGTTTATACATTTAACAATAATAACTATAATGAAGATTATAAAACTACCAATTTGAGGTTAATAGCTATGGATGTAAACACTATATCGCGTGCTCAAGGTTGCCTTCTAGGGCAACTTGTAGGTGATGCCTTAGGTAGCCTTGTAGAGTTTAAGACTGCCAAGCAAATATTACAAGTATATCCCGATGGTGTCCGAGAGATTGTTAACGGTGGCACATGGAATACCCTTGCTGGTCAGCCTACTGATGATTCCGAAATGGCCCTTTTACTTACACGACTGTTGATTAGAGAAGAAACCTATAATCCAGCATATGCATTACAGGAATATCAATATTGGCTAAGTAGCAAACCTTTTGACTGTGGTATGGCAATTGCCAGAGGTTTAAGTGGGCAACCAGATGCTACAAGTCAGGCAAACGGAGCCTTGATGCGTATTACTCCTCTTGGTATTTTTGGTGCAAAGCATAGCCTAAATAAAGTGGCATAATGGACTAATAAGTTAGTTGTTGATGCCTCAATTACAGATATTATTAAAAAATTCTTCCAACTTGCCACCCAAAGATTACGTGTAGTTACAAGGCTGGGTTTTAATAGCCTTTCAAAATGCTCTTTATCAACTTGTTAACGCCAAAACTTTAGCTGAGGGTGTAGTAAACACAGTCATGCAAGGTGGTGACGCAGACACTAACGCAGCTATATGCGGTGCTTTACTCGGCGCTGTGTATGGTAGAGAAGCAATACCCACGCAATGGGCTGAGGCTGTGTTAAGTTGTCGTCCTGATGAAAATAAAGCAAGCGTGAAGCGCCCACGACCAGAAGTATTCTGGCCTGTGGATGCTCTTGTTCTAGCTGAGAAATTGGTAAGGTAACATGATTACGTTTAAGTTAAAAGTTAGTAATATGAATTAACAAACCTATAGAACAAGGGCAGTTTTTTGTGTAGACAATTGTATCGGGAATAGAATGCAAAAAATGGTTGTACTAAGGTTCATTAAAACTTAATTGTTTTTATATATTAAATCTTTATATCAAAACACACAAATTAAAGGATGAAAGATAAAAGTGATTTACTTTACGTCAGATCTTCATTTCAATCATGATAACATTTTGCAATACTGCAATAGACCTGCAAATGTTTTTGACTTACAAATAAAAAATTGGAATGCTACAGTTAAGGAACATGATGAAATCTATATCCTTGGAAACTTTACATTTAAATGCTCTATGGTAGCCAATGAAGTTTTATCTAAGCTGAATGGTAAGGAGTTCTTCGTTAGAGGCAACCATGATAAATTTGTAAAAAAATCAACATTTCAACACAATCATTTTGAATGGGTTAAGGATTATTATCATTTTCACTATGAAATTGATGGGAAAAAGCAAATGTTTGTCTTGTCACATTACCCTTTTTGGATTTGGAATGGACAAGAAGAAGGTGCAATCCGTCTGCTTAAATCAATTTATGGTTATGTAAAAAATTCCTTGGATAAGAAAAAAGTATCCGATCAAGATCAATTTAAGGTATTGATACCACATATTAAAGGCTTGTTTTTTGATGAAAAACTTTGCTTTGACAAACTGGATAATCAAGGAGCAAGTATTCTATACATTTTAGGATCTGGTTTTCATGAAAAAATTATGATTTCAGAGGTAATTACAAGAATTGAGACCTCGTATAACAAATATGGTGCACGGGCAATCCAAGCTGAGAAAAATGAAAATGTTGACTGGAAAGACATATCCCATGCCATGCGCTGTATATTGCAAATAAAAGAGCTAGCCCAAACAAAACAGCTTATATTTCCGCTTAGTGAGGCAGACTACTTAATAAAAATCAAGGCAGGAAAATTTTCATGGAAGGAATGTGAAAAAAGTATTGCTGATTGGTTAATTGAGCTTGATACTTTGGTCACCGAACTGCCGCAAAATTTGCAAATAAATCAAATACACGAAAAAACGATTTTATCATATTACCAGACAAGTGCAAGCATCTCTAGTCATACTGACTTTGATACTGCTTATGCTCATACTAGCGAAACCCCGAATACTGAGTAACTGATTGAGCTTGCAAGAAAAAATGCTTTACAAAACCTACACCTCAATCAACGCTATCCATTTTCTACGTCTCATTCACATGCGCGGCCACCAAGTGCTACTCCAGCTCCAGCACATCAAATGGATAAAACAAAACACAATGGTGGTGGCATGAGGCCAGTTGCGGAAAAACAAATGGCTCTAATTCAAGATAAATGCCAATAACAAGGCCATGATCCGGATGAAGTTTGTCGTGAGTTGTGCGGACGACCACTTAATGAGTTGCGTGGAAAAGATGCCGACACAGTTATTAAAAATCTTATAATACAATAGCGACTCTATCAGAGCTTATTTAAAATACCTCATAACCTTGGTTAAAGGCTTATGGGGTATTCTGCTATTTTCATAAAACTTAAAAATTATATCTATCACTCGCAAAGTATTGAAATAGTTAATTAGGTCGGCAGTCTATGGCCATTAAACACTTAAACCATCTACTTTAAGCGATACTGAACGCTGTAAGCGCAACTTAAGCTTGATTAATATTGCTAGGCTAGCAGAGGCATATGGAGTGAAGTTGAAGGATGTTTTTAAGCTTTAAGCTTGTTACCACTCCCCCGTAGTAACACTCAGCGGCACACCAAGGGCACGAGAGATTTTAAGTATAGTTTCAAAGCGTGGCTTTGTGCCCTGGGAGAATGTTTTATAGAGGCTTTCACGGCTAAGGCCAGTATCTTTGGCAAGTTGTGTCATGCCTCTTGATTTTGCCACGTTACCAAGTGCCACAAGAAAAAGGTCTGGATTGCTGTCTTCAAGGCAAGCGGAAAGGTATTCGACTATCATTTCCTCGCTATCAAGATA
>CAYJPT010000002.1:1398-56823 GCA_964372165.1 uncultured Desulfovibrionaceae bacterium | reverse complement strand
TTTTATCAAAAGCTAAGAACATGCTTTCTAAATAGAATTATGATATTAAGGAAACGCTGAGAGCAAAAAACCACGTTTTTTGCGTCCCACAGGGCGAATGAAGGCAGTGTGCCTTTCTGATTTATTCTGCTTGCAGAATAAATCAGCATTTCCATAAATACAAAGGAATTAAGATGGCTATATTGGAATTAAAAGATTTAGATATTAAGGGTAAAATTCTTGTTATAAGAGAAGACCTTAATGTGCCCATTAAAGATGGTGTTATCCGCAATGATAAGCGTATTCGTGCCGCTCTACCTACTATAAAATTAGCTTTGGAACGGGGTGCAGGTGTAATTTTACTTTCGCATTTAGGCCGCCCAACAGAGGGCGAGTATGAAGAACAATTTTCACTAAAGCCTGTGGCAGCAAGAATTTCTGAATTACTTGGTGTAGAAGTAAATTTTGCTAAAGATTTTGCAGAAGCTAAAGCAGCCCCCGGCCAATGCATTTTGTGCGAAAATATTCGCTTTGTTAAAGGCGAAAAGAAAAATGACCCTGCATTATCTGAAAAATTAGCTGCCCTTGGCGATATTTATGTTATGGATGCTTTTGGCGCAGCTCATAGAGCACATGCCTCAACTGAAGGTGCAGTGCGTAAAGCAAAAGTTGCTTGTGCAGGTCCACTTATGGCTGCTGAGCTTGCAGCCTTTGCTAAGGTGCAAGATTCCCCCAAACGTCCATTGGTTGCCATTATTGGTGGTTCTAAGGTGTCATCTAAGCTTGCTTTGTTAGAAAATCTGCTTACAAAAGTGGATAGACTTATTGTTGGTGGTGGTATTGCCAATACTTTTCTTGCAGCAGCAGGCTATGCAGTTGGAACTTCATTGTGCGAAGAAGATTTAATACCTGCAGCTAAGCGTATTTTAGAACAAGCAAAAGAAGCTGGTAAAATTCTCCCTCTACCCTTAGATGTTGTTGTTGCACAAGCACTTGCTCCTAATCAAACCGCACAAACTGTGAGTGTAGATGCTGTGCCAAGTGATACTATGATTTTAGATGTTGGTCCAAAAACCATTGAGGAATATTCAAAACTTTGTGCAGATGCAGCAACTATTATATGGAATGGCCCTGTTGGAGCTTTTGAAACAGAACCATTTGGCGAAGGTACTAAAGCATTAGGTCAAGCCCTTGCTAAAAGTGCAGCTTTTGTAGTTGTTGGTGGGGGAGATTCAGTTGCAGCAGTTGAACAATATGGTATTGCACAAGATATGGATTATATCTCTACCGGCGGTGGTGCATCGCTTGAGCTTTTAGAAGGAAAAACTTTGCCTTCTGTAGCTGCCCTTGATGCAGTTGGTTAGAATGGATTGTAAGGAGTTGGACGATGCGTAGATTTTACCAAGAAAGCTGGCAGGGAATACCCTTTTCAGCCTTTACGCATGTGTCTTTTTTTCATCTGGCAGGCAGTGAATTTTATGCAACTTTTTATGAAGAACTTTTCAGGCGTTATACTGGATGGGAATCATTGCCTGCCGACTGGCGTGCTAGTAAAGATAATGGTGCTAAATGGTTAGCAAAAAACATCACAGACCAGCGTGAACACTGGGAACATGAAGATTTACCCGATACACCTGCACGTGTGCTTTCTATTGGCAGTGGACTTGGTTATATGGAAAAATCTTTACTTGATGTCATGCCCAATATTGAGCTGCACGTAAATGAGCCAAGTACTGTAGGTTTGCGCTGGCTGCGTAACTGTATACCAAATGAGCGTATTTATATAGGTGCTCCACACTTAAATGTACCACCTAATATAAAATATCACGTCATTTATCTCTCAGCTATTGATTATAGCATGAACAATCACGACTTTGAATTTACTTTACGCGAAATAAGAGCACAACTTGCCCCAGGCGGTAGGTTACTTTGTATTTCTGCATCTTTATTGGAAGAAGACAGCATAGCTGGAAGTATGGTAAATGCATTTAAGATAGGACTCAGATTTGTTTTGCACTTTTTAGATGTAAGAAGACAACAACTTTGGGGTTGGCGTCGCACACGTGAAGAGTATCATCAAGTTTTTACTGCTGCTGGATTTAGCAATATCCAAGACGGTTGGCTTAGTGATGGTTTTAATAGCTACTGGATTAGCGGGGAGTAATATTTTTAATGCAGGCGAGCTGAAAATATATTGTTATCATTTGGCAGTACTGCAAAAATTAAATAATATTGATTTTAGATATTTATTTTGCTTGATTAGCTATAATGGCTAGAGCATTTACAACACTTGCAACAAGTGGTGATCCACCTTTTCTACCACGCAAGCTTAAGTGTAAGTACGGACTCTGTACAAGAAGCTCTTTAGATTCAGCTGCATTAACAAAACCAACAGGCATGCCGATAATAAGTGCTGGTGCTTGCGAGCCGTTTTTTAATAACTCTAGAAGTGCTAAAAGGGCAGTGGGTGCATTACCAATGGCAATAATATTTCCGCTAAGTTGTGATTCAATCTGTAACATTCCAGCCCGTGCACGTGTGCAATTATGCGTTTTTGCAAAATCACTTACATCTTGTCTACTTAAAATACATTGCGTTTTCACACCTAGTGGGTTAAGCCTGCGAGAAACCATACCACACCTTGCCATTTCTGTGTCGGTAAAGATAGTGCATGATTTGCGCAAGGCTTCAATGCCGGATGTGATTGCATCGTGCGTAAGCATGATGTCTTTAATAATGCCAACATCTCCGCTAGTGTGAATCATACGCCTTGCAACTTGCCACATATTATCATCATAATTTTCTGGGCGTGTAACTTCGCTATCAATAATATCAAAGGAACGCTGCTCAATATCATTTGGGCTGGTGCTAGGGTCGAGTTTTGGCATATTTGACTACATTTAATTTTTTAATCACTATTAAGTTGAAATATATGAGCAAGCAATTCTCGTGAGCCCTCAGGGTATAAGTGAATCCAAGAGGCAAGAACATTTGCCTTGACTACTCCGAGGACTTCTTGTCCTGTAAGTGGCAAGCCCTGTCTGTCATACACAGACCACAGTGGCGGCAAACCGGAAGTGGACGACGTACTTTGCGTGTAGTGGAATTCGTGCCCTCGTCCCCATTTATGTTGGAAGCATACTTGGCGGTATCCCAAGGCAGCTTTTCGCTCACCCATGTGGGCAGATATTGGCAAGACATTACATAATTTATGGTTTTTTCCAGCATATTCAAGATCCTTCATTAGATATATGTATCCGCCACATTCAGCATATATTCGCTCACCATTACTTGCAAAGCTTGCAATAGACTGAAGCATAGTTGTGTTTTCGGATAGTTCTTTAGCAAAAAGTTCAGGGTATCCACCGGGTAAGTAAATTACTGAACAATTTGCTGGAAGCTTTGTGTCTTTTAATGGTGAAAAAAAGACACATTCTGCACCCATTTCGCTTAATACATCAGGCATATCAGGGTATAAAAAACAAAAAGCTGCATCATGTGCTATGGCTATGCGTTTTGTAACCTTAGTATTATTGGCCTCTTTAATAGTATTAGTTGTTATTAACACAGGTGGAAATTTAGCACAACTGTTTAATAGCTCATCAATGTTTAAGTGATTTTCAATCCACTTATTCATGCATTCTTGTTTATTTAGATCCAACTCTTGTTCATAGCCCATATGCAAACCAAGATGGCGTGATTTAAGTTCAATATGTCCCTCACGTGGTAAATAGCCAAGTACAGGTGGGTCATTGGGGGTAAGCTCTATTTGAAAAGCTTCTCTTAGCATTTTTTCATGTGCACTGCTGCCAACGTGAGTGCAAACAATACCTGCAAAATTAATATGCTTTTGCAAACGTGTAAAACCTGTTGCCATAGCAACGGCTGATTGCCCCATGCCACGTACATCAACAGCTAATAATACTGGCATATTGAACAATTTTGCCATATGCGCAGAGGAGCCTGCACCACCAACACCATAAGCACCATCAAACAGCCCCATGACTCCTTCAGCCAAAAGCATTTGTGCGCCTTGGATTTTAGCCTTATTATGCATGCGGGCATAAACACGTTTAACACCGTCCTCTTCACCCATCCATGCATCAAGATTATATGATAATGTGTTGGTTATATTTTTGTGATGGCTTGGATCAATAAAATCTGGTCCTACCTTACAAGCTTGTACTTTGATGCCACGAGCTTTTAGCGCAGATAGTAGTGCAAGGCAAAGGCTTGTTTTTCCTGAACCACTACGTGTACCGGCTATGAGCAAACTGTACTGCATAAATTATTTTCTACGTAGACAATTTTTAATGATTTTAGCATCATCCGGCTTTGGCTCATGGGCAGCAGTACTATTATCATAGCACATGAGCGTGTCATCATGAAATTCAATAAAGCCAGAGCTTATAACTTTAGCATAGGGCAGTTGTTCTCGCATATCTTCATGGTTTACACGACGGGGAAAAATAAAAGGAATAGGTTGGCCGGAAAAATCTTCCATAATCAAGTACTTCATGGTCGCCTCCCGTTATACTAATGTATGATTAATATTTGAATCTTCATAAACCACAGCTAATATATCAATAATTTTAAAAAACAGGAATTATTTTTTTTTGCGGTTTTTTAGATATCTTTTTACTGCATTTTGATGATCACGTAGATTTGTTGAGAAGTCGTGCTCACCACCATCAGTTATGGCAACAAAATATAAATACTTATGTTTTTCAGGGGTAATTGCTGCACGCAAAGCAGCAACTCCCGGTGAGCAGATAGGACCTGGAGGTAGTCCAGGGTGTTGATATGTATTGTAGATATTTTTAGAGTCATTAAGGTGTATGCGTCGTATATTACCATCAAAACTTGGACCAAGACCATATATAATGGTTGGATCAGCTTGTAATGGCATTTTTATGCGTAAACGATTGGCATAAACACCGGCCACGCGGGAACGCTCTTTGGCAATGCTGGTTTCTTTTTCTACTATAGATGCTAAAATAACAATATGTTTTAAAGTTTGCGCATTAGGCTTTTGCCCGTTAGGCCAATAAGGTGCCATTTTTTGCCAAAATGTATCAACAAGGCGGGCCGCCACTATACGTGCAGATTCTAAATTTGGGATGTCGTCCTTTTTAAGTAAATATGTATCTGGCATTAAAAAACCTTCAGCATCCTTAAATGGAATGCCATATTTACGTAAAAAGTCTGCATCGGTAATAATTGTTTTAAAATCTTCAAAACGCACAAAACCGTGCTCTTCAAGTAGTTTTCCTGTTTCCCACCAAGTTAGACCCTCACGAATAGTTATGCGATATAGTAGAGGTTTACCATCCATAAGGTGATTTAATATTTTTTCCGGTGTCCATCCTGAATGTAAAACAAATCTCCCGGCTTGCAATTTATTGTCCATTTTTTTTAACCGTGCAAGTAGGGTGAATTTAAAACTATCAGTAATTAATCCAGATGATTGTAGGGATTGAGCCACCTTAGAAAAAGGTGTTCCTGGAGCAATATCAAATTTAATTTCTTCCCCTGGACTTTGAGGAGCACTATTTAAAAAATTATGCGCTTGCCAAACAATATACCCACTACCTAATATGGCAACTAATAGTATAAGTGTAAGTACTCGCAGTAAAAATTTCATATGCGCCTTTGCTCTGCGTTTGGATCAGCTAAAAATGATTCTAGTATTCGTACTGCTGCTTGTTGGTCCAGTACAGCTTTGTGCTTATGCCTTGGTAGTGCACTTTGTTGCAGGTCTGATGTGGCCTCACTGGAGCTTAAAAATTCAGGCATAAGGTAAATTGGCAGCGGACAACGCCTTTGTAAACGGCTTACAAAGTTACGCACTTGCCTTGTTGTTAAGCTATCACTACCATCAATAAGTAGTGGTAGTCCTACAACTATTGCTGTGGGTTCTTCTATATTAATTTGATTAATTAATTTTTCAAAAAAAACACTACGCTTGCTTTGAGGGGGCATTTGTATTGTACAGCGCGGGAAAGCCATATTGCCTCCAGAATCTGTAACGGCAATGCCTGTACGGTTTAGACCATAATCAATGCAAAGCAATTTCAAAACTTATAATCCCATTTTTTGGCGTACAATTTCCATGGTTTCTTGCGCACTTGCTTTGGCCTTTGCATTGCCATTTTGAATAATATCATGCACAAGGTGTTCATTGTCACTAAAATAACTACGTTTTTCCCGTAAAGGTTCAAGGAAATTTTCAAGGTTTTGCAAAAGCATTTTCTTACAGTCTACACAACCAAGGCTTGCACTTGTGCAACCATAGCGAATTTCTTTTTTACGATCTTCACAAGAAAGTAGCTCATGGTATGGAAATAAATTACAAACATCTGGATTGCCGGGGTCACTTTTACGTAAGCGAGCAGTATCAGTCAACATTTTACGCATTACTTTTTCTTTAATATCATCGCTACTGTCACGCAAGAAAATGCCATTATTATAACTTTTTGACATTTTTCGTCCATCAATACCGGGACATTTTGCTGCCGGTGTTAAATGGGCTTCAATTTCAGGAAATGTTTCACCATAAAGATGGTTAAACCTTCTTGCAATTTCACGGGTCATTTCAAGGTGTGGCAGTTGATCTTGCCCTACAGGTACAAACTTTGGCAAATAAATTAAAATATCTGCTGACATTAAGACAGGATAACACAAAAAACCTGCATTACTTAAATCTTTATGGCTGATTTCTTGCTGTTGTTCTTTATAAGTGGGACAACGCTCAAGCCAAGAAACTGGTGTAATCATAGAAAAAAGCAAAGAAAGTTCAGCATGTGATTTTACTGCTGATTGCCTAAAAATTGTACATTTTTCAGGATCAAGCCCACAAGCCAGCCAATCTTTGACCATTTCAATAGAATTTAAATTGATGGCTGAGGGATCAGCAAAGTCGCTGGTTAATGCATGCCAATCGGCTACAAAGAAAAAGGCTTTTGTTGTATTTTGTAGCTCTACCCAGTTTTTAATAACTCCAAAATAATGCCCCAGATGCAAAGGGCCGGTGGGACGCATGCCAGAAACAGTACGAATTTGAGCAGTATTCACATATACTCCGTAATTATTGTATTATAAGCCTAAAAGAGAAAATAAAATGTCATTGGTCCCAAAAACCAATGGACCTAGAACATAGCCTAAAGCACCAGTTGCAAGTAATAATATTAAAATTATAAAACCATACCGACCTGCACTCATATATTTCCAAGCCAAAGCCGGAGGTAAAAAGTAGGCTAAAACTTTGCTACCATCAAGAGGTGGAATAGGCAGTATGTTAAGCCAACAAAGACCGCAATTTATAATTACACCCATTTGAAGCATGAGAAAGAAAAATATATAGGTTGCATTGCCCTCCCAAATGCTTGGAGGCATAAATCCAACTAAAAGGCGCAATAAAATAGCAAAAATAAAGGCCAGACCTAAATTTGTTAAAGGTCCTGCCAACGCTACCCACATCATATCACGGTGGGGATTGCGCAAATTGCGTGGATCAACAGGTACAGGTTTTGCCCAACCAAATACAAAAAGACCACTTATACTAGTTAATACAAATACTACAAGACCCATAGGGTCAATGTGCGGTAATGGATTTAATGTTAAGCGACCATTAAAGCGAGCTGTTGGGTCACCACGTTTATCTGCAACATAGCCATGAGCAACCTCATGTAATATAATGCCAAGTAGCGCAGGAATAAGTGCTACAGAAACACGTTTTAAGGATAATGCAATATCTGCATCAATCATAATTATTAACCCTTTTATAAAAACATGCCGTAAGTAGGCAAGGTCAAAGATTTCAAATGCATTAAGGACAAATTATCTAGCATGAAGCCATTTAGAAAACAAGAGTACCCAAGGCTAGAAAATATGCTATAATAAAGTATAATTATATGAGTTGAAAACTTTCAATGTTTTATTGCATAAAATACTTGTAGCGTAATTTGTGTGTAATTATACTACAATAATAATGAGTTATGTTGTATTTTGTTAGCGTTGTCAGTATTGTTTTAATCATATAATATTGATAGTATAATTTAATAATTGCTTGACGAAAGTCAACTTTAATTCATATCAGTTATATTATGAGGTGTTTATGGATGATTTGTTTAATGATTCTCACAAGAGTGCGCTTATATATGTGCTATTGCAGCCAGAAGATAAAAGGCTTGAATTGCCACGTCAAAAGACTGCCCGCCAACTATTGGCATTTTTAAATCTACGTGAAGAAACAGCCCTTGTTGCACGGGATGGTGAGCTTTTAACTCCAGATCGACGTATTTTTTCTGGTGATGAAATTTTGGTGCGTAAAGTAGTTTCATCAGGTTAAGGAAACGCAGAATAAATCAGCATTTCCTTAATGTGCAATTTCAAGATTTTTCAAAACTAATTCATTCAAAGGTATTTCATTTCAAAATTGGTAATAATTGTTTGTTTTAAAAAATAATCGGTGCAAAACGGTGCAGATATGTGCATTGTGCATATTGTAAAAGATAGAACATCACCCATAGATTTAAGCTCAAATGACCTCATCTTTTGGTGGGATGATGTAAAATGCAAAGATTTTGAATATTCAATTCAAGCGTGGTGTGAGAAAAACTTTTTGACTCTTAGACGTGAATTTAATGACTTTGTTTATGATTTAGGTTTAAGCTCTATAAATGGGCAAAATTTATATAAGTGGCTTTGTGCTGGTGATAGACTTTCCATGTGGTGGTGCTCATTAATTTTTGAAAAACACCCTGTACTTATGCCAGAAGTTTTTGAAATTTTAAAATTACGTAGCTTGGAGTATATGCTTGCAAAGTTTAGCCCAAACTGCACTAAAATTATTTTTCATGGTAATGATAGTATTTTAATACGCACGCTTAAAAAATATTGTGCGAATTGTAATATAAAATTTGTTGCTAAAAAAAGCCAAAGCAATTTCCAAATTTTTAATTTAAATAATAATTTATTTAGTTTTTATAAATTTCTTTGGCCACAGCTTCGTGCATTTTTACGTTTGTTATGGTGGTTTTTTTCTACTTACTTATTACTGCCATCAATTACACTCAACTCTGCGCAAAAAAAATCTGTAACCATAGTAAGTTACTTTCCTCATGCTTGCAAAGATGATGAAGGTGCAGGCCATTATACTTCACCTTATTGGGGTAATTTACCACAAATTATTAATGGTAAAAAAAATATTAATTGGCTTTTCATGCGCATAAATTGTGCGCACATATCATTACGCAATGCAGTAAAGCAACTTAAGCAATTTAATGACAAGCAATATGATGGGGCATCATTTCACTTTGTTGAGCAATTTTTAAATATTAATGATATATGGCAAGTGATTATACGCTATTTAAAGCTTAGTATCATAAGCCATAAGTTAGAAAAAAATGTAGCTGAGCTATGTTGCTTTAAACATAGTAAAATGAACATTTGGTTTTATATTAAAGCATCTTACAGAGAATCTTTTCAGGGATGGATATGCCTTGAACGTGCTTTGCAACGTAAGGCTATGTTAAATTATGCTACATGGGCTAAAGAGCAAGAGTGGACAATATTTCCCTTAGAAAATTGCCCGTGGGAGCGCATGCTAACTGAGGCTTTGCACCACGCAAGGGTCGGTAATATTTATGGTGCACAGCATTCTGTTTTGCGTCGTACAGATTTGCGTTATTTTGATAGTGTAAGGATTTTTGGTAACCCTGACACGCAAGTTTTTTTACCACATAAAATTCTTGTAAATGGGCAACAAGCGTATAATTGTTTGCATGAAGCAGAGATGCCACTAGATAACGTATTGATAGTAGAAGCACTGCGCTATTTGCACCTACTTGAATTGTCCAATAAAAACGATGTATCGCAACAAAATGCTAACTTAATAGTTGTTACAAGTTTTTTTAGTGATGCTGCCCACGCCCATATTAAGCTTTTAGCACAATGGTTAGCAAAATATGGTGCTGTGCATGATTGGAACATATATATTAAGGCACATCCATTTTGCCCCATTGAGTCTATAGTTAAAAGATATATTTCGCCTACACATGAGGTGACAGTAGTTACAAAAGATATGCATGCTTTGCTTGATGAATTTTCGCATAAGGGTGCAATCTTTTGGTTAGCCAATGATACCAGCGTTATGATAGAGGTAATGTATCTAGGTTTGCCTTTCTTTGTACAAGGAGCGCAAAAAAATAGTTTGAATCTTTGTGCGCTGCAGGGTATTGACGCTTTACAATATGTGTATACTTGTGAAGAGGTGCAAGTAGCATTACAAAATAAACAAGTTTTAAATTTTGATGCCAAGTTTTTTCTACTTGATGTGAGTTTAAAACGCTGGCTAAATGTGCTTGCCATTGCATAGTCATAACTTATCATTAAAAAATAAGTGCTAATATTATGATGGTTTTCATATAAAATTGCATTGTATTTAAAATATTATAAGGAGTTTTTCATGCCGAAAAAGTTAAATATATTTTCTTTAACATTAATTATTTTTGGAGTTTTTATGTTGTCCATTGTGCCGATGTCTTTTGCAGCTGACACTTCAGAACAAGCATCATCAACAAATAGTGCTGAAAGTTTGGTTGCAGGTAAAGCGCAGATTACTAAGCTTAAAAATGGTCTTACAGTTTATATTTTGCCTGATGAGCGTTTTCCACTGGTATCAACTCGCTTGTATGTACGTGCAGGCTCAGCCTATGAAACGCCTGAAGATGCAGGTATTAGTCATGTTTTAGAGCATATGGTTTTTAAAGGTACTGATAAAAGACC
This sequence comes from uncultured Desulfovibrionaceae bacterium, assembly GCA_964372165.1. Classification (GTDB taxonomy): domain Bacteria; phylum Desulfobacterota; class Desulfovibrionia; order Desulfovibrionales; family Desulfovibrionaceae; genus CAYJAD01. The sequence continues at coordinate 46,056 of CAYJPT010000002.1, read as the reverse complement.
AGTGGGTGCAGTAGCAAAAGAAATTGAAGCAGCAGGTGGCTACTTAAATGCTGCAACCAGTTTTGATTATACGGTTTACTTGACAGATTTACCCTCAAAACATTGGGCACTGGGTATTGATGTTGTAAAAGATATGGCTTTTCATCCTACTCTTGATGCAAAAGAACTAGAATCAGAAAAACAAGTCATTTTAGCAGAACTGCAACGCAGCCTTGATAATCCACATTCGCGTGTGTTTAAAGAACTGCAAAAAAATGCCTTAAATAATACGCCATATTCTCATCCAATTATTGGTTTTGAAGAAACAATTTTAGCTGTCACACCTGAAAGTATGCGTAATTATATTGCCAAATATTATCAACCGCAAAATATGCTTTTGGTTGTTGTAGGTAATATTAATCCTTCTGAAGTGCTTGCTGAAGTGCAAAAGCAATTTGGAGATATAAATAATAGCTCAGATTTGGTTCCGGTTAGTTATATTAGCGCAGAAAATATGGACTACTCTAGCGTTAATGTGCAACGTGGACCGTGGAATAAGGTGTATTTAGGTTTAGCTTTGCCTGTGCCTGGCAATGCCGATGTACGCTCAACAACTCTTGATATATTAGGTTTTGTGCTTGGTGGTGATGCAACATCATATTTATACAAAAAATATAAATATGAAAAAAAGCTCGTTGATGAAATATATGTAGGCAATTATGACTTTGAGCGTATTGGTATGCTATACTTTAGTATTCAACTTGATGCAGATAAAGTTGAGCCTTTTTGGAATGAATTTGTGGCAGATATGGCAAGTATAAAGGCCACAGCTTTTTCAGAAAAAGATATTGAACGTGCTAAATTACAAATTGAAGACGGTATACATCGTGTGAAAGAAACACTTTCCGGTCTTGCGTCTTGGCGTGGGCAACTTGAATTATTTTTAGGTGGTGAACAAGGCGAGCAAAACATTCTTGCTGAGGTTCGTAATGTAAATCATGAAAGCCTACAATTAGCTTTGGATACATGGCTTGTACCTCAAAGATTTAATGTGTCCATATTGGCTGCAAACGATGCAAAAATTCCAGACCTTGAAAAAACTTTGCATAGTTTATGGCCTGCACCTGTATCAAAAGTAGCAAGTTCTGCAATTAGTGATAGCAAAGAAACTAAAATAATTGATTTGGGTAATAATCGTAAAGTGGTACTTATTCCAGATTCTACCATGCCGTATACTTCGGTTGATTTTTATATGACTGGTGGGGATAGTTTGGTTGCTAAAGATGAGCAAGGCTTATCAGCACTATTGGCTCGCACCTTAACTTCTGGCACTAAGGAACTTAATGCCCCGCAAATGGAAACTTATTTGGCTGAGCGTGCAGCTAGTTTGAGTGCATTTGCTGGTAGACAAACCTTTGGTGTCTCCATGCGTGAACCATCTAAGTTTGATGGTGAGCTTTTTAAGCTTTTCGCCAATGTACTTAATGGACCAGCCTTTAGAGAAGAAGAAATTAAACGAGAAAAGGAAGATCAAATCGCTGATATTCAAACAAGAGATGAACGTGCTTTAGGGCTGGCCTTTTCTCAATTACCACAACTTTTATTTGAAAATGAGCACCCATATGCATTTAAATCACTTGGTGATGCTAAAAATGTGGAGAAGTATAATCGCTCAATGGTGCAAAAATTATGGCAAAAACAAATTCAACAACCTTGGGTTTTGTCAGTAGCTGGCTCTTTTGATGCGGAGCAAGTGCTGGCTTTTGCAAAAAGCTTACCTATTCCCACCGCTAATAAGCAAGATATTGTACAGCCTAAATGGGAAAAACAAGGCAAAACGAATTTACATTTACCAGAGCGCGATCAAGCTCACTTGATTTTAGCATTTCCTACTGTAGCTCTTGATCATCCAGATTCTATAGGGCTTAATCTTTTACAAAATGCCCTAAGTGGTCAAGGTGGTTTACTTTTTACAGAGCTAAGAGATAAGCAAGGACTTGGGTATACTGTAACTGCACAAAATAGATTTTCTCCTAAGGCTGGCTATACATTCTTTTATATTGGTACTGAACCTGAAAAGGTTGATCAAGCTAGAAAAGGCTTTGCAGAGGTAATTGAAAGTATACATCAAAATGAGCTACCAGCTGAAGCCGTACAAAGTGCTAAAAATCAAATGGAAGGTGACTACTACCGTGAACGCCAAAGCCTTGGAAGTCGCAGTTCAGAGGCCGCTTTATTGACAATTTTGGGTAAGGATCTTGATTTTAAGAAAAAAAATATTGAGGCTGCCCAAAAGATAAGTGCGGCTGATTTACGTGAATTGATAAAAAAATATATTAACTTGGACAATTCTTACGAAATGCTTGTAACGCCGTAACAAAATTAATACACGCATTTTGTTATTTTATGTGAAGCACATGCGCGTTCAGTATGCTGAAAACAAGTTATTTTTTTGAAAAAATGGACAAATAAAAATGCCAGAAATAAGTATGTTTTGCATGCCTATTTCTGGCTATTTTATTGATTCATTGCATTTATATATAGTATTTTAAGTTGACATCACTAATGCCAACTTAAGGAAAGGCACGCGTTGCTCTCGATTTTCGTAAGGCTCATACTTCGCCTAACGAAAACACCCCTTCGGGGTGGGCTTTGCCTCGGACTAGCTCCAGAGCTTAACAGTGCAATTAAATTGCACTTATTCCTACGCAGTGCTTGTCTGCTATCACAGCCAACGCTAGTAATTTCAACTGAAATTACTATATTATAATGATGCAATGCTTTAAATAAAAAAGACACCTGCATAAAATTTTATGCAGGTGTCTTAAAAAAATAAATTATAAAACAATAAAAAACCTCTTAGAATTAAAATTATTCTAAGAGGTTTTGTATATTATTTATTTAGTTGTGCTTGCTTTTCTTTCTCAATATATTCCTTAGTTAACGTAAATACTACGGGGCTTAACAATAATAGCCCGATAAGGTTAGGAATAGCCATAAGGGCGTTGAAAGTATCAGAAAGTAGCCACACAAATTCAAGCTTAGCTATTGCGCCAATTGGTACAACTAAAGTAAAGACAACTCTAAATGGTTTTAAGACTTTATCTCCAAATAGGTAAATCATGCAACGTTCGCTGTATACGCACCAACCAAGAATTGTTGTATATGCAAAAAGGCATAAAGCTACTGTAACAAGTATGCCACCAAAACCTGCTGGAAGAACACCATTAAGCACGGAGTTAAAAGCTGCAGTAGTAAGGGCAGCACCATTAACACCATTTGTTGGATCAAGCACACCTGATGCAAGAATTGCAAAACCGGTCATGGAACAAATGATGATTGTATCAATAAAGGTGCCTAACATGCCAACAAGGGCTTGGTTTACAGGGTCACGCACTGTTGCTGTAGCGTGAGCAATAGGAGCAGAACCAAGGCCAGCTTCGTTAGAAAATACACCACGTGCCACACCGTAGCGTATGGTCATCCAAATAGATGCACCAAAAGCTGCAGAGGGTGAAAATGCTTCATGAATAATTGTAGTGAAAACTTGAGGTATAACATCAATCTTAAGTATGATAACTAACAAAGATGCTGCAATATAGAAACATGCCATAACAGGAACAATTTTACCTGCAACAGCACCAATACGTTGCACGCCGCCTATAAGTACCATACCTACAAACACTACTAATATACCAGCTGTAATTGTAGGGCTTACGCCAAAGTTAGCCTGTGCAACTTGAGCGATGGAATTTGTTTGTGTCATATTGCCAATACCAAAACCAGCAATAGCACCAAATACGGCAAATAAGGTTCCAAGCCAAGCCCATTTTGGTCCAAGGCCATTTTTGATGTAGTACATTGGGCCACCCACTACGTTACCTTCTGGGGTAATTTCGCGGTAGCGTACTGCTAACAATGCTTCTGCAAATTTTGTAGCCATACCGAGCATGGCTGTGCACCACATCCAAAATAGGGCTCCTGGTCCACCAACAAAGATGGCTGTAGCAACACCTGCGATGTTTCCTGTACCGACTGTTGCAGCAAGAGCGGTCATAAGCGCATGGAATGGTGAGAGCTCTCCATCAACATCACTACGAGTATTTCTACCGGCCCAAAGTTTTTTGAAGCCTTGTGGAATGCGCATAAAAGTTAAAAATCGCAACCCTAAAGTTAAATAAAGACCTGTACCAAGTAATAGGATAAGCATTACAGGTCCCCAAACAAAACTGTTCACGGGGTTAAGTATGTCTGTAAGCATTTTTACTAATCCATCCATAGCTTCAAATCCTCCTGCTCCATAAAAGTTATAAATAAAAGTTATGTAAATAACATTAGAATCATAATACATGTTTTTGAAAAAAAAACAAAGTATTTTTTGATGTTTTGAGATATTAATCGTATTTTGTATACATAATTAACAAAAATAATTGTTTAACATGTGATATGGTGTAACTAGGCTATGCAATGCTCTGGTGATGCTTTGTTAAATGTTCTATCAAAATAGATTGTTAGATAATGATGCATGATTATGAATTTTTCAAAATAAAATAAAAAAATAATCATAATTTTTTCAGACAGATGACAAACCCCCTTTCGGGTGTTTGTGCCGCCTAAGGCAGACAAGCTGCCTTGGCAGTAAGGCACGAAAATCATTCGCTTAACGGCGCAAGTGAATTGCGCCTACTCTTGATTTATCGAGTCGTGCTGACTTTGTCAGCACTCTCAAAAAATAATCATAATTTTTTGTTTTAAAGAAAAAATATTTCAGGTCAATTTTTTTAACTAGCTATAATTTTTATATTTAATGCTATTCATTTTGAAAATGCTTTTTATAATATCTTAAAATAACATGACAATGCATAAACGATAAATTTACATTGTCATAATAATCAATTTTTATCGGTTGTCATGGTTTGTCAAAATCAATATAAACTTAATCACGACATATGTTAAGTTTGTTTCACATTGTCCATATGTGGAATAGAGGTTTTATATTACTTTTTAACCATAATTTTTTTTAGGAGTTTATCATGGATTTACAAACTAAAGTTTCATTGTTGGTTGCTTTCTTTTCTACTGCTACCCTTATCATAGCATCTATCGGCGAAATAATGTACGGTCGCAATAAATAATTTTTTATATATAGAATTTTGATGACCTCAAAACAGTGTGCTCAGTTGGTTTTTCTGTGCACACTGTTTTTGCACTTTAAAATAATATAAATTTTTTTTTAATATAGTAATCTCAACGATTATTTGCATTGACAACTTATCTGTACTTAAATTTTTTGATTTATTTTTATATTTCTGGTGCACTTGAATATAATGAAAGTTATTATATTTAACTTAGCTATTGTTATAATATATAATATTGTATGATAATATTATAGTTATTGAATCCTTGCTACTAAAAGTAAAAATATTGCGTAAGGAAAAAGTTTATACAAAAAGCATGAAAAATATTCAAAAGTGTTGCGTTTTATTATCATTAATTTAGTTAAACAATATGATTTTTTGCACCAGTTATTTGCACATGTACTGCTAAGCAAAGTTCATTTGTAAATGTTTGTAACACTGTGTATGTAAAGGTTTTTTTATTTAGAAAAACTATTGTTTAGTATGTGCATATTAGGTATACATCCATCCATCACATCAATTAAACTCATGGAGCAAGTGATATGACCTTACGTTATATGGAAGTTTTTTTAGCTTTAGCTCGCACGCCAAATATGCGTGATGTGGCGCATCGTATGTTTATATCACAAGCTGCTGTTTCTAGTGCTCTTAGAGAGTTTGAGTCAGAAATTGGTCTTGAGGTTTTTGACCGTGTTGGGCGCGGCATACAACTTAATGAAAAAGGCCGCTTGCTTGAAAAACGCTTAGCGCCGCTCTATAAGCAATTGGATAATCTATTGGCTTTGCTTTCCAGTGACGAATTACTTGGTAAGCTGTTTGTTGGGGCTTCTGTTACCTTAGCAAACTGGGTTATACCTCAAATATTATATGACATGAAAATGCGTTACCCGCATGTGGAGCTTGATTGTTTATCTGGCAATACTGGGGAAATAGCACAAAAGGTTGAAAATGGTCAGCTTGATTTAGGTTTTGTAGAGGGTGATATTGACGCCATTAATCTTTCTATAACACCTCTTGGGCATGAGGATTTGGTTATTGTAACAGCGGATAAAACTATTGCAAGCAAAGTGCATAGTATTGAAGATTTGATGCAATATTTTTGGCTTTTGCGTGAAGAAGGTTCAGGCACAAGGGAGACATTTTTGCGTCATATTACACCTCTTGGTTTACGTCCTAAAAAAACATTAGAATTAGCACATACCGATGCTATAAAACATGTTTTGCACAATGAAGGTACACTTTCTTGTTTGTCTCCACGAGTAGTAGACCATGAAATTCGTGAGAAGATACTTCATGTTGTGTCTGTTAGCGATATGCGCTTTAGTCGTATGTTTTACTGCATTGAGCGCAAAGAAAGTGTTCGAAGCCCATTGCGTGAAGCTTTGTTTAATGAACTTCAATCTCGTCTGCTTTAGATTGTGTCGTCAAATGCACCTTTTTGGTTTTCTCTGCGTCAGATTTTACAAGCGTTTTCGGTCATGTATGTCTCTATACACTCTCTCAAAGCTCGTTCATCTTCCTTGATAAAACTCAAAAGTTTGCAATTTGGCGACACTATCTAGTAGCTATAAAAAATCTGCCAAAGCCTAAAAAAATGGCTTGTAAATATTTAAGCTTTGCTATAGTTCTTAGCTTTGTGTGTAGCTATAACAGTCCGTTGAAAAAATACCATCTGTGGTGTCAGCACAAAAAATTAAACCGCTTATGTATGCTTAATACACTGCGCGCTTTGATTTTTTTCGCTTCCTTGCATCTGGCACTTTTTGAACGAACTGTCGAAGTTTTGTTTATTTAACAAACTGATAAATATTTTAATGTCTTGTAGATTAATTCTTTGGGTTTCATGTGTTTGTAACTCCTCCCTATACTATTTTGTTGGCAACTTATAATGGTGCAAACTATCTCTTTGATTTTTTGCAATCATGCTCATTTACTAAAGATGCTGACATTGTGGTGCGTGATGATGGTTCAAGTGATGAAACTTTAGCCATAATTCAAAATTATGCAAAAGCTTACAATATAGAATTAAAAATTTTGACCGGTGAAAAACTTGGAGCAAGGGGAAATTTTTCTAAGCTGTTGGAACAAGTTGAAAAGCCTTATTTCTTTTTTGCTGATCAAGATGATATATGGGAAAAGCATAAAATACCAACTATGCTTCAAGTCATGCAGGAGTTGGAATCAAAATATGGGCAAAATACACCGCTTTTAGTGTACTCTGATGCATCACTGATGAGTGAGGATGGAAATATTTTTCACAATTCCTTTTATAAAGCATCTACATTGCCTTATAAATGGAATGAGAGTTTTCGTAATATTTTGGTTATGCCACATGTTCCAGGTTGCACCATGCTTGGTAATCGTGCCTTGGCAAAAGCCGCGTTTCCAGTGCCTGAACAGGCAATTATGCATGATTGTTGGGTATTGCAAATAGCAGGAGCTTTAGGTAAAATTGTTGAAGTTACAATGCCACTTGTGCGTTATAGGCAGCATAGCTCTAATGCTATGGGGGCAAATGTATTGACGTTAAGAAATATTGTAAAAAAAACGCTTGATTTGCGTAAATCAAGGCGCAAAGGCATTATACAATCACAACGTCAGGCAATGGCACTATTAGGTCATTGTGGACATATGATGGATTTTGAAAAGCAAAAAATTTGCAATGCTTGGGGTATGGCTGAACGTAAATCATGGCTATCTAGACGTATTGTGTATCTTAAGTACGGATTTAGAAAGGCTGGTTTTATTCATAATGCAGTTTTGTGGATATATGGTTAATTTTTTACATATATCTACGATGGTTTGTGGTAAATTATTTTATAAATCAACTTAATAATGGCTAAATAATTAACTGTTATAATTTTATATTTGTACTTGGGGTAAAAATGGATACAGTAAAAATTTCAATTGTGTTGCCTGTGTATAATGCAGAAAGGTTTATTGCTAAAACTCTTGATTCTTTGATTGTTCAGACATACAGCAATATTGAAGTGGTATGTGTAAATGATGGTTCAAAAGATGAAAGTTTGAAGGTGCTTGAAGACTACGCTCAAAAAGATGCGCGCATCAAAGTTTTTTCGCAAGAAAACCAAGGCCCTGGTGCTGCAAGAACCAAAGCTTTAGATAACAGCACTGGCTCTTATATAATGTTTTGCGATGCTGATGATTGGTATGAGCCTACCATGTGCGAAGAAATGTTAAAAATTATATCAGAAAATGATGTTGATTTTGCCATGTGTGATACTAGTATTTACAATGAAGATGGCAATGTAGTGCGCATGGATGACCTAAGTTATTACATTCTTCCATTTGATGGAAAAGTGATGTTTGCAGGTGTGCATGAAAAAGATTTAGTTAATGCTACATTATGGTCAAAAATATTTAAAAAAGATATGATTGACGCAAATAAAATTTACTTTCCCGTAAATTCTATGCACGATGATGATATTTTTATTTTGCAATATTTGCTGCACAGTAAGTCTGCATATTTTTATGGTAAAAAACTCTATAATTATAATAGGCGCACATCTGACAGTATTATGGCTAAGGCTACAGAGCGTCAAGCTTTAAGACCTGATTATGCTTACTCGATGCAAAATTTGTATTTTAAAATGGTTGAAGAGAAACAATTTGATAAGTTTAGATCTGAATTTACATTTTTTTATAAAAAATATTTAGGTTATTCATATTTTAATTTAAGAGCTGATTTGAGGCCGGCATTTTTTGTTGAAGCAAGAGATTTCTTAAAATCTTCCATGCTTGATGTAACGCAAATACCACTTAAACATTTTGTGGAAAATGATTTAACATCAATAAATTTACATTTTCATATTGTAACACCAGAAACAATTAATATAATAAAACGTAAACTGCTAATAAGAAAAATTATTAATTTTTTGACTCTTGGGAAATACGGCAGAGTTAGAAGAAGCGTTGAGTTTTTACAAGGTGTCCTAAGTCGAATAGAAAATGAAAAAGCATAAGAGTTAGATGCGCATTTCGCTCGGCGTAAAATAAGCCAGAATTAATTTCTGACAGCCGAGGGGTATGCGGAGCTTAATTGTATTTAAAAATGTTGGAAAATGATTTTTTAAGCCTTAATTGTAATAATGTTTTGTTTTGCGGAAAATTCGTAGACAATTTTTTATGTGATTGATTTTGATTAATTTTGTTGTAACTAAAGGTATCATGTAGGCCATACAAACTTCAACCTGCGACAATTATGCATACTAGCCCAATAAAAATTTTAGTTGCCTATCATAAACCTGCAAAATTATTGCAGGATGATATTTTTGTCCCAGTGCATTGTGGGCGTGAGCTTGGCATTGTTCGGCATAAAGATGGGCACATGTCTGAGCATGATTATGCTTGGCTTATGCAAAATACTATTGGTGATAATGTAGGCAATAATATCTCAATGCTGAATAGACATGTTAATGAAATGTCAGCAGTTTATTCAGCTTGGAAAAATTATGATGTATTTGGTAATCCTAGTTATATTGGACTTTGCCATTATAGAAGGGTGTTTGCCAAGAGTGATATTGCTGACTACCAAGACTATGACATTATTGCACCAACTCTAATTTTTGCAAAAAATATTGTAGAGCAATTTGCTCTTTCTCATCATGTGGATTGCTTAAGTGACATACTTGAAAAAGTAAGAAAAATTGATGGCTATGAGCATGTGGTGCATGAGCAACTGCACCAAGATAAGGGATTTTTTTTCAATATATTCTTGATGAAAAAAGAAATCTTTTTTGAATATTGTGAGTTCATTTTTCCATTGCTTTTTGAATTGCATGATAAGTTGAATTATTCTGAACTTTCGTACTACGGGCAAAGAATGCCGGCCTTTGTGGCAGAAAGATTGACTTCTATATTTATCAGTAAAAAAATTAGTGATGGTTGCAGGGTTAAGCAAGTAAGCTTAGAGTTAAATGATTCTCCGCCATGTATGAAAATTTCAAAGGTTTTTGACAAAAATACTGTTCCTGTTGTTTTTTCTTTAGACGCAAAATCTGCAACCTACCTTGCAGTTACCTTACAATCCTTGATTGCACATACCAGTACAGAATTTAATTATGATATTTGCATTGTAAATAATAATTTACCTGAGCATGTAAAAACATCATTTCAAGATTATGCTACAAACAATATTTCTATCCGCTTCATAGATTTTGATTCAATAGTTGATAAATATAAAATAGTTGAATGCATACATGCTGATAATATTTTAAAATATTTTCAATTTTTTATACCAGAATTGTTTGCAGAATATGAAAAAGTTATTTATCTTGATGATGCGGTGTTATTGTTTGAGGATATTGCAAAGCTCTATAATACAAATTTAGGTGACTATCCTCTTGCTGCGGCAAAAGATATGCGCATGCTGAGAAAAATATTTATTAAATCTAGCAAAAATTTTAAATTACTTAATTATATACAGCACTCATTAAAATTATCAGATAGGTACAGTTATTTTCAAAATGGCGTTTTGATATTAAATAATTCTAAATTAGTTGATGCAAACTTTACCCAACAATGTTTGAGCAAACTTCAATCAATGGGCAATAATAAGGCAACTGCACAAGATATTTTGAATGCTGTGCTTGATAATAATATATGCATATTGGATGTTAAATGGAATGTTGCTTGGAACTTGCAAAATGAAGCTACTTTTTTGATGAATGAGCTACCCAATGACGAGTATATTGCATATTTAAACGCTATATATCACCCTTGTCTAATGCATTTTGCAGGTGCAGTTAAACCTTGGCAAAAACCACAGCTTGAATTTGCCAATTTATGGTGGCAACATGCCAGAAAATCTATTTTTTATGAAGAAATTATTTATGAAAATACATTGGGAACGAAAAAATTTAATTTCTTTTCTTCTTTTGATATAAAGTCTTTTTTGAGAAAATTACTGCTACAAGATAATACTATGGGTCATTGTTTACGTGTTGCATATAGAGCAATACGTAATGTCTTAATAAAACTTCAAAATTTCCGCACAAAAATTTAAGACCATTTTTTCATCATCGAATAAATATTATTAGCTCAAATTTTTTGTCACATGCTTGACTGTTGTTTTGATTTGTGTAAATACTATATACCCTATAGGGGTATATAGTATTTAGAGTGCTGACAAAGTCAGCACGACCCGATAAATCAAGAGTAGGCGCAACTCACTTGCGTCGTTAAGCGAATGATTTTCGTGCCTTACTGCCAAGGCAGCTTGTCTGTCTTAGGCGGCACAAACACCCGAAAGGGGGTTTGTCATCTGTCTGATACTATATACCTCATCGGGGTATATAGTATTTTTTTACGTTTAATATACGTTTTATTTTATTATCGGAGGTTTAGCATGAGACAGTGCATGGATGTGGAGAGCATACAAAAAAGGCTTAGAAAGATTGAGGGACAAGTTCGTGGCATTTCCAAAATGGTAGAAGATGATAAACCATGTGAACAAATTTTGATACAAATTGGTGCTGTTAAATCAGCACTACATAAAACTGGTCAAATAATTTTAGAAGGTCACATGCACCATTGTGTGCTTGATGTAATCAAGCGTGGAGAAGAAGAAAGGGCCATTAAGGACTTACTTAGTGCATTAAATCAATTTTCAAAAATAGTATAGGATCTGTGATGAAACAATATATCCACATGTTAAATTCAATTCCAATGCTTTGGGTTTCTGGTGTTTTTTTGCTTGTTAGTTTTATAGTAGAATACATTTTACCAATTATGGGGTCTGATTTTGTTTTTCCCCTAAATCCTGCTTGGGTGTCACTTTTAATTTCTGGAACACCACTCGCATATTCTGCAGTAACTAATACTATGCAAATGCGCATTACTTCTCCACTGCTTATTACTATTGCTATGATTGCCGCTGTGTATATTGGAGATGTTTTTGCTGCAGGTGAGGTGGCTTTTATCATGGCCATAGGGGAATGGCTTGAAGATCGCACAGTGGAGAAAGCCAAAAAGGGTATTGAAAAACTATTAAATCTTGTGCCAAGTACAGGGCGTAGAATTATTTTTGCTTCAAGTAGTGCCACTGAAGAAATAATAAATGCAGAAAATATCAATGTTGGTGATACATTACGCATTCTACCCGGAGAAAGTTTTGCATCTGATGGCGTAATAATTGCTGGCAACACGTCCATTGATCAATCTATCATTACCGGAGAATCACTGCCGGTTGATAAGCAGATTGGAGATGAAGTTTTTACTGGTACTATCAATCGCTTTGGTTCTGTTGATATAAGGGTCACAAAATCTTTTACTAATTCTTCACTACAAAAAATGATTAAACTTGTGGAGCAAGCAGAAAACAATAAGGGACCTACACAAAAAATCGTTGATAAATGGGCTGCATTCTTAGTGCCCACTGCTTGTGTTATTGCAATTGTTACTTATGCTATATTTAACTTTATGCTAAATAGACCGGACGATGCTTTAATCAGGGCAGTGACAATCTTGGTGGTATTTTGCCCTTGCGCTTTGGCTTTGGCAACTCCTACATCTATTATGGCAGCCATTGGGCAAGCTACGAAAAATGGTGTGCTTATCAAAAGTGGTGAAGCTTTGGAACTTATGGGACAAGTAACAACTGTAGCTTTTGATAAAACCGGAACTATCACAAAAGGGCAACTTTCTGTCAGTGATATTCACATTTTAGATGGCGATGAGCAATTTGTTATAACTGCTTTGTCTTCAATTGAGAGCCGTTCTGAGCATCCACTTGGCAAAGCAGTTAGCGGTTATGCTAAGGAAAAAAATATCAATTTGTTTGAGGTGAATGATTTTTCAATGATTGCTGGCAAGGGTGTTTTTGCAACTGTACAGGGTAAAATGCTCTACTGTGGTAATGAAAGGTTAATTAATGACCATACTCAAGCTAATATTTCAGAAAAAATACAAAACATTATTTTGGGCTTGCGTCGTGAAGGCAAGGCTATAATTATTGTGGCAGAGCAAGATAAAATTATTGGTGTCATAGGTCTTTCTGACACCATTAAAGAAACATCTCCTACTGCTATAGCCTCGTTAAAAAATGCTGGCGTGCTTAAAACTGTGCTTTTAACCGGTGATAATGAGCATAGTGCAGCTTTTATATCACAAAAGGTAGGCATAGGAGAAATATATTCTTCACTTCTGCCAGAGGGTAAGGTTAATGCTATTAATGAGTTAACTGCTAAAGATGGACATGTTTGTATGGTTGGTGATGGTGTAAATGACGCCCCAGCCTTAAAGACTGCTTCTGTTGGCATTGCTATGGGTACAATGGGTAGTGATATAGCTGTTGATGCAGCTGATATTGCAATCATGGGTGATGATATAACAAAAATCTCATATTTAAAAAAGCTTTCCAATGCTACCATTTTTTCCATAAAATTTAATATAACCTTAGCAATGGTTATAAATTTTGCGGCAATTATTTTTTCGGTAATGGGTTGGCTTAACCCTGCAACGGGTGCGTTGGTGCACAATGCCGGTTCGGTTATAGTGGTTTTGAATGCTGCAAGGCTATATGAAAAGAAAATAGAAGCTTAGTGTCTATTGTTAAACATTATTGGGGAAACGCTGATTAAATCAACAAGTCAAAAAACATATTGGCGTTTCCTTACAAAGTAGGCAACTGTGCCTACTTTGCACGCCGAATGGGACGCAAAAAACCACGCTTTTTTGCGTCCCACAGGGCGAATGAAGGTAGTGTTTTAAATTTATAAATATATCACAGGTTATAGTATTGGATTTAACAAAATATACTTTCAAGACGACTTAATATTGTCTGTGAGGATAAATCTATAATGTTTGGAGTTGTTGGTGCAGCACATGCCATGCAAAGCTCGTGTTCTGTGAAACTATGCCAATATAGAAACCATTTTTGCTCATTGATAATGCGTGGCCCGTCGCTTATAGGAAGAACATCAAAGCTAGATGGGTTTAAGGAAAAACCAAGTCCTGTCGCTTTCATAATGCTTTCCTTCGCAGTCCAAATCTTAAAAAATGCTTGCTTGGTGTTTTGTTTTTCAAGCCATGCAAGTTCGTTGGGTGTAAAACATTTTTTTGCTACACCTATATTAAATGATTTTATAATTTCAACATCAATGCCAATACTATGCGTAGATGTAGCAAGGACAACATAATCACCTGAGTGTGAAATATTAAAATGTGGACCTTGCTCAAAGTATGGCTTACCATATGCATTTTGCAAGGGAGAATTTTTATGCCCCAATGCATAACTTAATAATAGTCCACCAACTAAACAGCGCAATTTATCCTTAGGTTTTTTATAGCGTTCAAATTGTGCTTTTCTGTCTGTGCACAAATGTTTTAGGCCGTCAAAATCATTCCAAAGGCTAATATTGCAACTATAAATTTTCATCACATTATAATAATATAAGGAATTGTTATTTGCAAGAAAATGTATTATAGCGTATTTTACACAACATAGTGTTTTTATATACTCAAAGGAAGGTATTATTATGAATATTGGCCCATGGACACATGATGAATTTATGGAACAAGCTCGTAAATTTCATGGTTATCCTGCACCGGGATTGATAATTGGTGGATATATGGTGGAGATGGCACGCCAAGCTTTACCAGAAGGTATTTTGTTCGATGTTATTTCAGAAACCGGTCAATGTTTACCTGATGCTGTGCAATTACTTACTCCATGTACTGTGGGTAATGGCTGGATGCGTATTCATAATTTTGGTCTTTATGCTTTGAGTCTTTTTGATAAACATACTGGCAGTGGTGTGCGTGTGCATTTGGATGTTGAAAAACTAGGGCCATTTCCTGAAATTCGTTCTTGGTTTTTGAAAGAAAAACCCAAGTCTGAACAAGACACTGAGCGGTTGCAGCAAGAAATTCGTGATGCTAAAGACAGTATATTAACTTTGCGCACTGTACAAGTTTTACCTACAGCCTTAGGGCATAAGGGTAAGGGTGGTATTGTGCGATGTCCATTATGTGGAGAGTGGCATCCTGCATCCTTTGGCGGTATTTGCCGCTCATGCCAGGGAGAATCTCCTTATGATGTTGGTCCTGGCTTCTCATTTAAGGGACCAGACTTAGTTGCTGTACCGGTAGAAAAGGCCGTTGGTCAGCATGCTTTGCACGATATGACACAAATAATACCTGGAGAAACAAAGGATGCTGCTTTTCGTGCGGGTCAAGTGCTTGATATAGGCGATGTATGTCGCTTACAACATATGGGACGTAGCAATGTCTACACAGCTGAAAATGCACCAAATGTAGAAGATTGGGTGCATGAAGATACAGTAGTACAAGAATTTGCAAAGCTTATGCCTGGTCAAGGCGTTGTGGCTGAAGGTCCAGCGCGTGAAGGTAAAATTAATTTTAAAGCTGCAAGAGATGGCTTATTATGGGTTGATGAAGATCGCTTACAGCGGTTTAATCTTATCCCGGATATTATGTGTGCCACAAGGCATAGCATGGGTATTATTAAAGAAGGTACACGCTTGGCTGGTAGCCGTGCCATACCGCTTTATCTTTCGCGGCAATTGCTTATAAAAGCCCTAGCAACACTTGAAGAAGGCCCACTTTTTGAAGTGTTACCCATGCGTCAAGCAAAAATTGGTATCTTGGTTACTGGTACTGAAGTCTTTAGTGGGCTTATTCAAGATAAATTTGAACCTATTATTACCCAAAAAGCTGAAGCCCTTAATTGTACTGTGGTAAAAACTTGCATCACTCCAGATGATGCAACATTAATAAGCAGTGCTGTGCATGAACTTATTGCATCTGGTGCTGACCTTATTGTGAGTACTGCAGGTATGTCTGTTGACCCTGATGATGTGACCAGAAAGGCTTTAATTGATGCAGGCTTAAGTGATGTGCTCTTTGGATTACCTGTATTACCTGGAACTATGACCTTAATTGGTCGTATTGGAAATGTTCAAGTGTTAGGTGTCCCAGCTTGCGCGCTCTTTTATAAAACAACCGGTGTTGATTTTATTTTGCCACGCTTACTTGCTGGGCAAAAAATTACACGCCTAGATCTTGCTAAACTTGGTCATGGTGGACTTTGTATGGAGTGCAAAAGCTGCGCTTATCCTAAGTGTCCTTTTGGTCGTTAGTATAATCTAAGCCTATGCTTAAATGCAAAAAATTT
Source organism: uncultured Desulfovibrionaceae bacterium (assembly GCA_964372165.1). Taxonomy (GTDB): domain Bacteria; phylum Desulfobacterota; class Desulfovibrionia; order Desulfovibrionales; family Desulfovibrionaceae; genus CAYJAD01. The sequence goes on along the minus strand of CAYJPT010000002.1, from coordinate 29,784 downwards.
AAGTATCGGCTTAGTTTTAAAAATAAACGTTTAGTTAAAAGTATATGTTTTTGTTTGGTACATTAAATTTGAAATCCAAACACTTAGTAGCTGATAGCGAGTATGGTGAGTATGAGTAATTTTGAGCAAGACATTTGTGTAGATAATAGAGATTTTCCACGTACCCTGTATGTTGCTTTATGGTTTCCATTATCATCAGAAACGTTTATATTTTATGAATTAGACGCTCTTTATAAGCGCAATTTACCAGTGTCGGTAATTACACTTTATGCTAAAAAGCTTAAGGATTTAGCACCACATATTCACAACCATAATATTCCAACTGAACACTTTGGAATAGCAAGCATAGGTAAAATACTGGGTGCAGTTACTCGCCGTTTGATACGTGAGCCTAAAAAAGCTTGGGGAATTTTGCATCATACAATTTTTCGTAAGTGGCGTGATTGGGAGATGCTTGGGGAAAACCTTTGGGCTTGTTTGTCAGGATTTTATTTAGCCGAGCGGTGCAAGGCTATGGATATTGAGCATGTGCATGCAGCTTGGGGCAGTGGGCCGGCAACTGCGGCCTATGTGGTAAATAAACTTGAAGGAATTGCCTATTCTTTTACAGCTAGGGCAGGAGATGTGCGCCCACCTGATGGTTTTTTACAAGAAAAACTTGAAGCTTGCGCTTTTGCACGTGCCGATTCTGCATTTAATATACCGCATATGGCGTCTTTTTTGCCACCCTCAGAGCATGATAAATTACATTTAGTATATAATGTTGCAACATTACCAACACGTGGTGAAGCTCAGGTAAGGATGCAATCACCATATGCAGTGCTTGCCATAGGTCGTTTGGTGGAAACAAAGGGTTTTCATTATTTAATTGACGCTGTTGCCTTATTGGTAAAGGAGGGCATTGATGTACAATTATCCATTGCCGGTTCAGGCTCGTGGATGGAAAAATTAAAGCAATGCATTGCTAAGTACAAATTAGAAAAGCATGTCCACATGCTAGGCTTTGTGACACATGACAATATTTCGCAGGCTATATTAAATAGTGATATGTTGGTTATGCCAAGTATAGTACAAATGGGTATTGACTATTCTGATGGTTTGCCAACAGTAGTAATTGAGGCTATGTGTCATAGATTACCGGTAATTGGTACAGATGTTGCCAGTATGGGTGATGTTGTAAAAGATGGTGAAACGGGCTACCTTGTACCGGAGCGTGATGCACAAGCTTTGGCACATGCCATGAAATCTTTAATACAAGACCGAGATAATGCTGTAAATATGGCGCAAAATGCTAAAGAATTGGTCAATAAACTTTTTGATGGCAAAACAAATATTGATCGTATGTGTCAGCTTTTTTGCACTTACACACCTAATAAAAAGTAGATAACTATAGACAAAATAAGTGTTTTTGTTGTTATTTTATGATTTTATTGGCGTAATAAAATTAGCGCAGTCATGGGAGGAAGATAAAGAGTAACACTTTGCAAGTTAACACCTGAACCTGCTTTTGAAAAATGTTCAGTACCATGTGCATCTACATTGCCATGCCCGCCAAAAATTATTCTATCAGTACTTAAAATCTCAATATATTTACCCGGTGTAGCAAATATTTCCAGTTCACTTTGGCTGTTTAATTCATGAAAGTTAAATACAATTAGCAAAGGACCGCGCTCAAAGGCAAGGGTCTTATTTTCTTCATGTATGTGACGAAAAACTGGTTGCTCTATAAATGCATGAATGTATTTTTGTATAATTTCTGTCATGCAAGTTTTATCAAAGGCTGCAAGGTGTGCATAACGTAAATTGGGGTCAGTAGACAAAGCCCACTGACGATGCCCATAGCCATCTTCATCTAACCACTCCGGATGACCAAACTCAGCTCCCATAAAATTAAGATACCCGTAGTGAGACGATGTAAGTGTTATCATGCGCATAAGTTTATATAAGGCTATACCACGTGAAATTTCCCAGCTTTGTTGAAAAATACTCATATGCGTATACATTACATCACCTAAAATACGCCAAATCATAGCATCTTTACCATTGATGCATTGATCGTGGCACTCTACATAGCTTATGGTACGATCATAGGGGCGATGATTGGTCATCTCATGCCATAATGTGCCCATATCACGCTTGTTTTCTGACTTAATGAATTTTCCCCAAAAATCTGGAATACCCATAGCAAAGCGATAGTCAAAGCCAAAACCACCTTTATTTTGATCAGAGGTAAGTCCGGGCATGCCGCTAAATTCTTCGGCAATACTTTCGGCATCTGGGCGCATTTCATGTATTAAGTCGTTGACAAGACATAGGTATAGTTGACCGTATTCATCTGCACGTGGTAGTTCGTCCTTGCCATAAAAGCAACGCCCAACATGATTAAAATCATCATTATGGCCATGATCTTTATAAAGCATATTGCCAACTGCATCAAAGCGAAAGCCGTCTACTTTAAATTCTTCTAACCAATAACGGCAATTAGATAGCAAAAAGCGACGAGCCATTTCATTACTATAGTCAAAGGATACTGTTCCCCATTGATTACTTTTGTCCGAAAAGAAAAAGTGTGACCCATCATAGCGAGCTAAACCTTGCTCGGTATTGGGTGAGGTGTGACTATGTGGAATATCTAAAATAATGCGCAAGCCATATCCATGCGCCATGTCAACTAAGCGCATAAAATCATGCACATTTCCAAATCGTGATGCCGGTGCAAAATAAGATGAAACTTGATATCCATAAGATTTATACAGTGGGTGTTCAAGCACACCCATAAGTTGTACATGCGTATAACCATTATTTGCAATGCGTGGTAAAAGATGTTCAGTAAATTCTGCAAAAGTCCCTACAACTTTTGCAGGGTTCTTGTTTTCAATTATTTTATCAGCATCTTGTGCCATACCTATGTGTGCTTCATAAATGCGCGGAAATACATTTTTTTCCGGTATTTCATTTTGCCAAACATAATTCTTTTTAGGATCCCAATGGCGTGCACACCATTGAGTATTAATAGCTTCATCTTGTTCAACCCAGCGTGCCATGGCAGGTACACGTCTTTGCACATGCTTTTCGTTAGGGCTTTGCACGCACAGCTCTATATATGTTCCATGCTCTAATGCATCCATGGGTAATTGTAGTTCCCACCAGCCTTGAGCTTCTTGCACAGGCTGAAATGCATGATGCGCCCAGCGTTGAAATTTTAATTTATCTGTGGTTAACCAAAGGGCAGTTGCATGTGGCATATATTCATGCAATAGCCAGCACGATTTCCCCTCTGCATTTTTTGTCTTTTTAATACCCCAATTAAAATGTAAATCTGAATAGTTGTAAATATTCTGATAGTTATTAGTTATTATGCTTTTTTCTTTTTGATAATTATTAGTCCGTTGTAAAAAAAACTGTGCATATGGAATAAGTTCCATATCTTCCAACGGGCTTGAGGGATAATTATTTAGCTCAAATAATAAAGTATCGGTATGATAAATTTTTTGCTCTGAAGTGCGTATGTAAAAGCAAATATCCTGATTGCCACTAAGACCACCCCATAAGAGGCAGCGTGACAATAGATGCTGTGAAAATGCTAATAAAAAGTTCCCCTTAGGTGGGATAATTACACTTTGTAACTGCTGTTGGGGAATATCTAGTTGGTGCACTTGATTTTTATGGATATTTTCAGCCCAAAAATGCTCAAGTGTACAATGTTCTTTACTATTATTATAAATCAAAAAATATACATATCCATAAGTATCTGGTAATTTATGATTAACATAGCTACCAAGACCATATAAAGTAGGGTAATGACTGAACTTTGGGTCGTCATGTATCCCTAAATGTATACTTATATTTATGGGCATAATATATTTTTCTCAAATTAATTAGTTATAATAAAAACAAGTTGATAGCTGATTGATAAAATGTAATAGGTTAGTATACAAAATTGTATTGCAAAAAATTTAAAAAACTCAATTTTTAGAGTGCACGTTCGGATAAAAGTTTTGCAAGCACCTGTGTGCCATCCTTTCCATATCCTTTTTCAACAAGTGTAGTATATGTTTTTTCTGCTAGAGTTAGACCAGGAAGGTTTAAGTTCATAGCTTGGCATTGCTCAATGCAAAGTTTTAAGTCCTTTAAAAAATGTTCAACAAAAAAACCAGGTGCAAAATTATTATCTACAATGCGTGGTCCAAGATTTGTCATGGCTGTACTGCCGGCAGCACCAACACCAACAGTTTCTAACCATAAGTTTACATCAAGCCCTGCTTCTTGCGCAAAGATTATAGATTCGCAAACACTAAACATTACACCGGCAATGGCAACTTGGTTGCCCAGTTTGGCTTTTTGCCCAAAACCTGCGCCGCCACAATGTACGATGCGCTTTCCCATAGCCTCAAAGCATGGTAATACTTTGTTAAAAGCATTTTCATCACCACCTACAAAGATTGAAAGTGTGGCATTTTTCGCACCAATATCTCCACCGGTGACAGGCGCATCAAGGCTATGGCACTGCTTTTCTGCAGCTTTTGTAGCAATACGTTGTGCAAGATTTGGGCATGAGGTGGTCATATCGCATAGTATTCCACCTGCCTTTAGGCCGTTTAATGCTCCATGTTCACCAAGCATTACTTCTTCTACATCGGAAGGAAAGCCCACAATGGAAAAAACTATGTCAGCTTGGCTTGCAGCCTCCAGCGGACTTGCAGCCCAAGTTGCACCCATATCTAACAAAGGAGCTGCTTTTTCCTTGGTGCGAGTATATATAGCAATTTCATGTCCAGCTTTACGCAGATGCCCAGCCATGGCACAACCCATAATTCCAGTGCCTATCCATGCCAACTTCATGTTAAACTCCTATTTTCATATAATTGTGATATAATTTAAAAGTAATTTTAAACTTGAATGATGATAAATCTACATGCGTTTTGAAACTATGTATATCATTATTTATGTGAGAAAGTTTAGTGGTCACGTCATTCTAATTTGTGAAGTTAAAAGCTAATGTATGCGGTTCGGTAAAGTTTTTTTCGCGTTGCAGCACCTCCGCATACGCTCCGTCGCAGCAAATTACCAAACATCTTCCCCAGCCTCATACATTTACATTGTTCAAATAAAATCTCTTATACATAAATTTGAAATTAGAATACCGTGGTTTAGCGGTGCTTTGAGTAAAAAATAAATTGTATTTCACATTGGTATTTGAACTTATGGGAATATCATACTTGAAAATAAATTTTTTAATGTGTGCGGTTAAATGTGTTTGTAGAGCCAAACCATTTAGCATATAAACCTGCTATGCTTCCGTCTTCTTTCATTTTTTTAATGATATCACTTACTATATTGCGTAAATCTGCACGTTCTTTAGAAAATGCATAAGCGCAGCGATCTTCCATAAGACTTGAATCCAAGATGTGAATATTATTGTTAGTTTGTGCAAGGATTTGTAAAAGGGGCAGGCTGTCAACCATAGCTTCAATCCTGCCTTCATTAAGCATTTTTACAAGATTTTGTTGATCACGTAGGGCATATATTACACTACCTTTAAAATGTTTAATGGCATAGTCTTCACCAACTGTTCCCTTAGTTACTCCAATAATGCTATATTGCAGGTTGTTTGTATCTTCAATAGGGCTATTTTTTAAGACTGCAGCGTATAGTCCGGTAGTTAAGTGCGGTTCTGAAAACAAATAGCGCTGTTTTCTATCATTATTCATAGTTAAATTAGATAAAATCATGTCACACTCTCCACTGCCAAGGGCTGCAAATGATGTTGCAAGCTCTGTGGGGTGCAACTTAACTTCATAAGGAAGTTGCATGATTTCAAGCATATCTATATCGAACCCTTTAAGCTTTTCATCTTCATCTACAAAAGCAAATGGGGCATTATCTTGTGGGATGCAAATATTTATGCTTTCTGTTGCAAGAACCATAGTTGGCATAAAAAGTAAAAATAAAAAAATATATATGAAGTGCATAGTGACCTATAAGTTGTAAGTTTGCAATATATAGACATTGTTTACTACAATACGATGCATTTAGCAAGTCTTGAATGTATAGTAAGGGCATTAATTTCACGACATTCTAATTTGTGAAGTTAAAAGCTAATGTATGCGGTTCGGTAAAGTTTTTTTTGCGTTGCAGCACTTCTGCATACGCTCTGCCGCAGCAAATTGCTCAAAGAACCTTCCCCAACCTCATACATTTACATTGTTCAAATAAAATTTCTTATACATAAATTAAGGGTCCTGCACAATTATTTTTTAGTTCTATTTTTATGCTTTTGCAGTAAATTTGCATTTATTTAAAAATCTACTTGTGCAGGACAAAAGCCTCAAAAATCAATCATTTAACGGCGAAGCAAAGCTCCACCTATTCTTGATTTTTGGTCGCATTGACTATCGTCAACGCTCCAAAAGACTCCACACAATGAATTATGCAGGAGTCTTAAATTTGAAATTAGAATGCCGTGGCATTAATTTTTAATATTAAGGAAATGCTGATTATATTATTTTAGTCTGCTTAATTTATTATTATAGCAAGATATTATTTTTAAAATGTCGACTATGTGTATAAAATTTGCTGTATTATCTTAGTCTAATTTTACAAATAGCAAAAAGCTTGTTAAGCCTTTATTATATGCTGACAAATGGATATATTTTTGATAAAAAAAAGATATGTTTGTGACTTACACCGATGTTATGGATTTTTTAGAAAAGCGTGGTCTGTTTCATATGGATTTTTCTCTTGAGCGCATGCACAAAGTGTTGCACGCTCTTGAGTTAGAAAATCCGCCGTATATTGTGGTGCAAATTGTAGGTACAAATGGTAAGGGTTCAACTTCCACTTTTTTAGAAAGTATTGCTCGCGCACATGGCATACGCACTGCATTGTTTACTTCTCCTCATTTAATTTCAGTGCGTGAGCGTATTTTGTGTTTGGGTAAACCCATTAAGGAGGAGCTTTTTGCACCTTTGGCTAATAGCATTTATAAAGCTGTGCCAGATTTAACATATTTTGAATTTATTACGGTTATGGCTTTACTTGCCTTTGCAGAGTGTAAGGCTGAGCTTGTGATTTTAGAAGCAGGACTTGGCGGTAAGTTTGATGCTACATCGGCTGTATCTAAGGATATTTTATGCTTTACATCTATCAGCTTAGATCATGAGACTATACTTGGAAATAGCATTGAAGCCATAGCAAAAGACAAAGCAGGAGCAATAACGGATGGCATAAATATTTACCATACTGCGCAACCAGAATCAGTTATGCACATAATAAAAACTGTGGCCCAAAAACATAACGCAAAGCTTATGCCATATGATAACAATGATTTGAATGTTCCCCTTGGTTTGGCAGGTGAGCATCAAAAAGATAATGCCAAGCTTGCTTTGGCAGCATGGCAAGATGTGGCATCTAGGTTGGATTGTAAACTTGAGCAAGATAAAATTGAGCACGGACTAGCAAAAGCCTTTATACCCGGTCGATTACATAATATTTATTGTAAGGAACAAAACTTGCCTTCGCATGTTTTATTGGATGGGGCACATAATGAGCAAGGGTTGGACGTGCTTATTGTAGCTATTACTAAGCTTACATGTAAACCAAGCGTTATTATTTTCTCCTGTATGGGGGATAAAAATATAGATAAAATGCTTTTAAAATTAAAACAGTTACATGAGGCTTGCAATTATTGCCATTTTATTGTTGTAGGTTTAGAAGAAATTGACCGTACTTTATCTTTGAAAGGACTGCAAAATTTAGTAAAAGAAATCAGTGCTGATAAACATAATAATGTATATATGAAACGTGAGCTTAAAGCTGCTCTTGCAATATCAAAAGACATACAACATAAGGCAAATGGCCCAGTACTTATTTGTGGGTCTTTATATTTGGTGGGAAAGTTTTTTTCACTCTACCCACATTATATTTTGCCTAATACTAAGTAATCGGCACTGGAAATAGTTTATGCTTTAGCATGATTATACTTGAGTGTGACTGTTAGAGAGATAAAGTTGTCAATAAATGAGCTTATATGCGAAATTATTGCAATTAAAGATGTAGTTATTTGATATTTTTGTATCTTATTAATAATTTCATAAGGTGATGATTATGAATGAACTTTTTCGTGCACTTCCATCTGTCGATGCTTGTCTTACTGTCCTAGAAAAAGAGTATGCCAAGGGGTCAAGTTCTCCATATCTTAACAGTAAATTGCAATTACAGCAGCCACCTAGACCTATGCTCAGGGATGCTGTGGTGGAATTTTTGGACCAAGTGCGACTAGATATAAAAAGTGGTAAGGAGGTTGAGGCTAGTAAATTGAATCTTGAGGGATTGCTATCACGCCTTGTCCCCTATGTAATTCAAGCAACCAAACCACGTTTATGTCAAACAATTAATGCTACCGGTGTAGTTATTCATACCAATATGGGACGCTCTGTACTACCAAAAGCTGCGGCAAAGGCTGTTGCTGTAGCTGCTGCACAATATACCAACCTTGAACTTGACCTTAATACTGGTGCACGTGGAAGTCGTCAAAGTATTGTGGAATCATTGTTATGCCGCATCAGTGGAGCAGAGGCGGCTATGGTGGTTAACAACAATGCTGCCGCTGTGCTTATTGTCTTGGATGAGCTTTGTAAGGGGGGTGAAGTCATTGTATCACGTGGGCAATTGGTTGAAATTGGTGGCTCGTTTCGCATTCCGGATGTTTTAAAGCGCAGTGGGGCAACATTGTGTGAGGTGGGTACTACCAACCGTACACATATTAAGGATTATGTTGATAATATTAATGATAATACAGTTGCTCTTTTGCGTGTGCATACTTCTAATTATCGCATCATGGGCTTTCATAAGCAAGTTAGCCTTGAGGAGATGGTAAGCATAGGGTCTGAGTATGGCTTACCGGTTATTGAAGACCTTGGTAGTGGATCTTTAGTTGATTTAAGTCCTTACGGTTTGCCAGATGAACCAACGGTACAAGCAGCTATTGAGGCTGGCACAGATGTAGTTACTTTTTCAGGTGATAAAGTATTGGGCGGACCGCAAGCAGGTATAATCGTTGGCAGAAAAGATTTATTAGAACGTATGCGTACCAATCCACTGCACCGTGCTCTACGCTGTGATAAATTTACATTAGCTGCTCTTGAAGCTACTTTGAGAATTTATACTGATCTTGACCAAGCTTTTGTGCATGTCCCTACATTACGTATGATTACAATGTCTGCCAATGATTTAGCAAAACGTGCTAAGCAGCTTGAGAAAAAATTAATTGGTAATTTACCGACAAATGCTAAAATATTTACTAAGGAAAGTGTATCGCGTGTGGGTGGTGGAGCTTTTCCTGAGCGTGATTTACCAACAACACTTGTATGTATAAAACCTTCAAATATGTCTGCTACAAAATTGAAAGAAAGTCTTTTAACAACTAATCCTCCATTAATTGGCAGGCTTGAAGATGATTGCTTTTGCCTTGACCCACGCACTCTTTTTGATAATGATGTGGAGCTCATCATAGATGTGCTAAACACTGTATTTAAGGTACAAGATAAAAATAATAAGGTTGAAAAACCTCTATTATCGCTAAAAGTAAATCCGAAGGTTGCAAAGTAAATTGCACAAACTGTTGGATTTTATTGTTTTTTATTCGTATAAAATACAATAAAATCACATGCTTATTGAAATATTTTTTAATTGTTTATATAAGGAAATTGCTACAATGAAAAAAAGTTCTTCAAACCTTGAGTATAAGCCTCAATCATGCTGGGAGAAATATGCAACTACAAGCTCCGGTCATAAATCCATAATGAAGTTAGCAACGAGCTACATTGATTTTTTAAGTCAGTGTAAAACTGAGCGTGAAACTATTGACTATGCACTAAAGCGCCTTGCAGAGCAGGGATATGCTGACGGTGTGCATAAGTCAATGGCATTGTACAACTTTAGAAATAAAGCTCTTTTTGTTGCCAGACGTGGTAGCTTGTCTTTAAGCGATGGAATTCACTTAATTAGTGCCCATGTTGATACTCCACGTTTGGATTTTAAACAACGCCCCTTCATTGAGCAACCAGGAGTAGCTCAAGCTAAAACTCACTATTATGGTGGCATACGTAAGTATCAGTGGCTTGCTCGCCCCTTGGCCTTGCATGGTGTTATTATGCATGCACAAGGTAGCACAACTGTTACCATTGGTGAAAATGAGGGTGATCCTGTATTTACTATTGCTGACCTATTGCCACATTTGGCACAAAAACAAGCAACACAAAGTGTTAGTGATGCCTTTGAGGCCGAAAAACTTAATATAATTATGGGGCATAGCCCATATATTGCAGCAAAAGGTAATAAGAAAGAAGAAAATGTAAAAGAGCCCATTAAGAAAAAGCTGTTACAAATTCTTTTTGATAAATATAACTTAACTGAAGAAGACTTTATCAGTGCTGAATTGCAAGCTGTGCCTGCAGGACCTGCACGTTTTGTTGGATTGGACAAAGCTCTTGTGGGTGGCTTTGGACATGATGATAGACTTTGTGTATTTACGGCACTTGAAGCCTTCTTAAATGTTAAAAATCCAAAGCATACAACGGTATTAATGCTTTGGGATAAAGAAGAAATTGGCTCCGAAGGTGCAACGAGCGCTAATTCACGATTTTTGGATTACTGCTTGGAAGATTGCCGCGAAGCGTGGGAGTCTAAAACAAAAATAGGGCATATCTTATTGAATAGTAAAGCTATTTCTGCCGATGTACAAGCAGCTATCGACCCAGATTGGCAAGAAGTACATGAAAAACAAAATGCAGCACAGCTTGGATATGGGCCATGTTTTTCAAAGTTTACCGGTTCTCGTGGTAAATATGGTGCTAATGATGCTGATGCTGAATTTGTGGGGTATATGCGTACATTATTAAATGAGCAATCCATTCCTTGGCAAATGGCTGAACTAGGCAAGGTTGACCTTGGTGGTGGTGGAACTGTTGCATTATTTCTAGCTGCTTATGGTATGCAAGTTATTGATTGCGGACCAGCGGTACTATCTATGCACAGCCCATTTGAACTTGCAAGTTGCGCTGATATTTGGGCAACTGTGCTTGCTTATACGGCCTTTTTTGAAGCGTAAAAGATTTACTTTTAAGGAAATACTGATTTATTCTGCAAGCAGAATAAATCAGAAAGGAATAATTGCCTACTTTGTAAGGAAAGGCATAATATGTTTTTTGACTTGTTGATTTAATCAGCGTTTCCTTAATTTTAAAACATCAATTACTTTTTAGTAAAAGTCCAAACTCCATCCCAATTCTCAGGTGGGTTTTGACTTAGGCTTTGGCTACGCTCTGTGTATAGTTTGTACAATGTGGAGTCGGAAAATTGATTATATAATTGCGTAAAGGCATGCAGTGCTTTGTTAAATTTACCTTGTTGATAATATGTGCGTGCTTGTGTGAATTTTTTAATTTCTTCTTCTCGTGCTAATTTTTCTTCATGCCATATGGGAGTACAAATTTCTACAGCTTCTGACTTACCCTTTACTCGTATAGCATCAAGGGTAATAAAATAAGGTATTTCTTCAATGGATAGTGGATTTTTACCCATGCTAAGGTCTTGGCATAGTTTAGCAGTTTCTAAACTGCATATTACGCCAACTCCATACACAGGGCACATCCCCTCAAGACGTGATGTAAGATTTACAGTGTCTCCAATACATGTATAGTCAAGTAGTTCAGCACTTCCCATGTTGCCAACATAAACCTTACCTGTGTGTACACCAATGCCCATTTTTATCTGAATAGCAAAATCATTTTGTAGTTCAATATTAAGATTATCTAAGGCAATCTGCATTTGCATAGCACTTTTTATGGCATTAAGTTCGTGATGTGGCACATCTAGGGGAGCATTCCAAAAAGCCATAATTGCATCACCAATAAATTTATCAACTGTACCATTACTACCACGAATAATTGCTGTCATTGGTGTAAAGTAACGATTAAGTGTTTCTACTACTTGGTCAGGATTTAAACTTTCTGAAATAGATGTAAACCCACGAATATCTGTAAACATCAGGCTTACAACTCTTTCTTCACCGGTAAGTACTGCTTCACCCCTTTCAACAATACGTGTAACCATATCGGGCGCAATATAGCGACTAAAGGCATTACGTAAAGTGCGCTTTTGGCGTGCCTCTTGCCAAAAACGAACGGCCAATAAGCATATGGCCAAAGCTGCTACTGTTAAAATAGTATAAAGTGGTGAAATATATATACCATTTTGAAAAACAGAATAACTACCCCAAATAGGACTTAGCATAAGCACTGCAAGAATTGGCAGGTAAATGATAGCTGGAGCAAGGCTAAATACAATGGTACTCACAGTACCAACTAGGCTTGTAGCTACAACTTGCGCACCCGGTATCCAAGCAGGCATTTGAATAGATCTGTTGCTAAGAATTGCGTCAATGACAGTTGCATGCACCTCAACACCTGGATATATTGCATCAAAGGGAGTAGCACGTATATCGAGGAGACCAGGGGCAGACGTGCCCAAAAGAAAAGTCCGTCCGGCAATATCTTCGGGTTTTACTTTTTTGTTTAACACATCTGCTGCACGAAATGTGGGATAGTATCCACGAGGGCCACGAAAGGGTATTATGAAACGTCCATCTGGAGTAACAGGAATAGTGTATTTTCCAACTTGTATGTTTTGCAATCCACTTTCACCACCTTCAAGCATGAGTGTAGTTGCGCCAAGCCCGCGCATAAGAGTTTGTAGCGATAAAGAAATAATGATGCGCCCATCAATTTCTGTAACTATAGGGATAGAGCGAATAATGCCGTCTGCATCTGGGGCAACGTTTAGGCTACCAAGTGGCGCAAGGGTGCGTAATTCTGGCAAGGGTAGGGTTAAATTGTTGGCTTTCAATAAATTAGTACGTGGTGAAATACCATTTGCTTTTATGCGATCAACAATACCTTCGGTAAATGGTAAATTTTTAGGTAAGGGTATTTTTTCTCCATCAAAATTGCTATATACTCCTAAAACTGTAGGTGTTTGTGCTATTATACTTGCTAAAATTAAGTCATTGTCATGTAAACTTTGCGGAATGCTTTGTATTGGAATGTCGATATTAAAATGTCTAGCAAAGGATTTTTTTAGATTAATAACTGAGGAGTTATCAGGTTCAGCAAGGAGTACGTCAAGGCCGATGGATGCAGCGCCATATTCGGTAAGTATGGTAATAAGTTTTGCAATTAAATGTCTAGGCCAAGGCCATTGTCCAAACTCTTTGAGGCTTTCTTCATCAAGGTCTAGTATAGCTGGAGTTGGGGATGGTTCACCACCACCATTTGCTCGTAAAAAAGTATCGTATATATGTCTGTCAGCTTGTTGTAAGATAGTAGGTTGCCAAATGTATAGCGCAAGCATGCTAATGCATATAGTTATACCCACAACAAAGCGAGTAATGTTGTCGCTTAAAATACGATAAGAGCGTTCTTTTTTTGCCACTATACTTTCCTAAAAAAAGAGCCCTACACAATGATTATTTGTTTGATGATAAAATTTTTTCAAAAAATGATTGTGCAGGACTCTGTATTTTGGTGTAACTATAGAAAATTATAAAATATTTATTTGCAAATAGGTTTGTCTTGATATTTTTCTTGAATTGCTATCATGGTATCTAATATTTCAAAAAAATCCTCTACCATTTGTGGGTCAAAGGCAGTTCCGGAGTCATTTTTTAAGATAGCTAAAGCCTCATCTAAAGGTATTGGCTTCTTATAGCATCGTACAGAAAGTAAAGCATCAAACACATCTACAATTGATGTAATACGAGCTTCAAAGGGGATATCTTCTCCAGCAAGAATAGGTTGAGTTTCATCACCGCAATAACCTTTACCATCCCAGCGTTGGTGATGATGCAAGGCTATGCTTGATGCAAGTCTATCAAGTGTACTATTGGTATTTTTAAATATCGAAGCTCCAATGGAACAATGCTTTTGCATGACTTTGCGTTCTTCATCATCAAATCTTCCTGGCTTTTTAAGTATTTGATCAGAGATACCCACCTTGCCTACATCGTGGAGCATTGATGCAAGGCGCAAATGTGCTTTAGTATCGGCAATTTCAACTATATCAACACCACGCTTTTCAGCCCAATGATGATAAAGTTCCGCTGCCATAGCGCCCACACGAAATACGTGTGGACCTGTTTCTGTTGGGTCACGCATACGAGCTGTTTCCAATAAGCGTAAAAGCATATCACGTGTAGTAATGGCTTGCTCAATGCCTTGTGCGCCTACATTACAAAGTTTACGCAAGGTAGATTCTGTTGCAAGGCTAAATGGTATGGCTTTGTCATCCTTCATGGCATTTATGACTTGCATAACACCCAATAAGCTGCCACGCTGAGAAAAAATAGGCATGGTGCATATAGATACTGTTTCATATCCTGTTGCTTCGTCAAAGGTGCAATTAAATGAATATGGAGCATTTTCTGGCAAGTTGCGCACATTGGCAATGTTTAATATTTTACGTTTGCTTGCTACATATCCGGCAATAGAGTTAGTTGTTATTGGCAAACGTGCATTAAGATACTGCTGACGTGCTGATTGCGATCTTGTAAATAAGCTGTCATTGTGTGAGTATGAAAAGACTAGTTCATCATCTTCAACCAGATAAATAGTACCTGCATCAGCTTTAGCAATAGATCTTGCTCGTAATAAAAGTTGGTCTAATACTGAGCTCATATCTGGTATGTCTAATAGCTCTGAAGCAAACTTATAGTCAATATGTTCAGGAATACAAGGAGGGCACTTGTCGCTATTTTTAGTGTTATTTAAGCAGCTTAGTTCAAGACCCTCGTAGCCCATAACTAGAAATGGACAAATTTCAGGGTAATCTTGAATGAGTTTGTCACGTATATGGTCAATAAAATCATCATCATAATTGGGATCATAATGCGTTGGAACAAAAGTGTTAACACCCATTTCTTGCACTATTGGTACCCATTGCTCTATGGCAGAGTGTCCCCAACCTTGATGCCTTGGGTAATTTTCTAAGGTATATTGTGAATCTAAAACAGCAATATCAACATCTTTCATGCCTTGGAAAAAGGAGCTTTCACGATCTAGGCTTTCAGGGTTTGGCCCAAGTTCATGGTCACCACTATAAAAAATAGATTTTCCTGCATGTTCGATGCGGTAAGCACAAGAGAAAAGCCCCTTGATGTTGTTTCCGCCATGGCATGTTGCATGTGCTGAAACAGTAACTCCGCCACTTATTTCAATTTTTTCACCATCATGTAATGGCATTACATTGCGTATACTTGGAAGTTCATCCCAGCTCACAGGAAAAAATGTATAAGAAAATAGGCTTTTAATAAATTCCATAGGTCCAATACCGCCTATGGACTCAGGAGCAAAAATATTTACAGTCCATTGTGGGCTATAAAATGGGATGAAAAAAGGCATGCCTGACACGTGATCCCAATGGTTGTGACTCAAGAAAATAGTACATTCATAAGGTTTATTGCTATCTTTCAGGGTTGTGCCAAATTTACGTAATCCTGAACCTGCATCTAAAATTATGTGAGGAGCAAGGGGAGCATCTATAGCATAACAAGAAGTGTTGCAGCCATAGCGCGCAGATGTTACACAACTGCTTGATGTAGAACCACGAATACCCCAAAATTGTAATTGCATTATAAAACCTCTAAAAATTAATTAAAAAAACTGCATTTAATATACTAGATTCATCGGAATGTAAGTCAATAAAATTATACTTATTTTAAAAATGGCAGTAAAATATTTACATAATGACATAAACAGTATTAAATGTTGTGTCAATAACAAAGGTTTATCATAATGTTGATTCATTTTAAGTGATAAAGCTTTGATATGTTTTTTAGTGCTGGCTATATAATTAAACTGTATTTTATACTATTATCATGTTTTATTGGTGCATTATGACTTTATGTGTGTATAAATATGTAAAAAATTTCAGTGAAATTATACTGTTTTCAGTAGCAGCTGCGCTTGGTGCTTTGTCACGCTATGGCTTAATCTGGTTGCTTGAGTTTGGTTTTGGGCAAACTACATCCTGGGGTGTGTTTTTTGTAAATATGCTTGGTTGTTTATGCTTTGGATTTTTCTGGCCCTTACTAAAATATAGAAAGGTGCTACTAATTGCTTTTATGGGATCATTTACAACATTTTCTACATATATTTATGATATATATGTATTTATTTTGCATGAAGCTTGGTCGCAATTATTTTGGAATGCTTTTATGCAAATTATGATAGGCTTTGCCGCTTTACGCATAGGTTTGTTTTTTGCGCAAAAAAAGTTTGGCTTTAGTAAACTATAATAAATTTCATATATTAATTAAGTTGAAATCTCTTTATATGTAGCTTTTTGTGCACTTTTTTCAGAAACAGTTGCACTGTACATTTCAACTTCATATTCAGCTAAACCTTCTTGCATGCGTAAATAAATGTACTGAGCAAGGTTTTCTGATGTTGGATTGATTTTATGAAAAGGCGTTGTTTCGTTAAGTATACAATGGTCCAAGTCATCCAAAATGTTATTTAACTTTGACTTTAAAACTTTAAAGTCAATTAAATACTCAATGTTGTTATCAAGTTTTTCTCCTTGAACTACCACTTCCACTTCAAAATTATGCCCATGCATTTTTTCACACTTGCCTTCATAATTACGCAATGCATGCCCAGCACAGAACTCTGAACGTACAGTTAGCTGCCAAATCTTTTTTTTCATATGGCTTTTCCTTTTCTCCAGTTTGCAATATCCGCATGCAATTCAGGTCCGGGGTGTACCTTAAACTTTGCTCCAAGCTGCAATACGCAATGATAGCCGTCCAAAGTTAATTGAGCTTGTGCTTCAACTTGTCCTTTATGCTTTTCTAAAATAGAGCACAAGCTAAGCATACTTTCCTTATCCAGCAATGTGGCAGGGATATTTATGCGTACTGGACTTAAATCATTGGAAAATGCTTCCTCAAGTGCTATGGCTTTTTGCCCAAGCATTTTTATTTCTCGTGGAGCTTCTTCACCTTCTGCATCGTTTTCAGCATTGATGTTTGACTCCCTAATATCAAGTTTTGCCTCTAAAACAATAGGTTGGTCCGATGACAAAAGCTCTCGGTATATGGCATATTCTTTGGGGAAAAAGGTTACCTCGGCATGTGCTGTTAAATCTTCCACACTGATAAAAGCCATGCGTTCGCCCTTTTTTTTGGTAAAAACTTCTTTAATTGATGTGACAAGAACAGCAATTCGTAAATCACTACCGCTATAGCTTTCACGTGCATCTTCAAGTGTGCTAAGTCTTACGCGTTGCATTTCTTTGCGGTATGGTAATAATGGGTGACTTGTTAGGAAAAATCCAAGAGCTTCCTTTTCTCCGCGTAACATTGCATCGTTATCCAGTTCGTTAGAATCTGCTTCTTTGCAATCAAAACCAATACCAGAGGTGGTACTTTCTTGTTCAACCTGAGGTGCAATGGAAAGTAGCGATACTTGGTTTGACGATTTTTCTTTTGCTTTTTTTTGTGCTTTTGAAACAACTAAATCAATTACTGCAAGCATGGCTGAGCGGTTTACATTAAAGCAATCGCAAGCACCACCCTTGATTAAAGATTCTAAAACTCTTTTGGTAACTTTGCGTAAATTAACACGTAAGGCAAGGTCTAAAAGTGATGTGTATGGCCCTTTTTCTAAGCGAGATTCTACAATTTCTCGTATGGCTTCATCGCCCACATTTTTTATACCACCAAGCCCAAATATCACTGCATTTTGCTTGGCTGAAAATGCACGCAAACTCTCATTAACTGAAGGTCTAAGTACATCAATGTCCATGTCTTTGCATGCTGCAACATATTTTAATAGTTTAACTTGATTTCCCATTTCAGATGTGAGTAGAGCCGCCATAAATTCAACTTTAAAATGTGCTTTTAAATATGCTGTATGATAAGAAATTAATGCATAAGCTGCTGAATGTGATTTGTTAAAGCCATATTCAGCAAATTTTTCCATAAGGTCAAAAACTTCATTGGCTTTATCCGTTGCTATATCATTGGCATTTGCACCTGATACAAACTTTGAACGTTCTTGTGCCATAGCATCGGCTTGCTTTTTACCCATGGCGCGGCGTAATAAATCTGCACCACCTAAGCTATACTTCGCTACAATTGTGGCAATTTGCATAACTTGCTCTTGATAAACAATTACGCCATAGGTGTCTTTGAGGCAGTCTTTTAATATTTCAAGTGGATATGTAACTTCTTCAATGCCGTGTTTTCGTTTAATAAAACTTTCAACCATGCCAGAGCCCAAAGGCCCAGGTCTATAAAGAGCAAGCATGGCAATAATGTCTTCAAAACATGATGGTTTAAGTTGCCTTAAATATTGCCGCATGCCTGAACTTTCCACCTGAAAAATTCCGTCTGTTTCACCTCTGGCATAAAGCTCATAAGTTGCAACATCATCTAAGCTTAAATTATCTAAGTCAGGAACCTCCTTACCTTGGTGTGCAATGGCGTCAAGAGTATCTTGAATTAGCGTCATGGTTTTTAGACCAAGAAAGTCAAATTTTACAAGACCGACTTGCTCGACCATTTTCATATCAAACTGTGTTACAAGTTCGCCCTTTTTACCCTTGTATAGGGGTAAGTATTCTGTCATGGGTTTATCTGACACAACAAGTCCGGCAGCATGGGTTGAAGCATGACGCGAAAGACCTTCAAGGCGCAATGATGTGTCTAACAAGCGTTTTATTTGTTTGTCAGTATCATAAAGTGTTTTGAGCTGCGGTTCATCATCTATGGCTTTTTGCACAGTGATTTTTAAATCATCAGGTACAAGCTTTGCTATGCGATCTGTTTCGGCAAAGCTCATGCCAAGGGCGCGCCCTACATCACGTACCACGGCTTTGGCTTTCATTTTTCCAAAAGTAGTTATTTGCGCAACTGAGTCTTCTCCATAAGTATCTACCATATATCTAATAACTTCAGCGCGGCGGCGTTCGCAAAAATCTACGTCTATATCAGGTAGGCTTACACGTTCAATATTTAAAAACCGCTCAAAAAGTAAATTATAGGGTATGGGGTCTATATTTGTTATGCGTAATGCCCATGCCACCAATGACCCAGCAGCAGAGCCACGCCCAGGTCCAACAGGAATACCTTGTTGTTTTGCCCAGTTTATGAAGTCTTGAACAATAAGAAAGTAGCCGGGGAAACCCATTTCTAATATAACTTCTAACTCATACTGCAAACGCTCATGATAAAAATCATGGTCAATGCTTTGTGAATCTGGATGTAGTTCAAGACGTTTTTTAAGTCCATCCTCAGCTAGGCGTTTGAATTCTGTTTCAGGAGTCATACCTTCCGGCACGGCATAGACAGGGAAAAAGCTTTCCCCAAAAGTCATCTCCACATTGCATTGTTCGGCTATGCGCACCGTGTTGGAAAGAGCTTCAGGAATATGCCCGAAATCTTTTTGCATTTGATCAAATGGTTTATAATATAAATCACGTGTTTCAAAACGCATGCGCTTTGGGTCATCAATAGTAGTTTGAGTTTGGATACATAGCAATAAATCATGTGCGTCAACATCCGAGGCATCTAAGTAATGGCAGTCATTTGTAGCAACAAGTGGTATTTTTGTTTGTTCGGCAAGTTCCAGTAGACCATTGTTAACAATGGTTTGTTCTTTGAGTCCATTGGCTTGTAGTTCAAGATAAAACCGATCGGGATATATTGTTGCATATTCATTAGTCAGGTTGAGAGCTTCATCCATGTCACCAGCTATAATTGAGCGAGGAATTTCACCGGCAAGACAAGCTGATAGAGCAATAATACCGTTGGAATATTGCTGCAAAAGCTTTTTGTCTACTCGTGGTTTATAGTGAAAACCATTTATAAAACCATGCGTAACTAACTTTATAAGGTTTTGATAACCTTCATTGTTTTGCGCCAATAATATTAAATGATGTCTGCGCTTGGCACGCTCTGATTCACGATCGGTATGATCATGGCAAACATATACTTCGCAACCAATAATGGGTTTTATGTCAACTGCTTTACATTGTTTATAAAAAAGTGTTGCGCCAAAAAGATTTCCGTGATCTGTTATGGCAGCAGCAGGCATGCCATAATCTTTAGCACGCTTGCATAAATCTTTAAGCCTTATAGCTCCGTCAAGAAGGCTATACTCAGTATGACAATGTAAATGTACAAATTCTGACATATATTAAAAATGTTGTTAAGGTTAGTAAATCTACATTCAATAATTGAATGCATTATTATGCCTATTTCGTAATTTAAATATCAAAAAATAATCTATTTGTTGGCATTGATAGTTGGTATGACCCAACTTCCATTTAATACTTTTTCTTGTGGTTCATACAGTCGTAAAATTCCATTCCAACCGTCTTCAATGCCTAGGCAATTATAACTTTTTTGCTCTTTGCACATGCCAAAATAAATTGTGTAAGATCCATCTGCATTGGCTTTTGCCGTACTACTATTGATGTTGGATAAACCATAGTCAGATTCAAACAAATATCCATCGCTGTTATACACTGTGAAAGACCAAAAAGCATTCACCGGTACATCTTTTAAGGTCATGCTGTAAGCCTTTGCCTCAATTTCGGGCTGATTGTAATTGTAATATACAGCATTTTTACTTGGAAGACCACCAAATCCACCAGCTGTACCAATAAGAAAGTGTACTGTATCAACTTCGTCTTTTGGGCCAAACATGTCATGGGCATCTTTAGATATTTTAAATAAACTAAGTAGTGATTCATATACTTTTTCATAATCCTTCTTATCCCACTTTGTCACTGGTAACTTGCTATTGCTCTGAGCAGTAATTATATAGGCATCTTGTAGTTTATTGGCTGCATTGACATCTTCTTGATTATTAGAATCGACAAAAATACGCATGATAATTAACGCATAATCTGTACCAACATTTTCTTTATTTAAGTTGTATTTTCCTCCACCAATTTTTACCATATTGGTATAGCCATCTGAGTTAATAACCGCCATGGATATATATCGTTTTTGTGCATCCGGAATAGTTATGGTTGCTCCCTTACTCACATCAACTACAGCTAAACTGTATAATGTGTCACGATTCATTCGGATAATCTGCTGATTATTAATGGGAGTGGGTTTTTTTATGTGGATAAATTTATTGATACCACCGGCTTTTTTTATAGCCTTTTGCATGGTTTTGTAAGTTTCAATATATGCAAAATTATTGTAATCCACATCAATTTCTTTGGCAGATGCTTGCCCTGCATTTAAAGCAAAAATTACAAAAAAAATCAGAATAGACTTAAGGTAAGTAGAGCACTTCATAATAATCTCCATATTTTTTCATAAGGCATAAAAATGAAAGACATTGTTTTTTTATCACTAAAGGGTGATTTTTACTTTTTAAAAAAGTTAAAATTATCAATTGTTTTACCTGTAGTGCGTTGAGCCAACACTACTTAGGCAAAGAGTGTCAAAAGTACATGACAAAATTATATAAGGCAATACTATTATTTGCTTGGTAATTTTTTGATTTCATAAGATTAATTTTATTTTCTGCTGTAAATAAATGAAGATGTTATGATTTAAAATCAAATTAGTCGATGCAGAACAATGCGTTTTTACGTATTATATAGAAACATACCCCTTTGGGGACGCGAGAAGTTAGTTTAGGCTTATTCTACGACACAATTAGCCTGATATAATGCGCTAAATTACGCTTGGAGTTTTTGGCATCGACTAATACTTAGAAAACTAGTATAATAACAAAATGAATTTAGATATATCAAAATATGAGGATATTTTTTTAAGCTACGCTAAGCTTTTTTGTGATGCTGAGCAAGAAGCAAAAAGTATGCTTGAACTTAAAATTGTGCATTCTCAATCTGTACTTAATCATATGCGTACCTTGGTGCAGGAAGATGTCCTTGCTCCCTATGCTAGAGCATGCCTTTTGGCAGCTTTATTTCATGATGTTGCGCGCTTTCAACAGTATGCACAGTGGCGTACATTTAAAGATTCAAACACTTGCAATCATGCTTTTTTAGGTGTTAAAATACTTAAAGAAAAAGCTTGGCTTAATGCTGAACCTGCCAAGGTACAAAAACAAGTGCTGGCAGCTGTAAGCATGCATAATAGGTTTAGTGTTCCTAAGGGTATTAGTCAAGATATCATGTTAATTACTAGGGCTTTACGTGATGCAGATAAACTTGACATATTGCGAGTGATGGATGAACACCTTTCTTGCGCTGATACACGTAGCAGTGCAGTAACTTTATATGCCAAGGATGAACCACAAGCATGGTCTAAAAATATTATTACTGCCTTGCTTGAAGGTCGCATTGCCTCGTATGATGACGTTGTTTATGTTAATGATTTTAGATTATTGCTTGGCACATGGTTGCATGAACTTTATTTTGAAAGTTCAAAAAAAATTTTAATTGAAGCAGGATATTTGAATAATATTTTGCAAGATTTACCAAAGGTTGCTCCAGTGCAAGAGGCAAAAAGCTTTATATTAGACTTGTTGAATAAAATTAAGCAAGAAATTCCCAATGAATAAAGTAGCAGCAAGGTTTTATGAGCCTATTTTAGGACGCTTACTTAAAGACTTGCGCACACAAGTTTTATCTTTGAGTAAGCTTACAGTTAATAGCAGCTACTTAGATTGTTGCTGTGGGGCTGGTGGCTTACTAAGGCTTGCTATATCTGAGCATTGTGGACAACTTTTAGGTATAGATTTGAGTTTAGATATGTTAGCGCAGGCTAAATGTAATGCACCTGCGGCGCATCTTTTTTGTGCCAATGCAGTAGCGTTGCCTTTTGCAAATAGAAGCATTGATGTTTCAAGTGTTTGTATGGCATTGCATGCCATGCCCTTAGATGTTGCCATGCAAAGTTTGCAAGAACTCAAGCGAGTGTCTAAACATGTAGTGATTGCAGATTATTGTTTACTTGAGCGTAATGCATATATACCACCTTATGCACTTGCCTATGCTATTGAATACCTAGTGGGGGGAGAGCATTATAAGTGCTATAAGTCCTTCATGCAATTTGGTGCAATAGAAGGACTATTGCATCATATGGGCTATGCAGTTCAAGAGCGACGCATTACATTGGGTGGGGCAGGTAAGGTTTTACTTATTTAATGGATCTAAGTGTAAAACCTCTTTGGGTACTTCGCCCGGACCTGGAATTAAATAAGTCTCAGGATTAATATTATACCAATTGAACCACATACTGTATATACCGTAAAATTGTTGCATTGTTGCACCGGACATATTGCCTTGCAAGGCTTGACCCGTACTTGCATCCCAAGTCGTTTTAGTGCCAATATCAATAAGTTGTCCATTTTCTAAAACAAACAAAGATGGTTTGTCCCACACGTGCCGATTAAATATGCGTACTACATCAAGTTTCATGTCATGAACTGCAAGCAAGGGACTATCACCTATAAAGAAGTTAACTGCGCCATTTTTTTTAACATAGTTTACATCGATAGCTATACGCACGCTATTGTATTCAAGCCCAATGACTTGAGCCTTGTGTGGTAGACGTATATCACTATACTGCACTGCATAGGCTAAAACATCATTATCATAATAAGTACCCTGTTTTAAATAACTGCCGTATGGGTCACGCCCATATGGTTTGCGGCTGCCAAGTGGAGTGGAAAGTACAGATGCATCAGGATAAACTTGCTTTGCAGCTCCCCATGTGGTCCAAAAAACAGGAACTAA
Source organism: uncultured Desulfovibrionaceae bacterium (assembly GCA_964372165.1). Taxonomy (GTDB): domain Bacteria; phylum Desulfobacterota; class Desulfovibrionia; order Desulfovibrionales; family Desulfovibrionaceae; genus CAYJAD01. Next base: position 5,997 of record CAYJPT010000002.1, on the reverse strand, counting down.
TGGCAAACCTCGTCCAGCCAAAGGGCCATCAAAGGCAATGCCCATGGTTTGCAGCCATAAGCTACCGGTATTTCTATCAACTAATACTGAATTGCCATCATACAGCCTACCGTCAACATCAAAGGAAAGTGGACTATTGTCCAAGGTGGTCATGTAAGTTGCTAAGCTACCGGTGATTGGACAATAGGTCACGGCATAAGAAACATTATTAATAAATTCATTGGCAACTTGGTGCCAAACCATGATGCTTTGTGGATAAATACGTGGCCCGGTTGGAAAGTTTACTATAAAAACTGGTTCGTTATTATTATACTTTAAATCAGCATCCATTACCTTCATAAAACTTGGCTGATAAAAAGAGCTGATACTGCCATACTGCACAGCAGTTTGAATTAGCCGATTGGACATGGCTTTTAATTCTTCTAGTGAAGTTGGCAATGCCAAGGCTTGTTGCCCAAAACTTAAACTAAAACAAGTAAAAAAAAATAAAATAAATTTTTTCATCTGAATACCATGCATTATGTTTTAAGCACCAAAATTGTCACGGTTTAAATACTCACTAAAAAGAAATTCACGTAGCGCTTGAGGCCAAGGGCGTATGGTGATATTGAGTGCCTGTTCTAGTTTTGATGCATTGAGGACTGAAAATGGAGGTCTATGGGCTTTTTGTGGCCAATGTTCTGAGCTAATAGGCTCAACTTTACAACGTGCTTCAGCTATGGAGATAGCCTCGCAGGCAAGTTCACACCAAGAAGCACGACCACTATTTACAGCGTGATATACGCCGGTAAGTGATTTCTCAGCGGCAAGCATGCTCCAAATAGCTAAATCTACAGAATAAGTAGGAGATCCAATTTGATCATGCACTACGGATAATACTTCTTGTTTTTGACATGCATTTAATATGCTAGTTACAAAATTTTTGCGCCCAGGCCCAAAGAGCCAAGCTGTACGTAAAATGCAACTATTGTCCGGAGCCATTTGCATGACAACATCTTCTCCGGCAAGCTTGGTGCGCCCATAAACGGAAGAAGGACCTGTGGGGCAATCTTCTGAGTAAGACGTGTTATCATTACCAGAAAATACAAAGTCTGTACTATAATGAATTAAATGCAACTCACGAGTCTTACAAATTTGAGCTAAGGCCGCAGGCAAGGCACGATTCCAAATAAATGCGTTGCGTTCATCATCTTCAGCTTGATCTACTTGGGTCCACGCAACAGTGTTAAATATACAATCCGGGTTGTATTTATCTACTGCTTTTTCAATAAAGCACACATCTAGCAGATCGCCATCATCTCTTCCTAATGCAAGTGTACCCCAGCCATTAGCCATGAGCACTCGCATCAAAGCTTGACCGAGGAGTCCAGTACGTCCGCCAAGGATGAGAGCTTTCTTTTTCATTATTCCTCCAAGAGTAAATACACCATACCACTTGATATTCAATATATATTGCTAATGGTATGGGGTCAACCTTGTATTTGGTTTTCTTTTGTGCTTATGTTTTATTGTTTAACTGTTTATAATTAAAGTTTTTTATACTTTTAGAATGAAAGAAATTATTTTGTATTGTTCTATAAAATTTTGGCAAAGTGTTTATTATTTTTAATTGTATGATATAAATGCCCAACAATTGTCTTTGTTTTCAAATGCTTCTGATTGTAATAGAACATATTGCTTTGAGCAAGTATTCAAAATGGATTTTTTTATGTTATTTTTGTGAGTTAGTATTTTTATAATGATAAATTGTTAAGACAAAGCTTGCTTAGCATGGCTTAACAGGTTAGGTAATATAGTATGAAACAAGGAATACTTTTAGCTGCTTTTGGCTCAAGCAATCCTCAAGGTGAAAATACACTTAGGGCATTTGATATGGCTGTTCGTGAGCGATTTGGCAATATGCCGCTGCGTTGGGCTTTTACTTCGCTTATACTGCGAGAAAGGCTTGCAGCTGCACGTATTAAGCGTGATTCGGTGCGTAAAGCTTTACAAAAAATGTGTTTTGAAAAATATACGCATGTTGTTGTGCAGCCCTTGCAAACTATACCCGGAAGCGAGCACTTGGCTTTATTGGAAGATGTTGAATGGGTCATGTCCGAATATGATATACAAGTTTTTGTTGGCACACCATTATTAGCATCTGAAGATGATATAAATTTAGCTGCCAATGCTATTATTAACCATTTGCCAGCTGAGCGCAAAACGCATGAAGCTGTTATATTTATGGGACATGGTGCAAAGCATAAAGCTGTAGAACGGTATAAAGACCTAGCTCATGCAGTTTATGACAGAGATGAAAATGTACATATTGGAACTATGAATGGAACATTTACCTTAAAGCGCATCCTCCCAAAGCTTGAACCTTACAAACGCGTTTGGCTTATGCCATTACTTTCTGTAATTGGACAACATGCCCTTAATGATATGGCTGGGACTAAAAAAAATTCTTGGCGAAGTCGTATTGAGGCTGCAGGGCATGAATGTATACCAGTATTACATGGGATAGCTGAATATGATGGTTTTATAAATATCTGGTTAAATCACCTTGAATACACAATAAATGAAATGGAAAGAGCATGCATATAATAAAATTGTTAGCTATACTCTGCCTTTGTTTAATGCATAATCATGTACTCGGGGCGGATACAAATTTATTTAACCCTTATTTTCATACACGTTTACCGTCGCAAAGTTTAAGTAATGACGGTGCAGAGATGGCAAAAATGCTTGGGGCAAGTAAATCAAACCTGCAAGATGAGGTAAGCTATAGGCAATATTGGCGTAATGAAGTATACCCCGTAGTATTTGGCAATGTCAAATCTAAGAATGAAGTTATTGTTTTTATAGACTATGCAAACTTAAATAGCGAATTTGTTTGGGCTCAAGTTTTAGCTGCAAGCAAGATGATGGACGTACAAAAAAATAAAATTGTAGTTTTTGCAAAAAATAGTGAAAAGTATGGCACAGAACTCATGGGCGGCGGTATTTGGGTAACATATTCAAGACCTGCATATGGGCTTGATTACTTTAACTATACTTTACGTAAGTGGAATGAAGTAAAACGCACTCTTGCAACCAAGGGTATAACCCGTCCCTTTGTTTATGAATATGATGCCACAGCCCATAAGAAAGACTTTCCAATTTTATATAGCTATTTAAGCATGCTAAAGCCGGCTCTTACTCAAACTGAATATTCACACATAATGCAATATGCCTTTGATGCCGGTAATATTAATATGTATCAAGCGGCTATTGCCGCAAATCAATATGGCGTAGAAAACTTTCCTGCAGTGGTAGTTAATGGAAATATTTTGAAAAAGGTCAACGCACAAAACATTGTTGAAGCTTTGCAACAATAATTTTGCCATGTCATATCTTCCAGTTAATGGTTTATAGTCTATAAAGCATATGTCAAATTATTTTTTTCACTATTGATACTTGCTTGCCATTGTATAAACCATATGCTAACAAGACCCCAATAAATTTTTTCATAGGAATTTTAATGTTTACAAATAAAAGTCTTCTTATTACTGGCGGTACAGGCTCATTTGGTAAAAAATGCATAGAAATTATTTTGCGTGACTACAAACCAGCACGTCTGATTGTTTTTTCGCGTGATGAGCTAAAACAATTTGAAATGCAGCAAGTTTTTTCCACAGAAAAGTATCCTTGCATGCGCTATTTTATTGGCGATGTGCGTGATAAAGACCGTTTATATCGCGCTTTTAAGGGTGTTGATTTTGTAATTCATGCTGCTGCACTTAAGCAAGTACCTGCAGCAGAATATAATCCAACAGAATGCATTCGCACTAATATTCAAGGTGCAGAAAATATCATCAATGCTGCGGCAGATTGTGGCGTAAAAAAAGTAGTTGCGCTTTCTACAGACAAAGCTGTTGCTCCTGTGAATCTCTATGGAGCTACAAAACTTTGCTCAGATAAATTATTTGTGGCTGCCAATCAATACCTTGGTGGCAATGATACTGTATATTCTGTAGTTCGCTATGGTAATGTTATGGGCTCTCGTGGTTCGGTTATTCCTTTTTTCATTCAAAAACGTGAAGAGGGTGGCTCCTTACCCATTACCGATATGCGTATGACTAGATTTTGGATTACCCTTGAAGAAAGTGTGCATATGGTATTAAGTGCTTTTAAACTTGCGGGTGGTGGTGAAATTTTTGTACCGAAAATTCCAAGCATGAAAATTCCTGATTTAGCAGAGGCAATTGCTCCTGGTATGCCCACTGTAGAAGTTGGTATACGACCTGGTGAAAAACTGCATGAAACCATGATCACCTCAGAAGATAGCCGCCATACTATAGATATTGGTAAATACTACGTTATAAAGCCGGAAACGTTTAATTACAGAGGCCCAGAGGGTAAGGCAGTGCCAGAAGGATTTGAATATAATTCTGGTACAAATGAAGAGTGGTTAAGCGTACAAGACTTGCAACTAACCCTTAAAGAACAAGGCTTTGGCATATAATATAGTCTATGCTGAAATACACTTTATACACGTATTTGGCATAAATACCACGGTGGTCTTTGGACCACCTTTGGCATAAATACCACGGTGGTCTTTGGACCACCTTTGGCATA
>CAYJPT010000002.1:0-1298 GCA_964372165.1 uncultured Desulfovibrionaceae bacterium | reverse complement strand
TTTGGACCACCTTTGGCATAAATACGCCTAATGCATGCAAAGCAATTTTGTCTTGTTTTACGTGTAGACTAATATGTTGATTTAAAAGTATTTATCTGGAGTTTTTATGTTTATTCCTTATGGTCGTCAAATTATTGATGATGACGATATTAAGGCCGTTTTGGATGTTTTACACTCAGACTACCTTACCACAGGACCAAACATTGCACAATTTGAGGCAGATGTATGCGCTTTTACCAGTGCAAAATACGGTGTAGCCGTTTGTAATGGTACAGCAGCTTTGCATGCTGCTATGTATGCTTTAGGAATTACCAAAGGCGACGAGGTCATAGTCCCACCCATAACTTTTGCTGCCACGTCCAATGCCGTTTTATACTGTGCTGGTACGCCAATATTTGTAGATGTTATCGAAGATACTCTTCTAATTGACCCAGAAAAAGTTGAAGCAGCAATTACTTCACGCACCAAAGCTATCATTGGTGTGGACTATGCAGGGCAGCCTTGCAATTGGGATGCCTTGCGTAGCATTGCCAATAAGCATAATTTAGCACTGGTAGCTGATGCATGCCATGCCATTGGTGCAGAGTATAAAGGTAAAAAAGTAGGAACCTTAGCTGATATTAGCATTTTTAGCTTTCATCCTGTTAAGCATATTACTACCGGAGAAGGCGGTATGGCTGTAACGGATAATATAGAATATGCTGAAAAAATACGTCATTTTAGGGGACATGGTATAACCACAACTGCTACAGAGCGTGAAAAAGTAGGTGGTTGGTATTATGAAATGCATGAGCTTGGGTATAATTATCGCATCACAGATTTTCAATGCGCTTTGGGTTCTAGTCAATTAAAAAAACTTACAAATTGGATTAATAAAAGAAATGCTTTGGCCCAAAGCTATGACTTAGCTTTTGCTAATAGCACAATACGCCCTTTGAAAAAAGATAATGATGTTGTCCACGCTTATCACCTTTATGTTGTGCGGACAAAAAATAGAGATGAAAAATTTAAAAGCCTGCGTAATAGTGGCATAGGTGTAAATGTTCACTATATGCCTGTATATTTACATCCGTACTATCAAAATATTGGTTATAAAAAGGGTTTGTGCCCCGTTGCTGAAAATGTTTTTAGTGAAATTATCACCTTACCACTTTGGGTAGGATTGAATGATGCGGAGCTTAAATATATTGTAAATAATGTTTTGGATGCAACTGAAAAATAATTGATATTGTGTAATTTGGATGCCTTATGAATATAGCTATTATTCCTGCTCGTGGTGGCTCTAAAAGAATTCCACG
>CAYJPT010000001.1:0-70599 GCA_964372165.1 uncultured Desulfovibrionaceae bacterium | reverse complement strand
GGATATAGAGAGCAGCGCAAGCGAATGATTTTCGTGCCTTACTGCCAAGTCAGCTTGTCTGCCTTAGGCAGCACAAACACCCGAAAGGGGGTTTGTCATCTGTCTGAGTAGGCACACTGCCTACTTTGTAAGGAAACGCACAATATGTTTTTTGACTTGTTGATTTAATCAGCGTGTCCTTTATTTTTTGCTTTGTGCAGTATTTTAAGATGTATTTTTTAACCATTAAACAGTGTGAGGATGCATTATGAGTAAGGTAAAAGTTGGTATTAACGGTTTTGGTCGCATAGGGCGACAAGTTTTCCGTGCTCTTTTTTCACATTATAAAGACAAGGTAGAAGTTGTTGCCATCAATGATTTATATGATGCTGAAACAAACTTTCACCTCTTGGAATATGATTCAGTATACGGGCGCGCATATTTGGATGCTAAAATAGATGGAAGTAATGTTCAAGTTGGTGAGTGGAACGTGCATTGCTTTGCAGAGCGTGACCCTGCTAATTTGAAGTGGGGTGACTATGGTGTCGATATAGTAGTTGAATCAACCGGTATGTTCCGCTCCGCAAAAGACGCTCATGTGCACATGGATAATGGCGCAAAGAAAGTTATTATAAGTGCACCAGCTAAAGATGAAGACTTAACCATTGTGCTTGGTGTTAACCAAGATAAATATGATCCCAAGGCGCATAATGTAGTTTCTAATGCATCTTGCACAACAAACTGCTTAGCACCTGTAGCCTTAGTTTTGCAAAATGAGTTTGGCATTGTACAAGGTACTATGACCACAATTCACTCATATACCAATGATCAGCGTATGCTTGATATGGCACATAAGGATTTGCGTCGTGCTCGTGCTGGTGCATGCAGTATTATTCCAACATCAACAGGTGCTGCCCAAGCCGTGGCTAAGGTTATTCCTGCGTTAAAAGGTAAGTTTACCGGTTACTCTTTGCGTGTTCCAACTCCAACAGTATCTGTAGTGGACTTTGTGGCATTATTAGAAAAACCAACTGATACCGAAACCATGTTAGCTGCCATGAAAAAAGCTGCTGATGGTCCATTGAAAAATATTTTAGAATATTGCGAAAAACCTCTTGTTTCTATGGATTTTAAATCAAATCCACATTCATCAATCCTTGAAGTGGAGTATAGCACAGTTCAAGATGGTACATTAGCAAAGGTTGTAAGCTGGTATGATAATGAATGGGGCTACTCTTGCCGCGTGTGCGATTTAATCGTGTTTATGAGTGAAAAAGGTTTATAAAAAAGTAACTTAAATCATCAGAGGGCATTTTTTTTGTGAATGTCCTCTGATTTTTAATTTTTAATTTTATCAAAGGAGTGTGTTATGCCACTTATCGGACCTCACGATATGTTTGCAAAAGCCTACACTGATGGTTATGCCATTGGTGGTTTTAATGTTAATAATATGGAGATTATTCAGGGCATTATGCAGGCTGCTGCACAAGAGAAATCTCCTGTTATTTTGCAAGTATCTGCAGGAGCACGCAAATACGCTGGGCAAATCTATATTATGAAATTAGTAGAAGCAGCCCTTTTAGAGGCAGATGTGCCTGTTGTTGTGCATCTTGACCACGGCCCAACCTTTGAGATGTGTAAAGATTGTATTGATGGTGGATTTACCTCTGTTATGATTGATGGTTCACATCTTTCTTTTGAGGAAAATATAGCTATAACTAAGCAAGTTGTTGAATATGCACATGATAAAGGCGTATGGGTTGAGGCTGAGCTTGGTAAACTTGCTGGTGTTGAAGAGCATGTTTCTTCAGATGAGCATGTGTTTACAGACCCTGATGAGGCGGTAGAATTTGTAGAGCGCACTGGTTGTGATTCTTTAGCTATTGCCATTGGTACAAGTCACGGTGCTTATAAATTTAAAGGCGAAGCCAAGCTTGACTTTCCGCGCTTAGAAAAGATTGCTGCCGGTTTGCCAGGCGTGCCATTGGTGTTACATGGTGCATCAAGTGTGCCCGAAGAGTTTGTAAATATGTGCAATGAGTATGGCGGACAAGTGGGTGGTGCACGTGGTGTGCCTGAAGATATGCTACGCAAAGCTGCTGCTATGGCAGTTTGCAAAATTAATGTTGATACAGATATTCGTTTGGCTCTTACAGCATCTATACGTAAATTTATGGTAGAGCAACCTGACCAGTTTGACCCACGTGGTTATTTAACCCCAGCTCGAGTAGCAGTAAAAGATATGGTTGCACATAAAATACGTAATGTTATGGGAACATCAGGAAAAGCTTAGTTTTTAATAATTTTTAAGGGGGGATTATGTCGCTTACTATCGGCATTAATGGTTTTGGGCGTATTGGTAGGTATTTGGTACGCCTTTTGTGTGAAAACTCTAGTATAAAAATTGGGGCTATTAATGCTCGTTCAAGCAATAGTAATTTAGCTTATTTGTTTAAATATGACTCAACACATGGTAAGTATAAAGGAAGCGTTGACTTTGATGATGATGGTTTAATTATTGATGGCGTACATATTCCAATTACTCGCTATGATATGGGGCAGTGGAATTGGAAGAAATACGATGTGGACCTTGTAGTTGAATCTACCGGTAGCATTAAAGCCCGTGCAGATCTTGCCAAGCATATTGAATGTGGAGCAAGAAAGGTTATTATCAGTGCGCCTTGTAAGGAGGCCGATGTAACTATTGTGGCCGGGGTTAATGAATTTATGTATGACCCAAGGGCGCATGAGGTTATTTCAGCAGCATCTTGTACAACTAACTGTCTTGCACCTGCAACTAAGGTTTTGCATGAGGCTTTTGGCATAAGGTATGGTCTTGTAAATACAATTCATTCTTATACTATGAGTCAGCGCATTGTTGACGGCACGCATAAAGATATACGCCGTGGACGTGCTGCTGCCATGTCTATGCTGCCTACAACAACAGGAGCTGCTAAAGCATTGGCTTTGGTTTTGCCCGAGCTTGCCGGCAAGTTGGATGGTATGGCTGTGCGTGTCCCTACGTCCAATGTGTCCATGGTTGATATAACTTGTGCCGTGGATAGACCTTGTACTGTCGACTCAGTCAATGCGGCTTTTAAGGCAGCATGTGACACATATTTAATAGATACCTTGGGCTATAGTGTAGAACCCTTGGTTTCTGTAGACTATGTTGGAAGTACATATGGTGGAGTTGTGGACTCTTTAAGTACTATGGTAAGTGTTGCGCATCTTGTTAAAACTATTGTTTGGTATGATAATGAGGCCGGATTTACCAACCAGCTTGTACGTTTAATTAACCTTGTGGGTGACGATTGGTAATTTGTGTTGATTTTATGCTTAATGGCTAAAATTTAAGTTTAATATTTTTCAAATGGTTTTCCCCTTGAGATTTATATTCAAGCCTGATGCAAAAGCATTGGGCTTGTTTTTTGGTGTGAGCTTTTATAGCTCATAACCACAAGCTTTTAATAGTGCTAACATATCTTTATGGCTTTGGGCATCAATGTTATCATCAAAACCTAGTACGGCAGATGATGTAAGGCGTTGTTCCATCAAATGTTGGCATGGTGGTATGGTTATGCATGTACTTGGTAAGCCAGCTATATTGAGGGTTTGTAAAGATTTTTTTTGATCTTCTGTGGCACGATTTAATACTAATAGTTGCTTGGTCAAACCCATCTCTGTAGCCATAAGTCCTATTTGAGCGGCAATATCTAAGGAGTGCTTGCTTGGTTCAGCAACAATTAGTAATTGCTCAACAGAGGCTACAGTGCCTCGCCCTAAATGTTCAACCCCTGCTTCTAAATCTACCAATACCCACTCTTTACGCTCTAGTACCAAGTGTGCCAAAAGTGCTTTTAGTAAAGCATTGGCCTCACAGGCGCACCCTCCACCGGCATGATGTAGACCACCCATTAGTAGAAGATTTTTTTTCCCTTGCTTTGTGTGTCTTGTGTCAGTACCAAAAATGGGCAAGGGTACGCACAAGCTTTCCGGCAGGTCGTCAACTCTTGGGGTAAGCGATAGTAGTGATGCATTACCTGCAGTGGTGCGCTGATGCAAGAGTTCTTGTTGAGCTGCTAAGGGTAAGGGTAATTGCTTGGCACTTAAGCCACAAGCTTGGCCCAATGATGTTGCTGTATCAGCGTCAACTAGCCATACGTTTTGACCGCAAAGGGCCAATGTATTACCCAATTTAGCGGTTAATGTGCTTTTACCTACTCCACCTTTACCGGCTATGGCAATCTTCATATTAAGCTCATTTTTTTATGTTATGTAAAATTGCCAGAAAAGCTTGTTGAGTACGCTTTTCTGGCAATTGAATTTATTGTTTTATAATATTTGTACTTGTTACTTGCTAAGACCTAATGCAACACGTTTAGCACTAATTCTTGCATCAATTAGCTCAGCTGCTTTTACGGCATCAGATTCAACACCAAAGCTTGCACCAACTACATCTTCAAGCCCTTGCACTGCCAGTTGTGTAACCAGTGGTGAGCCAAGTATGTGTGGTGGGTGTCCAATGTGAGTATAAACTCCACTTGCAACAGCATAAAGACCAATGGCAACAGCTTTTTCTGAATACCATTCCGGTGCTGATGCTGCAACTGGTAGGTCAGATATGTCAACGCCAAGCTCATTGGCCAAAAGTCCGCAAAGCTGTAATACACGTGAATTGTCTACGCAACTACCCATGTGTAATACTGGTGGTATTTTAAGTGCATTACAAACACTCTTTAAGCCGTCACCGGCCATGTCTGCACCTTGTGGCATAAGTAGCCCAGCTTTACCGGCTGAGGTTGTAACACAACCTGTGACCAATACTAAAATATCACGCTTGATAAGCTCTTTCATGAGTCCAACATTTAGGGAGTCATGTTTAATTCTTGGATTGTTACAGCCAACAACTGCTACTGCACCACGAATAGCCCCACTTTTGATAGCGTCTAACAGCGGTGCTGCTGTGCCCCCAAGAGCACCCAAGATTGCTTCATTGGAGAAACCTGTCATAATTTCAATAGGTGTATCAGGTATATTTACACGATTAGGATCGCGTTTTTTGAATCCTTCAACTGCGCTACGCACAATGGCTTTGCCTTGCTCAAGTGCAGTATTTGGTTTGATGGTATAGTGATCAGCTCCTGTAAAGCGAGCCTTAGCAGCAGTGTCAATAAAGCGTGTATGGTAGCATGATGCAATATTAACCAGTGATGGCATAATACATTGGTAGTCAACAACAATGGCTTCTACTGCGCCAGTTACAAGGGCAAGCTCAGTCATAAGGTGGTTGCCGGCCATGGGCACGCCTTGACGCATGAGCAGTTCATTGCCTGTACAGCAAAGTCCGGCTACGTTGATACCACCGCTGGCACCATTTTCTTTGGCTAAAGCAACAAGCTCTGGGTCTTTGGCAGCGGCTAATATAACTTCTGATACAACAGGGTTATGACCGTGTACTAATATATTAACACAATCTTCTTTTAATACGCCAAGGTTAGCTTGTGAAGTTCTTGGGCTTGGAGTACCAAAAAGAATATCTGATAGTTCTGTACCTATCATGGAGCCTGCCCAGCCATCAGCCAAGGCACATCGTGCAGAGTGCAGAAGAATATTTACTGCATCATTATCAACACCCATATGTGTGCGATGCATCATCTCTACCACTTCGCGGTCAACGCCACGTGGTGTTATATTAAGTTTATTCCACAGTTCACGACGCTTTTCGGGTACGCGACCGATGAAAGAAACTTCCTTGCGGCGACTACTAAAGTCACTAAAAAATAACTCAGCAAGTTCTTTTGCTACGACGAGAGTGTCTTTATTTTCAACCTCAATGCCAAGTTCAGCGGCAATGCGGCGTAGTTTTTCTTCATCTTTAATGCAATAGTCTGGTGCTTGATTAAGGGCTACGGCTTCTAAAACTTCAATAAGGTCACGACCGTGGTCAGAGTGACTTGCTGAACCTCCAGCCACAAAACGTGCAAAGTTACGTGCAACAATAATATCAGCATTTGCCCCACAAACACCTAAGGCTCTTTTACCTGTGCCATCCTCACTATGCACAACGCGGCATGGACCCATGCTACAGTTTTTACAAGTAGTGCCAAGCTCACAGAATTTACATGCAGGTTGTTGCTGTTCAAAGCGGTCCCATACAGTTTGGATATTTTCTGCACGTGCCTTTTCAATCATTGCGGTGGCATCTTTCCAGATAGTTAGTTCTGAGGCGCTCTTTGGGGTTTTTTGTTGAGCCATGAAAATCTCCTTTTTATTGTGGCTAGTTGTTGTTTTTCCGTTTCTTAGTTTTGCAGTATGGCATGAGTTTACCATATATAAAATCTTGAACGTTTACGGCATCAATGGCAATGATTGGTATTTCGGCACGGGCCATATTTTTGTGACCACCTGCTGAACCAATGTCGCCAAAAAGCTGAGAAGCAAAGTTACCCATATTTTTACTACCATCGCTTCTAAAAATTATAACAGCAGTGTCATTAAATACACCACTAACAGCAACCCAGCGTAAACCATGTACGCGTGTAAAAAAATCAGCAATGGCTACCAATAAATCCGGTGATTTAACATCGCCCACATGGGCATGAGCCCCTGTTTTGCAAGTTTTAAGGCTGCGAAATGCACGACTAAAAAGAGGAAGCCAGCTTAAAAGATATTCACTACGAAAAATACGTCGCATTAAATTTATATCTGCAAAGCGTGATAGATATTGATAAGCTTGGAAATCAACGGTAATACCGCTGCGGTCAAAGGCTGCTGTGTCGGCACGAATGCCATAAAGCATGGCTGTGGCAAGTAATTTACCAGGACGAATATTTAAGGCTTTTATATAACGCGTCATCATGGTGCATGTTGCACCATATTCTGGGCAAATATCTATAAAATCAGCTTCATATGTGGTTTTTTCAGCTAAGGGGTGATGATCAATAATGACAGAAAATTTTACTTTTTCAAAGGCCGGATTATGATGTGGTTGAGAATCTACAATGGCAAAGTGACTAAAGTCATTGACCATATTTTCTTGCCAGTCCACTAAGGGGATGCGTAAATAGCGCAACATGGCAAGATTATCGGGGCGTGTTACGGTGTTAATGCTTGCAATAGTAACCTCTTTAACTCGGTAACTTAAAATACGCTTTAAGGCCATGGCTGCACCAAGTGCATCTGGGTCTGCCGCTATTAATATACACCATGTATCATTTTTACATAATGTATTACGCCATTGCATTATGCGTGTAGCGATTTTGTTATCCGCTTTACTCATCTGTATTATCCAAAAGTTGCCTTAATATAGGGTAGGATTGCACAATGTTTTCCCAATTAAAAATTTCTAACATATGATGAGCTGAGCATGGTATCCTTTTAACAACTTGTTTAGCCAGTAAATATTCTGATGGGGTAAAGTGCTTAAGGGCAAGGTGCTCATCTTTTTTTCCTGGTGCGCTCCAATGTACCAAGCCAACTTTATCTAGCAAATGACTATTCATTAGTATATCTACATGTCCATATCCTAGCATATGCCCTACATCAAGGCAAATACCAAAAGGTATGTGGCTTGAGCTAAAAAGATTTGAACTGAGGTTTGCAAGTGGTGCGCCTTCAATATTTTCTAATAATATAGGTGTGGTACTATGCTTATACCAATAGTCTGCAAAATTTGATAAAAGTGCTTCCTGTTCTTTAAGGCTTACCTTGGTTGGTGGGTGTAAAACTACACAACGTGGATTTAGGTGGTTGACCTTTTGAGCAATGTTGAATGCGGCTTGAGCGGCTTGAATGTCGCTACTTGTTCCCCAAGGCAAATCAACCGGCAAATGAATATGCCAAGTTAAAGGAAGGGTTGCAAGATCTTGTGGCAAATCTTTTTCAGAGTAATCAAGGCAAGCTTTGGTTTCAAAAAAACATAAGCCTACCTCTTGTACTTTAGAGGCTAAAAAATATGCATTGGCCGCCACATGGTCTGGAAGAATGCAAGAAGGTGCAGCAATTGGTAATACAGTCATTTTTATAGTCGTGTATGCACTTTTAATGCGCGCAAGGGCTGTCTTTTTATCAGTGCATATCCTCCACGTAGTATACGGTAAATAAACCACAAAAGTACCAGCAGTATGCAAGTAAGCATACTAAAAATATATTGTAAAGCAATGCGTATGCTGGGGTCAGACCAAAGTTGTGCAAAATTATTTATTTGGGATGTGTCAGGCATAACCACACCTGCAGCTCCTAATAAAAAAATTGTTATAACTATGATAATGCATATTAAGAAAAGTGTAATGCAAAGACTACGAAAAATCCAGGCACAGTGTTGCTCAACAAAGGGTGCTCCTTCTTTGTTTGCAATGTAACGGGATACAAATGAACCGATAAGAGCTAAAAAAAATGTCACTCCAACCACAAGGCTTAACATTGAGAGTGCATAATACATAAGTATTGTTGTATCACTGGTTAGGGCTGATTTTCCGCCAAGACTACTTGCCATATAAAATTCCTATTAAGATTAAGCTATATAAGTGTAACCTGCATCATGATATATTAATAGTTTAATGTAAAGCTTAATCAATCCTTTAAGCACTTAAATTTGATATTTGAGAGATCTGCACAATTATTTTTAAATAATGGGGAATTTGCGTCCCTTGTGGCAATTTTTTACGATTTTGAAAAGAGCTTTGGAGAAATTTTTTTTGTATTGCTTGCTGGGAAATAAGATTGTTGTAAAGTAAGTGACAGTAAATATAGTGAAATTATAATCAAAAATATTTTAAGAAAAATGTTGCAATTTTTATGATTTTGAATATCATTCTCATGTCGATAAATTTATATATCTTAAGGAGAAAATTATGAAAGAAGCTTTAATTGTGTATGGCTCAACCACTGGCAATACTGAATTTGTTGCGTCGCATATTGAAAAATTGCTTGAGCAAGAAGGTTATAATGTTACAAATCAAAGCGCTGACGCAGTTAGTGCTAGCGGGCTTTGTGATAAATATAGTTTAATTTTGTTTGGTTGCTCTACTTGGGGTGATGAGGAAATTGAGCTGCAAGACGACTTTATTCCACTTTTTGATGAATTTGATAGCATTGGTGCGCAAGGCAAAAAAACAGCAGTGTTTGGTTGCGGTGATAGTAGCTATACATATTTTTGTGGTGCAGTAGATGCTATTGAGCAAAAATTAAATGCTATGGGCGCAGAGGTGATTGATACTCTAAAGATTGATGGTGAGCCACAATCAGAAAAATCCTCAATAGATGATTTTGTTAAAAATGTTCTAGCCTCCGCATAGCTGTTAAGTCCAAAGCCGCACATGGTTGTGTAAACAATTTTTGCACATGCTATGTAACTGTGTGCGGTTTTAGAAGCTATTAAAGCTTTGATGTTGCATTTAAAAACTTACAACAAGCTTCACCTTATAGGAGTTAGGTAATGCAAGAAAATTTTTATTATACAGTAAGAAAAAGTATTACTGGGGTGCATTTTGCTCTGTTTGGAAATTTTACAAAACAAGATGTAACAAAATTTACAGCAGCAATATTTGAAGCTAACATAGATGATTCACGAATTTTTTTAGATGTTCGCAAGCTGCAACCTGTGCAAGATGATTATTGTCAAGATTTCAAGAGGTGCATTGCTCATGTTACACCGCGACAAATTATTTTCAAAGGTGAGCAAGGGGTTCGCTTAGGCCATCACGGTAATAGAATTTTAGCTATGAAAAATAGCCCTTGCCAATGCGCAGGTGCATGTAAGTCTTGCGCTTGCGATAAAAGAGTGCAAAACCGCAATGCTAAATTTACATTTCATCAGAAAAAAATTGATTGAAAATATTTAATATTATATTGTTATAGCCTTATGTTTATGTGGCAAAGTATTGCCTTGCCGAAAATATCTAACTGTTTTGCGCAAGGCATTGCCTACCCCAAGCTACTTGCCCAAGAGCAATGCCACCATCATTGCAAGGAATATCTTGGTGCATAAGTACTGTAAAACCATGATTTCTTAGTATGGCAGGTAGTATGCTGTGTAATGTTAGATTTTGCATAGCTCCTCCTGACAGGGCAATGTGTTTGATATCAAGTTGCAAGGCTGCCATTTTAGCCATTTGTGCAAAACCTTGAGCTAAGCCTACGTGAAAACGCCGTGCGGCCATCTCAATATTTTTTTCCTCAAGGCAATGCATAAACAATGTTTGGCTTGGCAGTTCCCAAAGGTCTCCTTTTTTTTGTGCAATACAGTCATAACCATTGTCAATACTGCCAAGCCCAACCCAAGGTACATTGCGTTGGGCTTGTTCTAGTCTAATGGCGGCTTGCCCTTCATAGCTTGTAATGTTGCAAAGTCCAAGCCCTGCGGACACAGCATCAAACAGTCTACCTACACTTGAAGTTAGAGGGCAGTTAAGGTTACGTTTTAATATCTCACTTACGCCTAAAGCGTATTGTTCGTGCTGAATTTCAATGTGCTTTTGCCATTTTGAGTTTTGAGCTAAACCTAGCGCAATGCGCCAAGGTTCTTTGGTCGCACTATCAGCACCCGGTAAAGTAAAGGGTGCTAGTCTTCCAAGGCGTTTATGTTCAAGGTTAATTGTATTAATGTAAAGAAGCTCTCCTCCCCAAATAGTGCCATCAGTACCAAGTCCAGTACCATCAAGGCTTAAAGCTAATATTTTTCCTGTAAAATTATGCTCTGCCAAAACACTCCATGCATGTGCAAAGTGATGTTGCATGGGGATGCAGGGAATGTTGCGCTCTTGCGCAATGTTTTTTGCAATTTGTGTAGACATAAAGTCAGGGTGCAGGTCGTGTATAATGGCTTTGGGCTGTACTTGTAAAAGCATTTCCATGTGTTGTATGATTTCATTATAAAAATACATAGTCTCAAGGTTGTGTAAATCACCAATATGCTGACTTACAAAGGCTAAGTTGCCTCTGCTCAAACAAATAGTAGATTTTAATTCAGCACCCATGCCCATAATTGCGCCTGCGTCTTGCGTAGAGAGTTTAATAGGGCGTGGTACATAACCACGTGCACGCCGAAAAAATATTTTATCAACAGAAGGTGATAATCCATTTATAATAGGTGTTGTGCTGCAAACTGAATCATCATTGCGTATTAATATGTCACGATTATGTAATAAAAAAACTTGCGCAATGTGTGAGAGGCGGTTTAAAGCCTCACGATTTCCAAGACATATGGGTTCACCTCCGGCATTTCCAGAGGTCATAACCAAGGCTACAATAGCATTTTTAGAACAAAGTTTGGTATAATGTTGCATAAGTACCACGTGTAGTGGCGTATATGGTAAAACTAAACCTATTTGTTCTGTGTCTGGTGCAAGGCTTTGCGGCAAGATGTTTTGCTTCCTTTTGCAAAGCACAATGGGTTTTTCATTGCCATTAAGTAAGGCTTCTTCTCTTGGACCAATGTGAGCAATGCGTTTAGCCATTGCAATATCTAAAACCATCACGGCTAAAGGCTTGTGAGGGCGGTTTTTATGTTCTCGTAGTAGCGCAATGCTATCTTGGTTGGTGGCATCACAACAAAGGTGAAAACCACCAAGCCCTTTGATAGCAGCAATATCTCCAGCCTTTAATCTTGATGCTACGCATTGAATGCTTGCGTCATTACGTTGATGTTGTGGTGTTTGCGAAAAATCACTTTGTTCTAGGGAAGTGCCTGATTTGACAAACCATATTTGCGGTCCACATATTGGACAAGCATTAGGTTGAGCATGAAATCTACGGTCAAGAGGGTTAGTGTATTCGCTTTGGCATTGCGGGCAAAGATTAAAGCAATGCATAGATGTAGTGTGGCGGTCATAGGGTATGGAATGCGTAATGGTATAGCGTGGTCCGCAATTGGTACAATTTGTAAAAGGGTAGTAGTGGCGGCGATCGCTTGGGTCTAATATATCTTGCATGCACTCAGCACAAATAGCTGCGTCGGCAGCTATGAGGACTTCATTTCCTCCTTCTGCTTGGCTAGTGATAATTTGAAAATCATAGTCATTTTGAATGGGGATGCATTTAACGTCCAAAGTATTTATTTTAGCTAATGGTGGAAGTGTCTGTTGCAAATCTTCTATGAAATTATGCAAATTTTCCTTTGAGCCTTGAGCCTCTATGCATACACCTTGTGAAGTGTTACCAACCTTACCATATATTTTATGAATACAAGCTAAACGGTATACAAAAGGTCTAAAGCCAACACCTTGCACTTGCCCATTCACTAAGATTTGCTTGCGCTCAGTAGTTTTTATAGATTTTAAGTTTTGTGTATTTTCCATGCCTTAAAGCTAACAAATAACAATATTGTTTGCATCCTGTTTTTCGTGGATAGATTTCTTGCTTAATACTTAGCATTTTGTTAAGTGGTGGTGACTACTTTGCTGCATTTTAGCGTAATTAAGCAGCATAGACTGTAAAAGCAATTTTAATAAAATTGTGCTTTTGAGAGTTATATGTAAAGCTGATATTGTTGTGATAACGTAGTGTTTTGTGAAGTAAAGTGCCAGTAGCCATATAGGGAGGTTTATATGAGCGTTGAACAAAAATTAGGCAAAAGAATTAAGGCTTATCGAGAAGAGCGTGGTATCAGTCTTGAAACGTTGTGTGAACATACCGGCTTGAAAGAATCTTTTATGACAGCCTTGGAAGATGATAATGTTTACCCAAGCATTGGACCTTTGCAAAAAATAGCACGCGCTCTTGGAGTGCGTTTGGGTACATTTATGGATGATGAAATTACCCGTGATCCTATTATTTCACGCATTGGTGACTGTAGTGCAGATCTTGCCATGCATAAGAGTAGGAATAGTAATGCAAGCTACCTTTATCACGCCTTGGGTAAGGGTAAGAGTGATAGAAATATGGAGCCTTTTTATATTGAAATCATGCCGGATAAAGGTGATGAGCGTACAACATCATCCCATCAAGGTGAAGAATTTATGCTAGTGCTTAAGGGGGAGTTGTTGGTGGTTTACGGGCGTGAAAGTCATATATTAAAACAGGGTGATACAATATATTACAATTCCATAGTGCCGCATTACGTGGGAGCTCATGGTGATGGCCCTGCAGAAATTTTGGCAATTATATATAATCCTTAGTCTTAAAGTTCTTTAAAAGTGTGGTAGTGTATGAAAAATAAAGTAGCAGAAAGGCAAAAACAATTTGTATTACAAGAAAGAACCTTGGGACAAATTCTTGATGAAACCATAGCACGCATTCCTGATAGTGATGCTGTTGTTTATGTTGATCGTGAGTATCGCCAAACATGGCGTGAATTTGGTAAAACTGTTGATGAACTGGCCAAAGGTCTCATGGGGCTTGGGGTTAAAAGAGGCGAAAAAGTTGCCGTTTGGGCGACAAATGTGCCATATTGGGTAGCTTTGCAATTTGCTACAGCAAAAATTGGTGCTGTGCTTATTACAGTTAATACAAATTATCGTGAGCATGAGTTACGTTATCTTTTGCAGCATTCTGAATGTGAAAATATTTTCATTATCGATAATGTACGTGACCATGATTTTATTCAAACCTTGTACACCATAGTGCCTGAGCTACGCACACAATCACGTGATTGTATTAATGTACCAAGTTTACCACATTTGCGCCGTATTTTCTTTTTAGGGGTTGAAAAGTATCGTGGTATGTACTCTATACCTGAGGTACGAGCCATGTCGGTTATGGTAAGTGACGAAGAATATGCCACACGGCAGGCTGAGCTTGATCCTTGGGATGTAATTAATATGCAATATACTTCTGGTACTACTGGCTTTCCCAAAGGTGTTATGTTAACTCATGTCGGCATTGGTTTAAATGGTTATTGGATTGGTGCGCATCAAAAATTTAGTGATAAAGACCGCCTTTGTTTGCCTGTACCTTTATTCCATTGTTTTGGTTGCGTACTTGGCGTTTCAGCTTGCGTAAATCATGGTACAACTATGGTCATTTTAGAAAACTTCAATCCACTTCATATGTTAGAGGCTATTGATTCAGAACGCTGTACGGCATTGTATGGCGTGCCAACAATGTTTATTGCGGTTCTTGAACATAAGATGTTTAAACGTTTTGATGTATCTTCATTACGCACTGGTATTATGGCAGGCTCTGTGTGTCCTGAACCACTAATGCGCCGTGTAGTTGATGATATGTATATGCGTGAAATTACAATTTGTTATGGCTTAACTGAAGCTTCGCCTGTTATGACGCAATCAGATGTAAATGATCCATTAGATGTTCGTTGTGCCACTGTTGGATGTGCCATGCCAGGTATTGAGGTAAAGGTAGCAGATCCAGACACCTGTGAAGAAATGCCACGTGGTGAAGTTGGTGAGATTATGTGCCGTGGTTATAATATTATGAAAGGTTATTATAACATGCCAAAAGAAACAGCTGAAACTATAACACCTGATGGTTGGTTACATTCAGGCGACCTTGGTACTATGGATGAAAATGGCTATGTTACTATTACCGGACGTATCAAGGATATGATTATTCGCGGGGGAGAAAATGTTTACCCACGTGAAATTGAAGAGTTTTTACTTGGCATGGAAGGTGTTTTAGACGTACAAGTAATAGCTGTTGCAAGCCATAAATATGGAGAAGAAGTCGGGGCATTTATCATTGCTAAACCAGGTTATGATGTGCAACCCGAAGACGTGCGGGACCATTGCCGAGGCAAGATAGCATGGTTTAAAATCCCACGTTACATTGCAACTATTGAGGGCTTCCCACTAACTGCCAGTGGAAAAATACAAAAGTTTAAATTACGTGAAATGGCTTCTGAAATGTGGCCAGAAGCAATGCAAGCTCCTGCAAGCAAGAAATTGTGATAAATAAAACTTTAATTATTTTGCACTCATACTTAATGAAATTTGTGCAAGAAGTGGCAAATGGATTTTTATGTCTATGTATATGTGGCATGATTTTCATGCCATCTCTTGCCTTTGCACAAAATTTTAAGGAATTTAGTATTGATATTCCAAGTGATTGGATCGTTGAAGAGCAGGGCAATAGTTATATTTTTACTGAGCCTAAGGAGCAATGTGTTATTAATGTAAGTGTGACCTTGCACCAAAATTCAGATTTTAATGAGCTTGGCATTGTTTTATATCAAAGTATGCAAGGGCAAAACCCTAAGGCTGATGATGGTGGATTTAGTTTTTTTGTAAACACAAAAAGTGATGTCTTAAGCTCTGCTCGCTTTACTTATCATGGTAGCAGGCTTGTCTTTGTAGTGGCAAGTGGTGCTTGTGTAGACTTTCAAAATATTGTCAACACCTTGAAAATTGTTGATGGTGGGTCACGCCCCTTTCCCATATTAGACCCAAGGCAAACCTTAAAAGCTCGGTAAAAAATGTTTTTTACTCTAACTGATACAAATAAAGCGTTTATTAAGCTGCATACATCTATACTACTAGCTGGTTTTACAGGTATTTTAGGCAAGCTGATTGATTTGGAACAAGTCATGCTTGTTTGGTATAGAATGTCCATGACCTTTGTTATTTTTGCCCTTTTTTTATATTTCAGCGGTAAGTTTGAACGAATTAGCTTAAAGGACTTTTTAAAAATCGGCTTTAGTGGTGTGCTAATTTGTGTGCATTGGTTGTTTTTTTATGCCAGCATAAAGCTTTCCAATGTGTCAATTGGCGTTGTTTGTTACTCTTTAATTGGATTTTTTACAGCCGTTAGTGAACCGCTTTTATTACGCACCCGCTTTTCTTGGCGTGAACTGGCCTTTAGCCTATTAACAGTGCTTGGAGTGTTGCTGATTTTTTCTTTTGATGTGCGCTACAGGCTTGGCATTATTGCCGGAGTAATCGCTGCTTTTTTAGGTGCATTATATACGATTAGTATTAAGTATTTCAAAGGGTACAGTGATAATGCTACTTTACTTTATCAAATGGGAGGTGGGGCTTTATTCTTAACTTGTATCTTGCCTATCTGCATTAACTACTTTGAAATCACCTACTTGATACCAAGCTTAAAAGATACTATACTGTTATTTTGTCTTTCAACTTTTTGTACTATTGGCATGAGTTACTTGCTTATTCAATCCCTACACTGTATTTCAGCTTTTACTGTTAATTTAAGTTATAATTTAGAACCAGTGTATAGCATATTTATTGCCATAGCTTTTCTTGGTGAAGCAAGAGAGCTTAATTTTGCTTTTTATATGGGACTTTTTGTGATTATTCTTTCGGTATGTTTGCAAAGTCTTTGGGTTATTAGGCAAAAAAAACAAATGTCCATCAGCTAAGCTGCCAATTCATAAAAGATAAAAAGCTTCTGCAATAATAAAAATAAAAGCCTCTGCACATTACATTTTGCCATTGAAGTAATTTTTAAAATTTTAACGGCAAAATTATATTTTAAAACAACTGTGCAGAGCTCTCGCTTTGTTTTTAGGCTAACGGGAACACCCCGGCGAGCTTTGAGATGAAATGCTGGTATTTCCCAAAAGTTTACTTGGGGTTAATGTGCCTTTTAGAATAATACATTGAACTGTGTTATTCAGCATCGAATATATTAGGAAGATTTTTCACTTTCATCATCATTATTAAGCTCTTTATCGTTATTTAATTCAGATAGTAAAACTTGGTTTGGGGTATTGTTTTCTGATTGAGGTATTTGTAAGCCAATACGAGCTTCGTGGTTAATGATGATTGGCCCTACAAGGTTGAGGGCAGTCTTTTCTGGCTGGCCAACAGGTATAGTTACAGTGACAAGCACTGCTAGTTGGTGTAATTCTTTTAAGCATAGAAGTTTTTGTTCAGCATCACCAATTTTAATATTAAAATCTTTTATAAAACTATAAGGGTCAGCTACCAGTAAACCCACCTCTGGCTTATCCATGCTTTGCAATACCAAAAGGGGCGCATCGGGGCGTATTTGGAGTAAGGTAAATTCATGTAAACCTTCAAACCCAGCCAAGCCACGAGGAAAGTAAATAACTTTATCTTTATTGATGTGCCTAGTCCCTAATCGGGTTTGCACTTCTACTTCGTTTTCTCTTGCCATAAACTTGCCACCATCAATAGGTCTTCGTTGCTTGTCTCAATGGCGAGACGATTTTCTTCAGTCACACGTTTATATACTTCTTCCCTGTAGACAGTCATGTCATTGGGTACATCAAGACCAATTTTGACCTGCTTACCTTGCAAGCCAAGAACGGTGATGCGTATATTTTCACCCACATAAAGGCTTTCACCGGGGCGACGTGTAAGAATTAACATATATTACCCATGTGCTTTATACAAATTGTGTCAAATTAAGCTGCATAATCATGGAGGATGATTTTAGCACAGTATTGTATGCAAGCTCTTGTTTTGCCAAATTATTTAAAAGTTCTGTCAAGTCTATGTCTTCAGTATAACTTAAACGTTCTTGTTGGTCTAGCTTTTCAAAGCTCAAAACGTCGGCTGCAAGGTCTAAGCGATTATTTAATCCACCGATGCGAGTTGCTTGTGTTTCTACATGTTCATGTGCTTCGGTTAAAGTTTCCAAAGTTTGGGAGATACCATCGGTGTCATTAAAGTGGCAATACGAAATAAGTTGTCCCACAACTTCAAAAAGGTTTGGCCCATCAACTACTTGACCATTGTATTGCCCACCAAAAATATCCTTACCAACTTGGTTTGCTGCAACGTAGGTGTCCTTCATAATTTCATAACTAAGGTCAGCACGGTCAGGATGTATAACTAATTGCGTACCAGCAGGCATTGTATTTGGTGGTGCAATACCAGGGGCATCGGATAATTCTAAAAAACCACCGGGCAATGCTAAGCGTGCACTACCTGTCGGTGGTGTTGGTACTTGGCTTGTGGCCGTAATCCAAGTATTACCACCATCTGAGCTGTATGAATAGTTAATTATAGAGCCTGCATCACTAAGGTTTGTATCATCGTCTAAACGTACCAAGGTGTTTTGTGCAAAGCTACCTTGAGCATTAAGCAAGGTATTATCAGGATTACCACCAAGCATATCCACGCGGCGAGGTTGTAGGTCAATGCGCATACCTGCTGTTAAAGCGCTAGTAGTTGCATTGCTGGTATCAAGTTCAAGGGTCAATCTGTTGCCGTTAGCATCATCAAAGGGTAGCTCCACAATGCCATTTGGTGTTTGTGGCGGTGGTGGGTTTGGTACAGTAGCTGTGTAGTTTTGTACAGTGCCATCACTTTGGGTAATGCTATAGTTGATAGTTGCACCAGCAGTTTTCAGGTCAACATCACCTGTTAAGGTAAAAATTGTATTGTCAGGTAGTGACCCGACTACGGTATTGCTCATACCACTTGGCGCACCACTTGTTAAACCATAAATATTGCGGTCATTATCATCACCACCATATTCTGTTGTTGGGTGAACATATAAAAAGGTACCGTCATCAGAATATATATCATCGGTTCTGGTTGCTGCAGTTATTTGCGAACCTGGACGAATGTCTAATGTTACACCTTCAACAGTAATGCTTGTTTCACCAGCGGCAAGGGTGGCGTCAGTCCATGTATCCCCACCGTTTTGGCTGTATTGGTAGTTTAGGGCATCAACACCTACAGTACCATTACTTATAAAGCGTATGGCTGTATTTGTATCACTATCACCACTAACAGTAACAGTACTGCTATCAAAATTTGGATCTTTGCTCACAACACCAAGACTTTGTTCAAAGGCGTTATTGTCATACTTATGACCGGCAAAGATGGAATTGCCTTCAAATTCAGTATTGGATAAATTTAAAAGCTGTCCAAATAATTCTTCCAATTGATAAGCAATTTGTTCTCTATTTTCATCAGTCATGGTTTCGGTAGAGGCTTGCTCAGTCAATTCTTTAATTTTTAATATGGTTGTACTGGTTTGTTGCAAGGTTGCATCAGCAAGCTGTAGCCAACCGCGTGCAGTATCGACATTACGCTGGTATTGCTCAGTTGATTCAATATTGGCTCTTGAGTTGAGTACAAGTGCTGCACCTGCCGGATCATCGGAAGGGCGATTAATTTTCTTTTGTGATCCGCCTTGAATGTTAGATTC
Source organism: uncultured Desulfovibrionaceae bacterium (assembly GCA_964372165.1). Taxonomy (GTDB): domain Bacteria; phylum Desulfobacterota; class Desulfovibrionia; order Desulfovibrionales; family Desulfovibrionaceae; genus CAYJAD01. The sequence goes on along the minus strand of CAYJPT010000001.1, from coordinate 51,579 downwards.
TAAAAGCGCGCCTAAAGATGACTGCATATTGTACAGCGAATTATCATAAATCATATTATTGGTTACGCGCATATTAAACTCCTATCCTATTTGCTTTATTGCTTAAGGCCAAGCAATGTTTGTAGCATTTCATCTGCTGTGGTAATTAGCTTTGCCGCTGCGGTATAGGAATGTTGAAACTTAATTAAATTAGACATTTCCTCATCAAGGTTAACACCTGATACCGCTTGCTGTTGTGCACTTAAGTCATTAGCAAGGGCCGTATTGTATTCGGCATTGGTATGTGCTGTACGTGTATCAGCACCAACACGAGAAACAAATGTGCTGTAATATTCTGAAATACTTTGATCACTTGTAGTACGCCAAACTGTGGATATTTCTACTTTTTCAGTAAGTAAATTACCAACGCCATTGGCTAGAGCATCATCACCGGGGTTAAGTTCGTTTTTGCCGTTAATGTAGCCTGCCGCAATGCGGTTAAGGTCAGAGTGTATATCCGAATTAAGCGCGATACTTGTGGCATCATCCCCTTGAAAAAATGTGTTAATGCCAAGGGCTGCCATAACGCCGGTGGTATCAGTACCTAATGAAAATTCAAGGTCAGGGTTATTGATATTAAGGCTTAACTTATTATCAAGAATGGTAGCACTGATTTCAGTTCCAAAGGTGTTATTAATAGCACTTGCAACATCTTGAAGGCTGTGTACTGAGGGGTCAAAGTTTTGTATGCCGTCGGTAGCGGTATCAAAATCTAACATGCCACCATCGTAGTAGCTACCTGTTTCTTTATCATAAAAATGAAAATGTATATTACCCTCTGTTAATTTATCAGCAAATTCCAACCCGCTTTGCGGTGTATTTAGGGCAATGCTTGTGTCAGTAACTTGCTCTGTTCCGGCATAGTAAGAAACATGCTCAAGTCCAGCACCCTGACTATGTAGTTTATTTACTTCCCATATAAGACTATGGGCAACAGCGTCAAGCTCGTCTTCGTAGCGTCCTATATGCTCATCACGCACATTAAAGAAAGCTGTAAGTGTGCCACCAGATAAACGATCTTGATTTTCAGTCCCGTCAAAATAGGTTTGTGGTGTAATATTTTGAGGTCCACGTGTGGGCTCAATCCAATATAAACCACTTTTGGGAGTTATAATAAAACGATCATTGGCTGTGAAGTCGTCAGTTTCACTAAATGATATTTTAAGGTTATGTACAAGCACTGGATCAACTTCGCCATCGCCGTTATCGTCAGTTACTTCAAATACGGACTCTGTACCATCTTCATCACGTAACCAAGTTTTGCCGCCGTCAAGTGATACCCTAAATGTTGGATTTGTAGCTGCACCAACTGCTCCTGCGTCACCACCGCTTAGCATTTCAACTGTGTATTCACGCGAATCTGCACCATCAAATGTGATATTACCTTCATAAGTGGAATCAGGCACTTTATTACTTTCAGAGCGATGACCTAAAACTTCTAAAGAAAATGTTTCATGTCCTTGCACTAAGGGAAAGCCATTGGATAGGCGAATTGTTATGTCATTACCATCACCATATTGTGTGTCTATGTCAACAATTTCAGCAAGTTCACGTATGGCTACATCACGCTTATCCATGAGGTCGTTGGGATTGCTAACACCCACAATGGTATTTTGGGTAATTTGCTTATTTAATTCTGCAATGGTTCCTATTAATTCATTGGCTCTATCAACATCAACTTGAATAGATAAATCCATTTGCTGGCGGATTTGCTCTAAATCTTCCATAGATTGGCGTACAAGCAAGCTTAAATTGTCAGAAGTTGAAAGCAAGTTTTGCCTTGTTGCAGAATCATCGGGGCGTAGTGCAAGGTCTTGCCATGCTTTAAAAAAGGCAGTCATACTATCACTAATACCAGTACGATTTGCTTCATTAAAAATGCTTTCTACGCTGGTCATGGTGGTTGATTGTTGTTCCCAGCGTGAGGCTTCGGTATATTTATCTAAAAAAGAAACTTCAATAAATTGGTCAAAGCGGCGTAAAACTTGAACAGCATCAACGCCCATACCTTGGGCACCAGGTTTATCAGTAAGGGCAAAGGCATCCTCAAGCTGCACATATTGACGTGAATAACCAGGTGTATTCACATTAGCAATATTATTACCAGTAGTAGCAATGGTATTTTGTTGCGCGTTAAGAGCCGATTGGCCTATATTGAATAAACCGTTAATGGACATTAGAGCCTCCCAGAAATAAGACTGGCTTGTGGTCTTTGTCTTGTGCCCATAGCACCACGTCTACCATAGGTTGGTGTGGGCTTAGGTATTATGTGACTGTGTAGCTCTTGCATAAGGCGTTGACTTTGATCAAGCAAGGCTAAAGAAAGTTGCGCATTGCGTGAAGCTTGCCGCGATGCTCTTTGCTCATTTGTGCCAATACTTTTATATAGTTCAAGCAAAACCTCGCTTTGTCCAGCAGGTAATAGCTCAACATAATGTAATATTTTTCCACCGTTAAGCATACGAATAACAAATTCTTTTTCGTATGCCAATTGGCGAATAAGTTCATGTATGCTAAACTCTATGGCGACAACGGCATCAGTTTCACGCTGACGTAAAAGGTCATATTCTTCATCTAACAAACTTACCAAAAGCTTTAGACCTTGGCTTTGTCTGGTTAGGGTATTGTGTATTTGTTGGTACATTATATCTTCCTTGTATGGTAAAATGTGCCCATAAAATTTATATAAACTTATAATGCAAATATCATGCCTTTATTTCGCTTAGCTCTTATCTTGTTCATTTGGCGCAGCTACAGGTGTAATTGGTGAACTTTCAAGTTCTTGCACAAGGGGGGATTGAGCAAGCTGTCTTGCATTTGTGGATTGCACTGCAGCATTACCTTGAGCATTATTTACCTTACTTGAACCATAAGGATAAGCCGTTGTTAAGTTTTGTACCGTTGGCTGGCCTGAAGTTAAATGTTGACTGCTTTTACGCTTGCTACGCTCATTAGCTGGAATATTAGTTGTATAGGTAGTGCGAATGATATGTTGTTGCGTATTTTCTAGTGTTTGATTGCCAATTTGCGCTTGCATAAGAGCCGCACCCGGTGCTATTTGCCCAGAACTATTTCCCAAAGAAGTGTTAGTCATAGCTGCATTGCCCATGGCTTGTGTTATCCCTGCAACTACGGAAGTATTGGCATTTGGTTGAATAAAGGCATTTTGTATTTGTAAGTCATTGGCATTAAGCGGTGTGTTTTGCCTTGGTAAAACACCATTTAAGGGTGGCTGATTTGTAGCTTGTAGCTGAGCTTGTCTTGCAAGTTCAAGACCTGTTGGAATTTCTTGCGTTGTTGCTGTTGCTGTTTGCTTGTTTTGTATATTAGTAAGGTATTGCTCCACAATTGGTGTGCTATTTGGGCTAGAAGTCATTGCGCTTGCTTGCATATTGTTGCTTGCATTTGCCACAAAATTGCTATTGTGGTTTGTGTTAGTGTTTGCATCATGACTTGCACTTTCGCCCATATGTGGAGCAGCACCACTATAAATACTATTTGGTATAGTTGAAGCTGTGCTATTAGTTATGTTTTGCGAAACGTTGCTTGGTTGCGTTACATTATTGTTAGCACTTAATTTATTGTCATTGGTTTGCACCTTAGTACCTTGGTCTAAAGCATTTGGGGAGCTTTGTGCCTGCATAGGCGCAGAATCTTGTACAGGCAATAGTGGTGTTGAGCTAATTTCAAAACCTTTATTCTGTCCCATAGCATCAGCTGTAGTACGACTAGCTGAAACCAAGTTGCGAGAAAGTTGACTGTACATCATATCCGCAAGACCAATACCACCAGATGAAGCCATCTTTTTAGCAAGTTCCTGATCATACATGCCTTGCCAAAATTTTTCTTCTCGTCCTACTAGGGGATTTTCTTGAGGTAGAGTAGCACGCATTTGTTGCCACATTTTTTGTATAAAAATTGACTCAAAACCCTCACAAGCTTCGCGTAGCTTCTTTTCTTTTGCAGCAGGATCTAGATTGCTTTTTGTAAGCGATGAAACTTGATTTTGCTTAAGTTCCAAGTCTTGAGCTTGCATATGTCCCTTGGTTTGAAGCATATTTAATTGATTTACTGACATATTAAATTACCTCCAAATCTGCATGTAAAGCACCGGAAACTTGTAAAGTGCGTAGTATTGAGATTAAGTCACGAGGGGTTGCACCAATGGCATTTAGTCCATCTACCAATTCTTGCAGTGTAGCACCTTCAACCATCATAAGGCGGCGATTTTCTTCACGCACGTTAATGGCTGTTTCAGGAGTGACCACAGTTTGTCCTTGCGAAAATGGACCAGGCTGCGAAACTTGCTCTGTTTCTTGTACTGTAATTTGTAAATTTCCATGCGCTACAGCCGTTTGCGAAATACGTACATTACGCCCAAGTACAACAGTCCCTGTTTTTTCATCAACCACAACCTTAGCTGGAGAATCAGGCGAAATTTCAATGTTTTCTAATGAGGCCATAAGTGGAACCATATTATTTTTATATTGCGGAGGAATGGTAATTTCTACTGTAGATGCATCTGTTGCTTTGGAAAAAGGGCCACCCATAGCTGCATTGAGCCGTTCAGCTATTTTTTGGCTGGTACTAAAGTCCGCAATGCGCATACTTAAGGTTAGGTTATCTTGATCATTAAATTCAAATGGTATGCCGCGCTCCACAATACCACCGCCGGGAATGATGCCAACAGTAGCAATATTTTTTTGAGCATTAGCAGCAGCACCACCGGCAGAAAAACCACCAACAGTTAAAGAGCCTTGAGCCAGCATATAGGTTTTGCCATCAACACCTTTAAGTGATGTTTGTAAAAGAACACCGCCAAGTAGTGAGGATGCATCACCAACTGAAGAAATTGTAACATCAAGACGTGTACCAGGTTTTGCGGATATAGGCATACGCGCTGTAACCATTACAGATGCAACGTTTTTTACTTTAAGTTTATCTGGATCAACGGCAACACCCATTTTATCCATCATATTGGCAATGGATGAAGTTGTAAAAACTGATCCGGTTTTATCACCTGTTCCGCTAAGGCCTACAACAAGACCATATCCAATAAGCTGGTTGTCACGCACACCGGAAAATGTGGCAATGTCTTTTATACGAACAGCCTTGGCAGGTATTACAAGAGCAAAGACTATGGCTATAGCCAGAAAAATTTGTATATAATTACGATAAGTCAAAATCATGACACTTTCTCCTTGGTGACAGTTTACTATGCACCTAGATGCACAATCTATTCCACAAAGAGAAAATAGTTAGTAACTAACGGAAATGCAAAGACCTTTATGCAAAGCTACATAAAGGTCTTTAATAGATTTTGTATGATTTTATAAATGTATATTTAAGGAAACGCTGATTTCCTTAAGTAGCCTGCTCTAGTAGCTCATCATTGCTTAGGCGTGTAGTATGATCTGCATTGGTGTATGCAAATTTAATTGTGCCCTCTGCGTCAATTACAAACACAGCCGGTACGGGTAAGTTATGATGTTTTTCGCCTGAAGCTTTTTCAAGATCAATATTGTATTTTGTTAAATACATATCAACAGTTGCGTCATCAACATGAAATGCTATGCCAAATTGTTCTGAAAGGGCAACGCTTGTATCAGAAAAAAGAGGGAAATCAAGTTTCCTGCTTTCATGTACGTTTTTCAGTCCTGCTGGTAAATCAGGGCAAATGCTAAGCACTGAATATCCACGCTCTTCTAATGTTGAAAGGATGAAGTTTATTCCCGCTAACTGCGTGAGGCAAAAGCGTCACCATTCACCACGATAAAAAATTATGACTGCAGCCTTATCATTTAAAACTGCTTTGAGTGTAGTGCTTTGCCCATCCATAGTTAATAGCGCACCATCTGGTACTTTGCTGCCAACGCCCAAGGGGCTTATTTGTTCAGCTGATGTAGCTATTGCCATAATATACCTCCATAAGAATTTTTGCTTACACATAAAGGATTTTAACCTTAAGAACATTCTACATACTATATGGAGAATTACAATATAATTATTAAGCCTTACCTTCTTTACCTTCAGGCATGGTTACACTGGCATGCATTTGTAGGCGAAAATCCTTAACTTCGTCGGTTTCTCTCCACTGTGAGAAAAAGTTTTGCCATGTACCAAATTCTAAAAATGTTTCGTCTAATTGGCTTTCGTGGCTTTGTACCCATGTGGTAAACAATTGCAACTCTATTTGAAAAGTATTGCTGTCTAAAACCATGTTAGACATATTTTGTGGAATGCGCTTGCCGTCAACGTCGGTTATTACATATGTACAGACGGCTGTGCGTGACGATTCAAAGGTTACTTCCTTGTTGTTTACTAATTCTGCTAGTGGCAATAAGTGCGGATATAATTCTTTGATACGCTCCATACCTTGTTCTGGAACGGTAAGGTATAGCACCTCTACATCACCAAGTGTTTCGCTTATGAAATAAAAGCGTAACCAATTTTCAAACATAACAGCTTCTAATATTATTTCCACAGCCTTGTTAAAGTTGTCTGATTGTTGTGACATAATAGTTTCCTTGTTGAAATTTAATGTATTTAAAAATTTTCTCGCACAATGTATAGGGTAAACCTTGCTTGCGTCAACATATAACAGTAGAGTAGCCCCATGATTGATTATGAAAAAAGTTTGAATCCTGCACAATATGCAGCGGTGACAGCACCTGATGGTCCAGTTTTAGTTATTGCTGGAGCAGGCAGTGGTAAAACTCGTACCATTATTTACCGCTTGGCTTGGCTTGTGGAACAAGAGGTTGACCCTGAGCATATGCTCTTGCTTACATTTACTCGCAAAGCAGCACAAGAAATGCTTAAAAGGGCATCACAACTACTTGAGCGTGGCTTAATGGGTGTACGTGGGGGCACGTTTCATGCCTTTGCCTACAGTGTGTTACGGCAATATCGACCGGCATGGCTTGATGGAAGGCACTTTTCAATTATGGATAGTGCCGATATCACGTCTGCCATTAGACATTGTCGTGAGGAGTTAAAGCTTGGTAAAGGTGATAGGTCTTTTCCAAAAAGCCAAAATATAGTTGGTATTTTAAGCAAAGCTCGCAATAAAGAAATTAGCATAGAAGAAGTTTTGCAGCGTGAGGCAAATCACTTATTGCCACATACTGAAGCTTTACAAGATATTAATGCTGCATATACAGATTATAGGCGTACACAAGGTTTGCTTGATTATGATGACTTGCTATTTGAACTTGAAGCTCTTTTGCAAGAAAATAGCCCTGCCTTACAGAATTTTAGACGTGGCTTACAGCATATTATGGTGGATGAGTATCAAGATACTAACTTGGTGCAAGCACGTTTAGTAAGACTTTTGGGTAGCAAGGACTTTGGTGGGCATGGTAATGTTATGGCTGTAGGTGATGATGCCCAGTCTATATATGCTTTTCGTGGGGCTAATGTACGAAATATTTTGGACTTTCCAGATAATTTTCCAAATACTAAGGTTATTCGTTTAGAAGAAAACTACCGCTCAACGCAGCCGGTATTAGATGTAGCCAATACCTTATTGCAAAATGCCCAAGAGTCATATCAAAAAACACTTTTTACCAAGCGCATTGGAGGCAATCCCGTGCGTCTGGTTATACCAGGAACAGACAAAAGTCAGGCTGATATTATAACAAGACGTATTATTGAATTATTACAGAGCTATTTACCACATGAAATAGCAGTTCTATTTCGTGCTGGTTTTCATTCATATAATTTAGAAATTTCTCTCAAGCGTGCGGGAATAAAATTTAGAAAATATGGCGGAATACGCTTTGCAGATGCAGCGCATATTAAAGATGTTCTCTCTTATGCGCGCTTGTTGATAAATCCCTTTGATATGCCAGCTTTTGAACGTGTGGCCATGTTGCACAAGGGAATTGGCAAAAAAACCATGCTAAAACTTTATGGCATAGCCATTAAGGGTGATGCCAATGCCACAGAAAAAGCGTTTGCAAAATATCCAGGTTTTTTAGCAGATATGCAATTTTTGGATGCTAAGCGCGTGCTTATGCGTAGCCCTAGCGAGCAAATAGAAGCAATTATTGAGCATTATCAACCTATGTTGGAGGCAGCTTACCCTGATGACTGGCCAAGGCGCAGGCAAGGCTTGGATGAAACTTTGCATATGGCAGAAAGTGCAAATCATTTGGATCTTTTTATTGCAGATTTAATGCTTGATACAGTGGAGGAAGATGATATTGATGAACAATGTATTATTCTTTCAACTGTGCACTCTGCTAAGGGTCTTGAGTGGAATGCGGTGCTTATAATGGATTTAGTGGAGGAGCGTTTCCCCTCAAGGCATGCTTTGAACGATGCTGAAGGTTTTGAAGAAGAGCGGCGCTTAATGTATGTAGCTTGCACTCGTGCCAAGCAACACCTTGAGCTTTATGCACCATCTTGTGTTAGCAATAGGGGCAGTGCCGGCAGCATTTATGCAACCCCCAGTCCTTTTTTGCGAGAACTTCCACGTGGTATGTGTGAGGAATGGTATGAAAGCTACGGTAAAATTATGCAAAAAAGAGTGCAAAACCAGAGTAGTTTTACACCTAGTGTGCAACTTTTACCACCATCTGATAATAAGAAAAAAATTGAAAGTGAACAGCCAACAGTAAGTAAGTCCGAATCATTACCACTTGGCTATTGTCAGCATAAAATTTTTGGTCGTGGTAAAATGGTAAAATTTTTACCACCTGATAAGTACCAAGTAAACTTTTCTGGCTTTGGATTAAAAGTTATTATGAAGGACTTTTTAACCTTGGAGTCATAAAGTGCCATTATTATCTGAAAATCACGTTTTGAAAATAGTAGATAAGTATTTTGTAAATAAGCATTCTTCTTTGATTTTGGGACGTGGTGACGATTGTGCCGTCTTGGGTGTTAATCAAAACCTTTGCTTTAGCAGTGATCTTTTTATTGAAGATATACACTTTCGTCATGATTATTTTCAAGCTGGCGACATTGGCTATAAAGCCTTGGCAGTGAATATAAGTGATATTGCTGCCATGGGTGCAAATCCATTGGGATTTAGTTTGTGTCTTGGACTTTCGCCCAAGGTAGATGAAAAATGGCTAAATGAGTTTTTTAATGGCATGTCATCCTTGGCACATGAGCACAATATGGTGCTTGTAGGTGGTGATATAGCACGCTCAAACCAAATAAGCGTATGCATCAGTATTTGGGGAGAAAGTGCCAAATCGCCGTTAAAGGCAAACAAAGAAGATCAAAGTACATTCTTGGTGCGTGGTGGAGCCATGCCGGGGGATACTCTTTTTTTGGTAGGGCATGTAGGTTTAGCTAGGGTGGGGCTTAGTGTACTTGAAGCACATGGGATTAAAGCCAGTGACGATTGGCCAGTTGCATGTGCAACACATTTACGTCCAAAGCCCTTAGTGCGTGCCGGTTTAAGCATTGCTCGCCTTGGGTTACAAGCAAGACCCCCAGTGCTTATGGATTTGTCAGATGGTTTAGCAAAAGATTTGCCACGCTTACTTGGTGGTGACAGTAGTTTGCAAAGTCACTTAGGTGCACAAGTTGTTTTGCCGGAGTCACTGTTGCATGAGGAAGTTGTGCGTTACAATCGTACATATGGTTTATGCCCAAGTGTTGAGGCTTGGCTTGGTGGTGAAGATTATGCTCTTTTAGGAGCATGCGCTCCAAAATTATTTCCAATAATATATGCCGCTCTGCCTTTAGCTTATGGCATTGGGTGTATTACTGATGATGGGGCTATATCTTTAAATGCGCAGGATATACCCACACAAGGTGGCTTTGACCATTTTGCTTAATACTTTTTCAAAGATATTTGAAAAACGTGATTACAATTTCAAAATATTTTGAAAATGTTACTGTGTGTGTTTATGCCAGCGCAAACGTCGCTCAATACTGTGAAATATATTAGTGCATGCTAAAGAAATAATTAAATATAATAATGCAACTAAGAGCCATGTTTCAAATGGTAGGCGGCTAATAGCCATGATTTCCATTCCTTGAAAGGTAAGCTCTGGAACTGAAATAAGAGAAGCCAGCGCAGAATCTTTAAATATTGAAACATATTGACCAGCAAGTGCAGGTATCATAAGCGGTAAGCATTGTGGAAGTAAAACTCCAAAAAATTGTTGTCTTGGAGAAAATCCAAGAGCTGCCGCTGCATCCCATTGACCTTGAGGTAAGCTCTGCAAGCCAGCGCGCACAATTTCTGCAATATACGCACCTTGATAGCAACCAAGTGTGATAACAGCAGCTAACATGCGATCCATATTTTCAGGTGTTGCAAAAATAAATCCTACTACATTTTGCACACTTTGTGGTGCTTCACGCATAGCATTGGTAAAAAGTGCCAATGTGCTTTCACTTGTTAAAAAATAAAGTAAGAAAAGTAATATTAACGGTGGGGTATTACGAAAAAATACTACCAACATAAATAGTATACGGCTTAAAACTGTATTGGGTTTTGCAGCAAGTTGTATGCCCATGGCAAGCCCAATAATTAAAGCTAAAATTCCTGACCAAATACCAAGGCGCAATGTGGTAGCTAGGCCCTTTAATAAAAGTCCCATGTGCCAGCCTTGCTCGTCAATCCATCCAATGTATTTAACAAGTTCATGCCACTTCCAATTTTGTGGCAGGGTGCTTTCAGCACTAACAGCGTAATTATAAAATGAAATAGCCAGTAAGCACAGGATAATGGTTAGCAATATGTCTAACCAAAGCCAACGCCGAATATAGGTGGATTTTTTAAGCATCGTTTATTATGCCTTAATTGAATATAAAGCGCAAGTTGACATCAATGTAATTAGATTAACGTTTTAATAAAAGCCATATTTGCCCTTTGTTATAAACACTCATGGCTTTATCATGGGCTTTTGCGCCCTTACCGGCGTATAGGTCGATACGCAATAAATTTATGGCACCACCTGTGTCTTGAGCAAGTCCTAAGCCATTGAGCATACTATTGTTACCGCTTGTAATGACACCAGCTTTAGCAGTACCCTTAGTTGGTAGGGCATAGGCCAAAATACCACCCAGTGGCAACACTCTGGCATCAACTGCTAAGCTTACCCAAGGCACAAGTTTTCCACCTATAGTAGCTTGCGGCTCACTTGGCCCATAGCGAAAAAATACATAGCCTGCAGATGCTTGCAAAAAAGCTCTGCGTTTGCTTGGATTTTTGTCCCACCATGCTCGCATGCCTTCGATGGTTGCATCTCTTTTATGTACATTTTTTGTGCGCATGAGGTATCCGGCCATACTTTCGCCTCGATGACCGTTAAAGCCAGCAAACAGTACGGCCCTATCAGTACCAGTATCAAAATCTAAATATCCAGAGCCTTGAAGCATTAAAGCATACACATCAAAAGGGTGTTCAAGCCATGCTATTTCAAGACCGCGCCCTTCTAAAGCATTATCAAGATCTATGGCTTCACGGCTAAAAAATGGAGGGTCAGGACGAATGACTTTAGTAAAAGCAGTATCAGGGCAATTGTGTTTAGCAAGGCAGTATGCAAGCTCAGGTGCAAGCTCGTCAGGCAAGCGATAAATTGGTGCCGTATAGCCTGGTTTCTTGGTTTGGCTTGCCTTGATGACAGGTGAATAATAGCCAGTAAAATGCGAACTTGGATTTAATTTAAACCATTGAAAATGTTTGGATAAAAGTTCTGGTTCTTTGTCAAGGCGAGGCAAAAGGCTTATCAACAGCTCCAAAGATGCAGTAATTTTTGACCAAGGTATATATTGGTGTTCAATGGCGCTGCTATTTTGAGGCCAACGCTTACTATAATTTAATGAATCTTGCAGGCTTGGAGCAAGTTCAGTCCAAGATTTTAGCCCCATACGTGCCTTATCTAATGCTTTTGTTTGTTTTGTAGCAGCAGCTTTGCTTATGGGTACAAGGGGTGAAGTTTTAAATGGAAGTTCTTCTTGTTTGTTGTTATTTGATTTAGCAATAGCTAAAGTGGGCGTAGCATAAATAATGCAACAAAGAAAAATATACAATGCACTACAGACAATTAACAAAGTTGTTTTTTTATGAAAAAAATTAAAATTTTGCATAGTTATATATATGAGTTTTGGTGTTAAAATGTTTTGAAATTTTAATCGAATTTTTTGTGTACCATAAATACAAAAAAAAATCAAAAAAGTCTAGACATTGAAGTGCTTATATACTATTGGATAAAGAGAAGAATGTGTAAAGCGTAAACATAATACATTTATGAAGGAGATAGCCCTAATGGCTCAAAAAAAGATTGAACGTCACAAAGAATTGGCAAGACGACGTAAACGCCGTGCAGAACGTATTAAACAGCGTATCCGCGACGCTAAGGCTGAAGCAAAGGCGAAGTAGCCTTGTATTTTTGGACCTGCTCTTTATGGGGCAGGTCCATGCCTTTAGTTGAACTTAGGTTTTTTGGCAATAAATTTAAATTATGCATGAATTTTATTGCGTTATAAATGTTTTATTTTAGTGGTTTATTGTGGTTTAATCCACGGGAATTTTTTTATGCCGATTTATGAATATAGTTGCCCACAATGTGATAATGTTTTTGAAGAGTGGGTAAAGAGTCATGAAGGTGCACAAGAAGCACCTTGCCCCCAATGTGGTACGCAAGCTATCCAAATTATATCAAATACTAGCTTTGTTCTTAAAGGTGGTGGTTGGTATGTGACAGAGTATGGCAACCGTAAAAATCAAGAAAATAATGGCGACACAGAGCAGGATAAAACTGCAAGCCAGAATAAGAATAGCGACGTTGATGGTGGTAAAAAGGCTAAGTCTACAGATGCCAAAGGTTCAGACAGTAAAGCAAATGGTGCAGAAAAAAGTAGTAACAATGTGAAAACAAAAAAAGTAGCCGCAGATAAAAAGTCTACTGCCGCACCAAAAAAAGAATCAAAGAATAAAGTTAAGACTGCCGTATAAAGAGGATTTTTTATGATTGATAGATATAGTCGTGAAGTCATGAGTTCCATTTGGACCCTTGAAAATCGCTATAAAGCGTGGCTTAAGGTGGAGCTTGCTGTGTGCGAAGCTTGGCATGAGCTTGGACGTATTCCTAACGATGTTATAGAAATTATACGAAAAAAAGCAGCTTTTAACACTAATCGTATTTTAGAAATTGAAGAAACTACACGCCATGATGTAATTGCTTTTTTGACTTCGGTTGAGGAGCATGTTGGGGCAGAAGCACGTTATATTCATCTTGGTTGCACATCTTCAGATATTGTAGATACTGCCAATGCCGTTTTACTTATGGAGGCAGGTGAGATAATTATACAAGATATTAAGTCATTGCTTCAAACTTTACATGACATTGCTCATAAGTGGAAGGGTACAGTATGCATGGGGCGTACTCATGGCATACATGCCGAACCCACAAGCTTTGGTATCAAAATGGCTGGTTTTTATGCGGAGTTTTCACGTCACTTACAGCGTGTAATTGACGCTGTTGAGATTGTCCGCGTGGGTAAATTATCCGGTGCTGTTGGTACTTATGCTTTTTTAAGCCCTGAGGTTGAGGCATTAACAATGCAACACTTGGGCTTAAAGGTAGATGTACATTCAACTCAAATAGTCCAACGTGATCGCCATGCTCAGTTTTTTACTGCTCTTGCTATTCTTGGTGGTGGCATTGAGCGCCTTTGCGTTGAGTTGCGGCATTTACAGCGTACCGAGGTATTAGAGGTTGAAGAAGGTTTTGGCAAAGGGCAGAAGGGATCATCGGCCATGCCACATAAGAAAAATCCCATTTCAGCAGAAAATATGACTGGTCTTTCTCGCCTTTTGCGTAGCAATGCGGTGGCAGCTATGGAAAATCAAGCTTTATGGCATGAACGCGATATTAGTCACTCTTCTGTTGAACGTGTTATTATGCCAGATTCAACCATACTTACTGATTATATTTTGCACAGGCTTACAAATTTGTTAAAAAATCTCGTGGTTAAGCCTGAGCGTATGAAAAAAAATATGGACCACTCACTTGGTCTGTATTATTCACAGCGTGTACTGACAGCATTAATTGATAAGGGTCTTCCTCGTCAAAAAGCCTATGAATTGGTGCAAGGCTGTGCAATGCAAAGTTGGGAAAGGCAAGTTCATTTTACTGAAATTGTAAAAGATAACGCAGATATTACAGCTCATTTAAATGCTGAAGCCCTTAATGAACTTTTTGATGTAAACTATTACCTATGTCATGAAGACACTATTTTTGCACGTGTTTTCAACAGTTAGAAAGAAAATATTATGCAAGACTTAAAAAAACGCCTAGCGCGCATTTTGATTGAAAAATCATATCGTGAGGGAGATTTTGTTTTATCTTCCGGCCGCCGTAGTGATTATTATTTTGACTGCCGAGTTACAGCTTTGCATCCTGAGGGGTCTTGGCTTATAGGTTCACTTTTTAATAAATTACTGGCCAATGTTGATATTAAGGGTGTTGGTGGTATGACTCTTGGGGCTGACCCCTTGGTTTCATCCACAACGGTAATTTCGCATGAACTTGGTCGACCTTTAGCAGGTTTATTGGTACGCAAGGAGGCTAAAGGGCACGGTACAGGTCAATATGTAGAGGGTCTTGGTAATTTTAATACAGGTGATGCTGTGGCTATGCTTGAAGATGTTGTTACAACTGGTGGCTCATTACTAAAAGCTTGTGAGCGTGTGCGTGCAGCAGGATTAAATATAGTTACTGTTTGCACAATTCTTGACCGTCAAGAAGGTGGACGCGAAATTTTAAAAGATGCAGGTTATGAGCTTTTGGCCCTTTTTACCCGTGAAGAGTTAGTTGAACTTGGCAGAAAATAATTGCGAGTAGACTATGATGCATAAAAAATACTTGTCGTTTTTTCATAAATTTAGTTTGGCTTTGACTATATGTTGCTTTGGCGGCTCATTTTCAATTGCTTATGCTCAAGATTGGCAGGCGCGTATTTATGATTACGCCTTGCCACAGCGCATTGTGGCTATAGATAAAAATGAACAAAAATTTTATTTATATGAGAAAAAAAGTCCACTTAGACTCAAACTCAGTTATCCCTGCACTACAGGACAGGTGCTAGGTGATAAACAAGTTGTAAACGATAAACGTACACCAGAAGGTGTTTACTTTATTGAATATAAAATAGCTAAAGGACTGGACTTTAAAGAGTATGGCGGCGTTGCTTACACGTTAAATTATCCAAATCCTGTTGATAAATTACGTGGTAAAACAGGTTATGGTATCTGGATACATAGCAAGGGTGAAGATGCCGACATTATTCCATTAAATACGCGTGGTTGTATTGCCATTGAACGTAAAGATATTATTGAAGTTGGGCCCATGCTTCTACCAGGAACGGCCGTTGTGGTGGGTGAGACGCTAAATACCTCACAAGTACCCATGGAAGATTCAGGTATAGCAAAACACTTACGTTTGCGTATGGAGCAATGGACACGGGCCTGGGCAAGCCGCTCAGATAAATTTTTTGATTTTTACGATGCAGGTGCTTATTCTAAGGCAATGCCAGAAAGTTTTAATGCATTTAAGTCTAATAAAGAGCGTTTATTCAAGCATCTTGCTTGGATAAATATTTTTAATAGAGAAGTCCATGTCCTTGAAGGACCTGGTTATTGGGTTACATGGTCAGAGCAGTTTTATCGTGCACCAAACCTTTCTACAGAGGGTGTACGCAGACTTTACTGGCAGCGTGATAAAGGAGGCCAGTTTAGAATTGTAGGTATGGAATGGATACCACGTAATGTTGGTATGCAAGCTGCTTATGAAAAAGGTCAGCTTGTGGCTGCTTCACAAACAATTGTTAGCGATGCCTTACCGTCAGATGTACAAAAAGAAGTGCCGGTTCCACCGCCTCTTTCAATGCCTGAAACAGAAGAAAATGTAGAACAAGCTACTAAACCAAAGCAAAGTCAGGTGGCACAAGCAAGTGTAAATGCTCAAGGCAGGATAATTTTAACAAGCGAAGTTTCTGCTACTATCCAAAAAAATGTCGATGCACGCTCAAAAGCGTGGCAAGCAAAAGATGCTAAAACATTTTATGGTTTTTATAATACTGGAAAATATGGCAAAGTACGTAATGTACCGGCGGCAAATATTGCAGAGCTTAAAAATGCTATGGATGTTTACTTTAAAGCACCGTGGTTGGATATGATAAGCGGTAAGGTACAAATGGTTGTGCGAGGTGATAGTTTGCTAACTATTGGCAAGCGGTTGATATATATACCCGGTAAAAAGGTAATAGAAGGTGAAGAGTACCTTTATTGGCAGCTTGATGATAAAAATAGGTGGAAAATTGTAGGCTCTGAGTGGAAGTCAAAACGCTTGGGTATGGAGGCTGCATACCTTGAAAAAATAAGCACCTCAATTTCAAAATTTGTTACATCTTGGCGTGCCGATTGGCTTGCTGCAAATGTTAAAGCTTACATGACATATTATGCACCAAATGCAAAACAAGGTGCAAGAGATAAGGCCGCCATTGCAGCGCAAAAACAAGCCTTATGGGCCAATGCGTCCCCTGCAGAAATTAAACTCAGTGGACTTAGGGTGCAGCTTGATGATAGAGGTGTGCGTGCTGATATGATGCAAGTATACCGTGATAAGAATAATAAAGGTGATAAGGGTACAAAAACTCTTATTCTTGCGCCACATGGCGATAGCTGGCGCATAGTACTTGAAGAATGGGCGGCATCACCAACTGATTAATGTTGAAGGTAAAAAGCATGAGTGTATCAGGTGAAAAATTAAATTTGTTAATAATGCGCGATAGTGGTGAAACTAAACGCTATCGTGTCCGACGCTCTTTGTTTTATACTACTGTAGTTTTATTCTTGCTTTTTCCTATAATAGCAGGTTTTGTTGGGTGGGGCGCTTATATTTTATGGCAAGATAATGTATTGCTGAAACAGAAAAATTTAAGCTTAGAAAATATTAATAAAGAAAATGAGTTTACAGTAAAACGCTTGACCACCCTTGAAGCCTTACTTGAACATGATACTAATATTGAAGGCAGAATCGCGCAAAATCAATTTAATTTGCAAGATAATGTTGCGAACAATGAAAGCAAGCAAGGCAAGGCTGAAGAAAAAAATAGCGCTGTCAAGAAAGTAGAAAATGAAGATACTACGAAAAAGATTACTGAGCAAATAACAGAGCATGGTCCGGATGTAGAAGTGGATGAGGCAGTACTACAAGATGGTCCGGGGCATGAGGAATTCCCTGTTGTAGATGTTGGAGTAATCTTAGTAGAAAATGTACAAAGTCGATTGATTGCGCCAAGAAGGTTAAGGATCTCATTGGACTTGCGTAATCCTGGTGAAACTAGTCTTTCGGGCACTGTTTTTTGTATTTTGAGCTTAGCTTCTGGCGATACAGTGCCTTTAACATTAACTCCGAATAATGTTGGTAGCTATAAAATTTTACGTTGGAAGAAAGCAGTTTTTTTTGCTGATATAGTGCAAGAGCATGATCTTTTTAATGCACAACTTATTATAGAAGTAAAAGATAGTGATAAAAAGCTTATTTATAGCAATATATTCGCCATTGAACAATAATCGAAAGCATTTTTGATATTATAAATAGCCAGCTTATTAAGGAAACGCTGATAAATCAACAAGTTAAAAATATGTTGTGCGTTTCCTTACAAAGTAGGCAATTGTGCCTACTTTGCACGCCGAATGAGAGCAAAAAACCGTGCTTTTTTGCGTCCCACCGGGGCATTTCCTTAAATGCCAGCTAATTATTACAGTAGTTAAAAGGTCGAATCAATAAAGTATGCTTATTGAATTATAAGCTTTTGTGCCTGTTAAGGCGTTGCATACTCAAATGACAAATTGCTACTCCAAGGGCATCACTTGTATCTGCAAGCCAATTGCCTTTAGTATTTAACAACCTGCTCACCATAAATGCAACTTGTTGCTTGTCTGCACGCCCAGTACCTACAAGAGATTTTTTTACTAAGGTAGGTTCATAATCAAAAACAGGTACTTGATGTTGAGCACACGCAGCTACTGCAACTCCACGGGCTTGACCAAGTTTTAATGCTGTCATAGCATTTTTTGCTGTAAATACCTGCTCAATTGCGGCTTCATGCGGATTTACAAGCTCAATTATTTTATTAAGCTCTAGGTATATTTTGGCTAAGCGTTCGGCAAATGATAATTTAGATGAACTCTGAGTTTTAATAGCGCCGCAATCAACTAAGCTTAGCACGCCAGAAACTTCCTGCACAACTCCCCAGCCAGTGATTCTGGACCCAGGATCAATGCCTAAAACTCTAATCATAATGACCAATCCATAGTACAATCAAATTTAAAAAATAAATAAAATATCTTAAAAAAATAAACAAAAAAAGGGGACGTGTAATACCGCCCCCTTGAAATAGCTAATAAGTAATATTAAGAATTTGCAGCTTTAAGCATTTCTTCAACCATACAAAGTGATGGTGTAGCGTCAGCATCTAGGCCGCATAGTTGGCGCACTGCTAACATAAGCATGTCAAATTGAAGGGTTATTTCTGAACTACCATTATAAATGATGCAAAAGTCGCCATTGACAGTTAGCCTGTACGCATGGCGCGTGCGCTCTGGTCCATTTCCACGTACAATATAGTATACTTGCTCATTTTTATCAGTAACATAGAGCTTTTGGCGCGTTAATGTTGAACTTTCTTCATCATACCATGAAGACTCAGCAAAAAGGCGACCATGAAAAGCAATATCAGACCCATTGTCATGCTTCAAACAAACATTTTCCATGGAATAACTTGCACTATCAACATGCATAACAACTCTCCATTTGCTTAGTATTTATTATACGGCACATATTATGATGGGCCGTAAGTATTAATGATACGCTAATTTACGTTCACAATATCCAACAAGTGACGCTAAGACAAGCTATCATTTTATAACTTTCTTTGTCAACATGGACTATTAATATATTACGTAAAAAAGTATTAGCTATGTTTGGCGCATACGCTTTATACATTAATACTTTACATGACAATCTTCTTATTGTAGGTTACAAATGTTGAATCATTATGTTTGAAGTATTTATTTAAATAATATGAAGCCTTATAAAAAAATATTTTGGAGTTAGCATGGCTGCAGATATTTCCAAAGTACGTAAATCTCTTTCGCAAGCCTCAACACAGCTTAAACAAGGTAAAGCCGTAGGCGCAGTACAGGCGGTACAAGACGGCATAAACTTGTTACTTAGCACCCCACTTATGAAGGCTGAACGCAATGAATTTGTAAAATTCATTGAAGATGCATTAGCTGCCATAAGTAATGACACTTTGGTGCGCAACCTATTTCCGCTGCAACTCAGCTATATAGCAGGTCAAGAGCGTGATTTATTGGCAAATTTGCGTGATTTACATGATGCTTTGGCTGAACATGTACGAGAAGAAGCTGAAAGAGCACATCAACTGCGAGAAGAGCGTAAAAAAGCAGACTTCAACCGTGGAGTTGAAGAATTAGGGAGTGATTCTGCAAAAGGGCTAGCCACATTTGCATCGCTTGCACGTGAATTTCCACGAGATGCTGAACTTTTGGGTAATATGGGTGAGGCATTATTAAAAGCACAGCTTTATGAGGAGGCCATACGATATTTAACTGAAGCCTTAGATTTACGTCCAGATATGTTGCCATACTATAATGTAATTGGCATAGCTCTACGTAAAGTTGAGCGATTTGAAATTGCTGAAACGTACTATTTGCGTGCCTCTAAATATTTACGCCTCGATCCAAACTTATATTTTAACATCGGAAGATTGTACGTTGACTGGAAGAAGTGGCCAAAAGCCCGTGCTGCTGCTTTAGCAGCTTTAAAGCTTAATCCTGATTTCCAAGAAGCTAGGAAATTACTGCAATATGCTGAATCATTCATCGAGAAAAAGGACTAATAATAGATTAAGGTAAATGTGCCTCTATGCCTTAAGCAAAAGTTTGGTTGTTGATCCATTGTATATAAAAAACTAATAACTGCCTTGAATATAATCTAATTTTGTAAATTGTTAATTACCTTTTGCCCACTCCACATAGCGTGCATAACAACGTGCCACCGCTGAATCATTTGTCATATTCTGTAGATATTTACCATTTAGTTTTGGGGCAGGAGCCTTTGGCGGTGTATAATTCATCCCTTGAAATTTGACAGCTTCACTTAGTGCCGTTTGTCCAAGGTTCAAGCTAACTCGTACCGTTTTGAAAAATTCTCTTTCCATAAAGGCATTGGCACGCTCAAGTATTTCGTAAGTCATGTAAGACAAATCTTGCGCGCTCATGGCATCTTCAGCACCAATAAGTAATATTCCACCGTCATATCCAAGTGGATTTGCAATGGATGCAATTTCATCTCCCATAACCATGTGCCAGTGTTGCCACAACTCAATAATTAAAGCATTGCCAGGCTTGCCCCACTTGCGCAAGTAGCGTTCAAGCACAGGTTTAACTTCTTCAGGGCGTCCAAGGGTATCTTTTTTTCGCTTATACTGAGTGAAGTTTTTTTGTTTCATGGGTGTAAAATATACTAAACAATATTATTTCGCAATTGCTTGCTTGAGGTGTTTTTATCTTGCAGTAATATATATTGAGAAGTTTAAATATATGAAGACTTATTATAATAATGAGATTAAGCATTATGAGGGTGGCGACTAACGAAATTTTTCTTACAGAAAAATTTTGCGTGCCGTAAAATAAGCCAGAACTTGTTTCTGGCGTCTCCAAAGGGGTATTTGAAGGCAACGTGCTTTATTTTTCTAAGTAACTTTATAAAGTTAAAATTGTGTCAGGTAACATTTATTTAAATTTTAAATAGATACATTTGTCTTGCATTAAGCCATGTAAAGGCTATATATATTTATATAAGGTTACAAACTATGTATACATTAGGCACTATGTTTTATGCAGATATAATGACATAACCATTTAATTTTAAGAGTTATTATGCTTTATCCAATAATACTTTGCGGTGGTAGTGGTTCTCGCTTATGGCCTTTGTCCCGTACGCATTATCCTAAGCAGTTTATGGAATATACGGCCAATGCTCCACCATTATTTACTCAAACTCTGCAGCGTGTGCAGCACCTGCAGCGTGCGCATGAGCGTTCTGTTGGTGCTCCAATAATTATTTGCCACGAAGAACATCGTTTTTTTGCTGCTGCCACAGCTCAACAAATGTATATACCCGGTAATCGTGCACATAATATTATCCTTGAACCACAAGCAAACAATACAGCGCCTGCTATAGCACTTGGTGCTTTGGCAGCTCTTGATGAAACTCCCGACGCGCTGTTGTTGGTTTTGCCCTCTGACCATATTTTACGTCCGGAAAATGCCCTTGTAAATGCTGTTAAAGATGCTACACAAGCTGCTAGTAAAGGATTTTTAGTAACATTTGGCATTAAGCCAAGCTCAGCTGAAACCGGATATGGTTATATAAAAAGTGGTAATCTTATTGACAGTAGCGAGGACACTCGGGGGCATCTTAAAAATCCTACATGCTATGTAACAAAGTTTGTAGAAAAGCCGCAAAAAGATGTTGCCAAAACTATGCTGCAAGAAGGCGATTATTTTTGGAACAGTGGTATGTTTTTATTTAGAGCAGATGCTTTATTGTGGGAAATGGAAAAATTTGCTCCTGATATGCTAGATATTTGTCGCCATGCTTGGAACTTACGCAAGCAAGATTATGACTTTATTCGACCTGATAGTGCAAGTTTAGTGTCTTGCCCAAGCCAATCTATTGATTACGCCATAATGGAACACACCGAAAAGGCCGCTGTGTTACCGCTGGACATTTATTGGAATGACCTTGGATCTTGGACTGCTTTGTATGAGTCGGCAGATGCAGATGCTAAAGGCAATGTGTGTTGTGGAGACATTATTGCACATAAAACCAGAAATTCTTATATTCACGCTGATACACGCTTGGTTGCAACCTTAGGCGTTGAAGATATGATTGTTGTGGAAACAGCTGACGCTGTTTTGGTCACCAAAAAAAGGCATGCTCAAGATGTTAAAACCTTGGTCATGGCTATGCAAGCTCAAGAACGTAAAGAAGGCACATTTCATCGTAAGGTCTATCGGCCTTGGGGTAATTATGAAAGCCTTGTGCGTGACCAAGGTTTTCAAGTTAAACGAATTGAAGTTAACCCTGGTGCATCACTATCGCTGCAATTGCACTATCATCGCTCCGAACATTGGGTAGTTGTAAGCGGCACAGCAGAAATTGTTGTTGGAGACGAAACACTTTTCTTAACTGAAAATCAATCTACTTATATACCAGCTACATGCAAGCATCGCTTGAAAAATCCTGGTAAAACACCACTTACTTTGATTGAAATACAGTCAGGCTCATATCTTGATGAAGATGATATTGTGCGCTTTGATGATAACTATGGACGAGGATAAATAAATGCAAAAAGATGAGCCTATATTTGTAGCAGGGCATAGAGGTATGGTAGGTTCTGCCATATGTAATGCTTTAAACGAACAGGGCTTTACTAATATTATAAAACGCACACATATAGAGCTTGATTTATGTAATCAAGTGATGGTTGAAGATTTTTTCGCAAACAATAGGCCATCTTTTGTTTTTCTTTGTGCGGCTAAGGTTGGTGGCATATTTGCCAATGATACTTTTTCTGCAGACTTTATATATGAGAATTTACAAATTCAAACCAATTGCATTCATTTTGCGTGGAAATATGGAGTAAAGAAGTTTTTATTTCTTGGTTCATCCTGCATTTACCCTAAGGAATGTCCTCAACCAATAAGAGAGGATTATTTGCTTAGTGGTGCTTTGGAGGCAACTAACAAGGCATATGCTTTAGCAAAAATTGCAGGCATAGAAATGTGCCAAAGCTATAACAAGCAATATGGATTTAATGCCATTACTGTAATGCCAACCAATCTTTATGGTCCAGGTGATAACTATCATCAAAGTAATGCTCATGTTGTACCAGCTTTAATGCGCCGCTTTCATGAAGCAAAAATGAGTCAAGCCAGTGAGGTAAGCATTTGGGGTAGCGGTAAGCCTAGACGAGAATTTTTGCATGTACATGATTTGGCTTCAGCTTGTTTGTTTCTTATGCAAAATTATAATGAAACAAAGCATATAAATGTTGGTTGGGGTAAAGATATACCTATAATGGAGTTAGCACACTTAGTGGCTGATGTGGTTGGATTTAAAGGTAAAATAATAAATGATTATACCAAGCCAGATGGTACTATGCAAAAATTACTTGATACTACAGCTATTAATGAGCTTGGTTGGCAACCTAAAATTGCTTTGCACCACGGGCTTAGTCTAACATATGAAGATTTTTTATCACGTGATTTGCGTACATAATTAATAACATCATGATACAAAACATACTTAATAGAATTAATTACGCTGAATTTATCATTCTTTTTGTGCTCTGCTTAATTTTTTATTCTGCTTTAAATTACTATGCAGATGTAGCCCTTGAAGGCACAAAAACTATTATCTTAGTGCGTAGGGTTTTGCTTTTGCGACTAATTTTTAGTGTAACTTTTGCCTTGCTTCTTGGTTTTATAGGAGTAAAAATTTCTGGTCACGTTTGGCCAGCCACATTGGTGCATGCTGTTGTAGTTACTGGTATGCTGCTATTTGACTTGTCACTAAATGAGTTAAGGGCTGATTGGATGTTGATAGTGCTAATTGTTGGCACTGTTGCAAGTATTACAGCACTTGGCGGTGGGCTTACCCTTGCTTACTATTGGCTGCGCACGAGGCGCTGAAAAATAATGAGTAGATGCTAAAAAATAAGAAAATATTGTAACATAAAATTAAGCATACTAAATTGTCAGAAACAAAGCATCTAATGCGACTTTCTGACAATTTAGTAAAGCAAAAAGAAAATTCTTTAAGATTATTAAAGCATAAGTGCCGTAAAACAAGCCAGAATTTACTTCTTACGTCCCCAAAGGGGTATTTTTACAAGATGACTAAGTGTGCGAATTTTTACGCGCTCGTAGCCAAGATAACACCCATACTCCTAATATGGCAGTCATCCCAACAAAAACGAATATTGGTTGTGGGGTAAACACTAAAATGCCACCACAAGCTAGAATGACACGATGTATGGTGTTTAGATTATCATAGGCATAGCCTACCCAAAAAGCGCCAAGTGCCAAGACGCTCATCACTCCACTTAATGTTGCTAAAGAATTAGTTTGCAAATCACCAAGCATAAGTAGGCCAGGATCATAGCAAAAAGCAAATGGGACTAAAAAGGCAATGCTGCCAAGTTTCATAGCTTGGAATCCGGTACGATTAGGTGGAGAGCCTGCAACGGAGCTTGCGGCATATGCAGCAAGGGCAACGGGTGGTGTTATGTTTGAAATGATAGCATAATAAAATACAAACATATGTGCGGCAAGTGGTTCAAAGCCAAGTTTAATGAGCACTGGTGAACCAAGGGCAGAGGCTAAAATATATGCTCCTGTGGTTGGTAAACCCATCCCAAGCACTAAGGATACAAGCATAATAAGAACAAGAGCCATAAAGGGTACATTGCCTGCAAGGGCGATAACAAATCCAACTAACTTTCCGCCAATGCCGGTTAAGGCAACTGCACCAAGTACTATGCCTGCTGAAGCACAGGCAACACATACAAGTGGAATACCTTTTGTTCCCTCATAAATGGCATCAATAATTTGTTTGGGTCCCATGCGACGTTTAGGGTCAGGCAGGGAAACAAGCCAACACAAAGCAATACCAACAATGCCAGCTTTCATGGGTGATGCACCGTCAAGCAGCATATATACAACACCTACTATGGGAAAGAGTAAGTATAAACGTTTTAATGCATCTTTAAGCTTTGGTAATTCTGATGGATCAAGCCCTTGCATACCATTACGCAAAGCAGTTAAGCGCACCATAAGTAGCAAGGCTCCATAATACATAAGGGCTGGTAAAAAAGCCCCAACCATAATCTCTTTAAACTGTATACCCAAAAATGAGGCCATGAGAAATGCACCAGCACCCATAACAGGTGGCATGATTTGCCCACCGGTACTTGCTGCAGCTTCAACTGCTCCTGCAAAAGTTGGGGTATAGCCAATACGTTTCATCAAAGGTATGGTAAATGAACCAGTTCCATATACATTAGCAACTGCCGAGCCACTAATGGACCCAAAAAGACAGGAACTAACAACGGCAATTTGTGCTGGTCCTCCAGGTTTTGTCCCCATTAGTGCGCGAGCCATGTCCATAAAGTAATCTCCGGCTCCGCTTTTGTCCAAAAAACCACCAAATATTAAAAATACAATGACAAATGTAGCAGAAACTCCTAGTGGCATAGAAAAAATACCTTCATCTGTAAGGTATAATTGCTCCACTATTTCCGGGTAGGACAAGGATAAACCTTGTAAAATTCCTGGTAAGGAGTAGCCAAAATGCATATAGGCTGCAAACATTGCTGCAATGATAGAAAGGGGTAAACCCACAACACGCCTTGAGCCTTCAAGTAGCATAAATACAAGCAATGCACCGCAAAAAAATTGTGCATCAGTTAAAGGGTCTACCTGCTGTATGCGGTTAACAATATCATCATAATTTAGCACACCATATAAACCTGGTACAGCGGCTATAAAACCCAATATCCAATCATACCAAGGTATGTTGTCTTTTGGTGCTTTAGAGTTGATAGGAAATAAAAAATAGGTGAGAGGAAGGATAAGCATAAGGTGTATGGTACGCTGTAAGTATGCTTCAAAACTGCCATAAAAGGCAGTATATAGATGGAATATGCCAATGCATACAATATACACGTAGAGCAATTTTTGTTGCCAGCCTATCAGTGCTCTCATTATAAACCTACTTTTTATTGTGTGATGCTGTGTGGGCATGGCCCACACAGCTAGTGATTGAATACATATAACGGTGCAAGTAATTTACGCCGTTGTTCTTTGCATTTATAAAGGTTTACAATGTTCACTAATGCTTAAATTGCATGCCTTTATATTATGTATTGCGGTATTTATTTTACGCTATTCCAAAACTTTACTGCGCCGGGATGTGCAGGCACACCCTTTGGTAGAGCTGTTGCTGGTGATAGTTCTTGTACATCTTTAACAGCATTGGTTAGGTTTTGCTTATTTTCCCACATGGCTTTGCTTAGCTTGTAAACAAATTCTTCCGGTAGGTCCTTGCGTATAACTATACTTGTGTAGTCACCAACAGTTACAACAGGCTTGGTTACACTTTTGTAAATACCAGGCTCAATTGTGTGTGCGCTTGTACCATAGGCTTTGCTTACAGCGTCTAAGGCTTTTGTTTCCACACCTAAAATACGCACAGGCACGCGGCTTTCAATGTTCATTACGATGGATGCTACTTGTCCTACAGAAAATGCAAATACGTCAAGATGGTTATCAGCAATCAAGTCTGCACCGCCTTCATAAGATGCATATTGCACTGACCAGCCATTATTGCCTTTAAGTTTTGTGTAATTAGTATCATACCCTTTGGAGAAAAGTACCTTTACTAAAAATTCTGATGCAGTACCGGGTTTTAAAGTAGCAAAGCGTACTGGTACTTTTTTTGTTAATAGTTCGCCAACGGTTGTAATGCCGTGCTTTTGAGCAAAGTCTTCGCGCATAATAAAATAGGTTACTTGCGTATATAAGTTGGCAAATACAACAGCGTTATCAATTTTTTTACCTTTAAAATCTTCTTCACCTGCAACGGCTGCACCAATAAAAGAGGTGACTGTAAATCCAAGATCACCTTTACGACTATTTGCATTAATGATGTTTGATACGCCACCGCCGGTGCTATTGGTAGTTTGTACTACATTTTTAGACCACATTTCAGAAAGGGCTGTACCTAGGGCAAACCAGTTCCCACCGGGAGGTCCCGCCATAAAGCGTAAATGATCCGGAGTGTTTGCTTCAGCGGCATGCGAGATTGGGGCTGACAGGAACACTAAGCTTGCAACACAAAGTCCACATAAAAAGAGAATACGTTTCATATCAAATCCTTCACTTTGGTAAAAAATTAAAAATAAATACTCTGTCAAATTGTATACAAATATGCACAATAGTGCAAGGTGACTTAAGTAATTAATTTATAATAAATATTGCTAAAACATGCACTGCTTTAATTACTTGTAACGCGACTACTGGTCCGAAAACAATGCAATGGCATGAAAAATGCTTTTAATCTTATGCAGACCTATTATGCGGAAAAATTTTCCGTTTTGACGTGGTAAGTGTATGGCAAAACTTATCATAAATTAAAAGCATAACAAACAGTGTTTGTTAGTTAATTTTTAATATTTTTGCTTTGTATTAAGTGTTTTGATTGTAATTTTTTTCTTCACATCGCTAATATACAGCGCGGAAAAAAATGCACAACGTCGTTTTAATAGAGTATTTGCAAAGGAGTTATTATGAACAGTGCCCTATATGTAGGTGCAACCGGCATGAAAAGCCTTAGTGAAGGCATGAATGTTGTTAGTAATAATATTGCTAATGTAAGCACTGTAGGTTTTAAAGAGCAAGTAATAACCTTCTCTGATCTTATGTATAATAGTCAGGGTAACTTAGGTGACTCATGGAACACAACCGATGACTCCATTGTAGCCTTAGGGCAAGTTGGCTCTGGTGTGCAAGTTGATGCTATTAGAACATCTTTTAATCAAGGTGCTTTTGAAAGTAGTAATGAACTTACAGACCTAGCCATTGCAGGTAAGGGGTTTTTTCAAGTAACGGGGCTTGAGGGTGAAACATTATACTCACGTGCAGGCAATTTTCGCTTTGATGAATCAGGCTTTTTATCCTTACCGGGAGGACAAGTACTAAATGGGCATCCCATTGATGAAACAGGCGTTTTAACATCACTTGTCCCTATACAACTTAATAAGTTTGATACATTGGCAGGTAGTGGTACTACGCAAATGGATTTAGGCTTTAACCTTGGTAATGTGCCTGATTCAACAGAAAGTGCAACAGATTCTTTTTTTAGCTTAGCTCAAAATTATGATCCAACTGCTACAGTACCCATAGGTAATCCTGGGTATTCGCAGACTTTGCAAATATATAATGCTGCTGGTGAAAAAGAAGACTTAACCATATATTTTGATGGCACACCATCAGACCCACCTGAACAAGTGATAGAATTTTTAATAGCCTCAAATGCCACTACAGATGATGCAAGTTCACAGGCTTTGATGACGGGCACATTAACATTTGACTCACAGGGCGAACTTATAGATATGTCAGCTTTTACTCCAACAGATGCTGCAAATACACAAGATTTAAATACTTGGGTACCTGCAACGCTGGTAAATGGAGTGCCACAATTTACCTTTAATGAACAATCAATTGGTATTAATATGGGTATTTCCGGTGCTGAGGCATGGACAAATGCTCCTGCAACTGCGGCAGCTGTTGGCACAGATAAGGCTCTTTTATCAAGTATGGGTGCTAATGCTACGGTGAGTGCAGATGCTTCAACTGCCTTTAGTGGTTCAAATTCACAATACTTAGGTGAGCAAGATGGGTATGGTGAAGGGCAATTAACCCAGCTTGATATAACTGAAAATGGCCGCATTGTTGGTCGATATACCAATGGTCAAGATGCAGATCTTTTTGAAATACCTATTGCCAGATTTACCAGTGAAGATGGTTTGCATCGCGAAGGTGGAAACTTATTTTCTTCAACGCCGGCGGCTGGTGCTATGGACCTTGGAGTGGCCGGTACAGAAAACTACGGTTCAATTCAAGCCGGTACTTTAGAAATGTCCAATGTGGATATGGCAAAAGAAATGGTTAATATGATTGTTACTCAACGTGGTTTTCAAAGTAATAGTAAGGTTGTGACAACGGCAGATGAGATGCTAAAAAAAGCTATGGAAATTAAGCGGCAATAGTCATAGTTGATATTTACACATTTAATTTTGATGTCTTAAAGTTTTTTAGTCGTTATCTGCATTATAAAATTTCCAGAAAAGTGCATTCCATGTGTTTATTTCTGGAAATTTTTTTGTATGTTTTAGATAAAAAGTAGTTTATTTTCAGCATGCTGTATTGTTTTTCCTGTGTCTGATTATTTAATCTTCTTTTTTTCCGGCTTTGTTGGAGGTGGGGCATTAAGAGTTGCCTCAGTTTGCGAAAAAATATTTGATAAAATACTGTTGGAGACTAACATACCGCTTCGTGTTAGGCGTAAATAACCATCGCGAATACGGATAAGACCATTTTCATGAAGAGCCTGAATAAGTTTTTTATGGTCACCCATAAAATCACGTCCGGTTAATGCTTTATAGGCTTTAACACGTAGTCCACGTGATGTACGCAAGCGCAGCATGATTAGCTCAAGTACACGTTCTGTAGAATTTAAATTTTGTGCTTCTGCGTCAAGGCTGTTATCTGCAACTTTGGCAGCCCATACTTTTTGACTTAAAGGGTTAGTCCAGCGTCTGCCTTGAATGGTAGATGTAGCCGAAGGACCTAGACCCAAATAGTCATTGCCTTCCCAATATCCCAAGTTATGCTTACATTGGAAGCCCATGCGTGCAAAGTTAGATATTTCATAGTGTAAATAGCCTTGTTCTTCTAAAATTGCCGCTCCCTCGATAAACATAACTGATTGGTCACGCTCAGGCGGCAAGTTGATTTTTCCTTCTGCAAAGTCACGCTCTAAGTCTGTACCATTTTCAAGTGTAAGGCCATAGGCAGAAATATGATTAGGTTTCATGCGTGTGACTTCGCGCAAAGTATTTAACCAATGGCGTACACCTTGCGATGGTAGACCCCACATTAAATCCACATTAATATTAGCAAAACCCATATCACGGGCTTGCATGACTGCATAAAGACTGTCTTTTACACGATGAGAACGTCCAAGTTGACGCAAATAAACATCATCAAGACTTTGTAAACCAATGGAAAGGCGGTTGACTCCAGCCTTTAAAAAACCACGTATCTGTTGCTTTGAGCGTAAAGATTCTGGATTAGCTTCTAATGTTATTTCAATATCATCTGCAACTGTAAAACATTTATGAATTCGTTCAAGCATAAGTTTAACAACACGTGCCGGTAAAAGACTAGGAGTACCTCCTCCAAAGAAAATTGATTCTATAGGCATGCCATTATAGCGATCGCCCCATACCGCAAGCTCTAAAAATAATGTATCAATATAATGGAGAAATGGCTCATAATCAAGAATATTAACACCTTTACCAACTCCCACCGAATGAAAGGCGCAATAGGTACATTTAGTGCGGCAAAAAGGTACATGTATGTATAGTAGCATGAATTACTCTCTTAAAAAATACTATTTTCGCTGTGTATTAAAAGCTCTATCAAAAGTGTTTTGTCTTAATTTCGCTCAATATTTATAGTATGTGCATTTATTATATTATACTAAGGCACTAGAAACTAAGTATAATAGATTGAGTCACAGTCTGCTCTTGGCAAAAGCATCAAGAAAGCATATAGTGAAACATGTACTAACATGAATTATTATGAGCAAATTTGCAAGGAGCTTTATTGTGGATATACGTTTTCAAGCCAATGGCCCAAATACATGGAAAGGGCAAATTATGCTCACCTTTGCTTGTAAAGGTGAAGACCCCTCAACTTTATGCGCTGAGGTGGGTGAGGCAACACCTTGGTTTACCATTGCACCTGGTCTAAAAGACTTTACAGGGGACAAAGGGCAAATTGGTGTGTTTTATGGTCATCCAGAACAATCTATCCCACGAGTATTAGCAGTGGGTCTTGGTGAGCGTGATGCCTTTTCGCTTGCGACATTCCGCTCTGCTATGGCGGATGCTGTTGCACGTTGCCGTAGCTTGGGAGTTGAGTCCATCTTACTACCTGTGCCAGCGTTAAATACATTGCCTATGCAAGTGACACGCTTGATAGAAGAAGGTGTTTGTGCTGCATTTTTAGGTCTTTATCGCTTTATGGCTTTACGTGAACCAAAACCGGACCATAAAGCAGATCCTTTATGGCTTGCTCTTGGTTTTGCAGAAAGTTCAGTACCAGATGCAGAGCATGCCGCAGCAAGGCGTGGTGAGCGCACAGCAAGTGGCGTTTGTCTTGCTCGTGATCTTTCAAATTATCCACCAAATATTATGACTCCGGAGGCTTTGGCTAAAGCTGCCCAAGATGTAGCTAAAAAGCATGGCATGCATTATACAGTTTTAGATGTGCAAGAGCTTGAAAAAATAGGTTGTAATGCCATTTTAGCTGTGGGCAATGGATCTAAAAATCCACCATATTTGGCCATTGTAGAACATGCACCTAAAGGGCATGAAAATGATGACCCCATAATCTTTGTAGGTAAGGGTTTAACATTTGATTCCGGTGGTATAAGTATTAAACCTGCAAGTAACATGCACACTATGAAAAGTGATATGTCCGGAGCTGCGGCCATAGTTGGTGCTCTTGAGGTGGCAGGGCAAGAAGAAATTCCAAGGCGTATTATAGGTATATTAGCTTGTGCAGAAAATATGCCCGGTGGTAAAGCTATGCGCCCTGGTGACGTTGTTAAATCTCACTCAGGTAAAACTGTCGAAATATTAAATACCGATGCTGAGGGACGCTTGGTGTTATGTGATGCTTTAAGTTACGCGCAAGAAAAGTGGAATCCAGCATTTATTATAGACATTGCAACTCTAACCGGCGCATGTGCCATTGCCCTTGGCAATGAGATAGCTGGATTATTTTGTGATGATGTTGCATTAAGTGAAGAAATACGTAACGCAGGTGCACTATGCGGTGATAATTATTGGCCACTGCCTTTGTGGGTCAATTATGAAGAAAATCTTCAAAGCCAAGTGGCTGATATTAGTCACCTTGGTACACGTGAAGGTGGAGCTATTAACGCGGCATTATTCTTAAAAAACTTTATTAAAGCAGATGTACGTTGGGCGCACTTGGATATTGCAGGAGCTGATTGGGCTTTTAAGAAGTCGGCTCTTTGTCCCGTTGGGGCTGTTGGCTTTGGTGTGCGTAGCTTAGTTGAACTTATGCGGAGTGGCATTTAAATGAAAGTATATCTTATCGGAGCAGGCCCTGGTGATGCTGGTCTTTTGACCATAAAGGGTAAAAATATTTTAGAAATGGCTGACGTTGTAGTTTATGATGCTCTAGCCAATACAACATTATTAAATTACGCAAAACCCACAGCAGAGCTTATTTATGTGGGTAAAAGGGCTGCAAACCACGCTTTACCGCAAGATCAAATTAATGCGCTTATTATTGAAAAAGCTAAAGAAGGTAAAGTTGTTGCAAGGTTAAAGGGTGGCGATCCTTATATTTTTGGTAGGGGTGGAGAAGAAGCTGAAGAGCTTTTGGCTGCACAAGTGCCCTTTGAAGAAGTACCAGGTATTTCAAGTACCATTGCAGGGCCAGCCTATGCAGGCATACCTTTAACACATCGTGCTTTTGCATCGTCAGTTACACTTATTACCGGACATGAAAATCCAGATAAGCCCGGCTCTGTACATAATTGGGAAGCCCTTGCAAAATCGGCATCCACCCTTGTGTTTGTTATGGGTATGAAAAATCTACCTGATATTTCAAAAAATTTGATTAATGCTGGGCTAAATCCTGATACACCTGCTGCCCTTGTACATTGGGGTACGACTGCGCATCACCGTTCTCTTGTTGCAACCATTGCAGCATTGCCTCAAGAGGGAGCAAAACAAGGCTTTACCAATCCCTCAATTATTGTAGTGGGTAATGTTGTTACATTGCGTGATAAACTTAATTGGTTTGAGCAAAAACCATTGCTTGGTAAGGGTATTGTTGTAACACGGGCAAGGGAGCAAGCAAGCACCATTGCCGCTGACCTTGCAGAGCTTGGCGCGCATGTTATTCAATTCCCAACTATTGAAATACATCCTATGGCAGACTATGCCGAAGTTGATGAGCAAATAAAAAAGCTTAACACTTACCAATGGCTTGTGTTTACGTCAGTTAATGGAGTGAAACATTTTTGGAAAAGGCTTGAAATACATGGTCTTGATAGCCGCTGCTTGCATGGCATAAAGGTTGCGGCCATTGGCCCGGCAACGGCGCAAATTTTGCGCAGCTTTGGCATTGAAGCTGATTTTGTTCCGGCACAATATGTTGCAGAGGGTGTAGTTGAAGGCATGTTGGCACTTGGTATGAAAGGACAAAATATCTTATTACCACGAGCCAAGGAGGCACGCGAAGTCCTACCAGAAGCTTTGCGTGAAGCTGGTGCAATGGTAAATGTTTTGCCAATTTATGAAACAAAGCCTGCAGCCAACCGCAAGGAAGAAGTGCTAGAAGACCTTGCAAATGGTCGTATTCATTGTATCACCTTTGGTTCATCTTCTACTGTAGATAATTTTTTATCTTTAGTTCCCAAAGAAACTTTAGCGCAATATCCTAATGTAAAATTAGCAGCCATAGGACCAATCACAGCTAAAACATTACAAAAACATGGTTTGGATTGCCACATTCAACCCAAAGAGTTTACTATTCCGGCCTTGGTTGAAGAGCTGACGCAATTTTTTGGGTTTTAAGGAAATGCTGATTTAATCAGGGTTTCCTTAAATGTGTGCGAATTACGTAAATAAAATAACAGTATTGAAACCTCTGCATAACTCATTATGTAGAGGTTCATAGAGCGTTGACGTTAATCAGCGCAACCGAAAATCAAGAATAGGTGGAGCTTTGCTTCACCGTTAAGTGATTGATTTTCGTGCCTTTCGCTCTGTACGCTTGGCTGTGGTGTTTAAGTAGATTTTAAGTTTTAACCATTAATTCATATCTGAAAACAATTGTGCAGAGCTTTCAGTATTATAAAATATTAGTAAAATTGCCAGAAAATAGTATCAAAAGCTATTTTCTGGCAATTTTGTTTGTTGTATACTTATTTTTTTAGATAAATTATCAGAAACAAAGCATGAAATGTGCGTCACTGCAATTTTATAGCATTTAATACATAGCTATGCTTTCTTTTTTGGTGCAGGGTCAGTAAGTTCTGGCATTGCTCCGCCGGCAATGGCCCAAAGATATAAACTTGCAACAGAGCCATAGGGCGAATACCGTTTTGCATATTTAGCAAATAATTTTTTATCAATTTTACGATGACGATAAAGCATGCGCATGCCACGTAGAATTGCTAAATCACCAAAGCTTACAACATCTGGTCTTTGTAGGCAAAAAAGTAATAGCATTTCTGCTGTCCAAACTCCAATGCCTCTAAGTGCACTTAGTTGTTCAATTACTTGATCATCAGACATTTGGGCAAGGCTTGTTACACAGAATTCATTACCACGTACTTTTCTTGCAAAATCTTGGATGTAATCTACCTTTCTAAAGCTGAGTCCACATGCTTGCAATTCATCTCGTGGGCAAGCACACAAACTAGAGGCATCAAGGCAAGAAAATTTTTCGGTAAGCCTTGTGTAAATTGTTTCCTGAGCAACAGTAGATATTTGCTGACCTACAATGTGCTTTATAATGGAAGTAAAAATATCTGAATTAACTTCGCGATTAATATGCCCTATTTGTTCAATGGCTTTTGAAAGTGCAGTATCACGCTTTTTTAAATGTGCTATAGCATGGTCGTCATAATTAAAATACATATAAGCTCCAAATTAAGGAAATGCTGATTTATTCTGCAAGCAGCATAAATCAGAAAGGCACACTGCCTTCATTCGCCCTGTGGGACGCAAAAAAACGTGGTTTTTTGCTCTCATTCGGCGTGCAAAGCAGGCACAATTGCCTACTTTGCAAGGAAACGCACAATATGTTTTTTGACTCGTTAATTTAATATGCGTTTCCTTAAGTGTATTATGGTACTCATGTTAAAAAAAACATTAATGTAAAGGCAAGGTGTTGAAATAAAAGAATGTATATGCTGAGTGTCTTTGTAAAAAACATGCAAAAACAAGTTTGGACTTTTGTGCATATTTACGCTAACATTCAATGTTATGCCAAAACAAGAACACATACGAAACTTTTCTATAATTGCCCATATTGACCACGGTAAGTCTACACTAGCAGACCGTATTTTGGAAGTCACAAAATTGGTCTCCGAGCGGGAAAAGCGCGATCAATATCTTGATAAGATGGATCTTGAGCGTGAACGCGGAATTACCATTAAAGCACAAACGGTGCGCATACCTTTTAAGTCTGCAACTGGTGATGAATATATATTAAATCTAATTGATACACCAGGACATGTGGACTTTAACTATGAGGTTTCTCGCTCCCTTGCAGCATGCGATGGTGCTTTGCTTGTAGTTGATGCAACTCAGGGTGTGGAAGCTCAAACCCTTGCCAATGTATATTTGGCACTTGATCATGACCATGAAATTATTCCTGTTTTAAATAAAATTGATTTGCCAAGTGCAGACGTAGATAGAGTTAAAGAAGAAATTGAGGAATCTATAGGGCTTGATTGTACCGAGGCTTTACCTGTGTCTGCTAAAACAGGCGAAGGTGTTGCAGAGGTACTTGAGGCTTTAATTCGTCGCTTACCTGCCCCAGAAGGTGATGGGCAAGCTCCATTAAAAGCACTTATTTTTGACTCTTGGTATGATAGCTATCAAGGTGTTGTAGTGCTTTTTCGCATTGTTGATGGTACAATTCGTAAAAATGACCGTATCAAACTTATGGCTACGGGTAAGGAATACGAAGTTTTGCGCTTGGGAGTTTTTTCTCCTGAGGCTCAAGATGTGCCACAATTATCCGCCGGTGAGGTAGGTTTTTTATGTGGCAGTATAAAAGAGCTTGGTGATGCCAAGGTAGGTGATACTATTACATTGCGTGATGAGCCAGCAACTGAGGCTGTACCAGGTTTTAAAGAAGTTCAGCCCATGGTTTTTTGTGGGCTTTATCCATCAGAATCAGACGATTATGAAACGCTAAAAGCTGCATTGGAAAAATTACAACTTAATGACTCAGCTTTTTCTTATGAGCCGGAAACGTCACAAGCTCTTGGTTTTGGATTTCGTTGTGGTTTTTTGGGGCTTTTGCATATGGAAATTATACAAGAGCGACTTGAACGAGAGTTTGAGGTGCAATTAATTGCAACTGCACCGTCAGTTATCTATAAGGTTGAAACAGTTGATGACAAAACCCTTGATATAGATAATCCGTCAAAGTTGCCAGATGCCACAAAAATTGCAACACTTTATGAACCTTTTGTTAAAATGGATATACATGTACCCAATGACTTTGTGGGTAATGTTTTTAAATTATGTGAAGAAAAACGCGGGCTGCAAAAAAACTTACACTACTTAGCAACTAATCGTGTGGTTATTACCTATGAATTGCCCTTTGCAGAAATTGTATTTGATTTTTTTGATCGTTTAAAGTCTGGCACTAAGGGTTATGCTTCAATGGATTATGAATTCATTGAGTATCGCGCTTCAAACTTAGTACGACTTGATATTTTATTAAATGGCGAAGCAGTTGATGCCTTAGCTGTTATTGTACATAAGGATAAATCTTATCATTATGGCAGAGCTTTAGCCTTAAAGCTTAAGCGCACCATTCCTCGTCAACTTTTTGAAGTAGCCATTCAAGCAGCCATTGGGCAAAAAGTTATTGCCCGTGAAACGGTGTCTGCATTTAGAAAAAATGTTACTGCAAAATGCTATGGCGGTGATATTACACGTAAACGTAAATTGCTTGAAAAACAAAAAGAAGGCAAAAAACGTATGAAGCGTATGGGTAATGTTGAATTACCGCAAGAAGCATTTTTAGCTGCCCTACAAGTGGGTGATGATTAATATCCTGGTGTTGGTATTGAGTAGTCTTATATGTTAAGGATTTGATATAAAAGTTTTATACATTTAAACAAAAAGGTCTCCACAGCATTTGCCGTAGAGACCTTTTTGTTTTGTTAATGAAATTTTAGACTTCTGCACAATTTATTGTGCGGATGATTTTAGAAGTTAAAGCGTACACCAAGGCTTATTTCATGGCCGCTGGTGGAAGTTTCAAACTCTTGATTGTTGGAATCTTTGTAGCTACTGCCAAAGGTTTGATAGCGATAACCAAGGTCAGCAGTAATTCTATCTGTTATGGCATAGCCAACACCGCCACCTACATGCCAGGCAAGCACTGTGTCGGTCATACTACCTTCAAAACTGCTTCCGGATACATCAAATTTATAATTACCATTCATAAATCCAACACCTAAACCTGCACCTACATAGGGGGTAAAGGAACTTTCATTGTAAAAGTCATAATAAAAATTAACTAATAATGTTTGCATATTATAAAAAGTTTCTGATGCGTAGCCTGATGCATTATCTTCCTTATAAAGGTTTCCACGAAAAGCATATTCTATTTCAGCACGTATGGGTAGGTCACTTTGTTGATAAAAATCATAGCCTGCAAAAAAACCACCACCAGTGACACTTTGAGAGTAGGATTCACTAAATAATCCACCGCCCCAAGAAGTTTGATAGGAGTAAATAAATTTACCTCCAGCATAAAATCCGGAAGTTTCTGCCGCAGCAGGCACAACCATAATAAGGCATAATAGTGCAGTAAAAATTAGACGTTTAAACATAGCTTCCTCCAGTGAACAGTCTGTATTTTATAATTAAAAAGACTGTTTATAAAATTTTTGGCTTGTTTGCCCTCCACCACATTTGTAGCACAAGCAAAGTCCAAAGGGGCTTGCGTAAATCTTTTTTGCCACTCATGTGCGTATCTACCAGTGATTTAATGTGTGGTACACTAAATACACCTTGTTCTTGCAAAAAGCGTTCCCCTAATAACTCTTCTACCATGGGGCGTAAGGAACCTCGTAACCATGCGGCCACTGGAATCTGAAATCCGCGCTTATTGCGATTAAGAATTTCCTTGGGTAAAAGCCCAGAACAAGCTTTTTTAAGTAAGTATTTTCTTTTAAATCCTTTAAGTTTATACTGTAGTGGTAGTCTAGCTGCAAATTCTGCCACTTGTGTATCTAAAAATGGTGCTCGCACTTCAAGCGATTTCAACATTGAGCAGCGATCCACTTTAGTTAAAATATCATCGACAAGAAATTGTCGTGCATAAACATAAGCAGCTCTTTCTACATTGCCCACTGCGCTGGAGGTTGGCCAGTGGGAAAAATGTTCCTTAGTAGGTGCAAAAAGTGAATCTAAAGCTAAAAAATCATGGTTATCCTTGATAAAATTTTTATTCCAAATATCTTGTTGCATTTCAGGGGTAAAGGCTGTGAGCAAGCTTTGTACTCTTTGCCATGGTGGAGCATAAGCTGCACCCAGAAAAGTAGATAATGCATTGTTTAAGTTAATATAGTTTGAACTGGCAGGTAAACTTGATGAAATACCTTCAATTCCTTTACGCAACAATGAAGGCCATTTGTTGTAATGTTCAGCAACTTTTAAGCCAATAAAATGTTCATAGCCTGCAAATAATTCATCTGATCCGTCACCGCCAAGGGCCACAGTAACATGCTTTCGGGTAAGCTCTGATAATAAATATGTTGGCGCAACAGATGCGTCAGCCATAGGCTCATCAAGACGACTTATAACATCTGGCAAAATTTCTGCGCAATAATCGGCGGATAGTATGTGCTCGCAATGGTCGGTTGTATAGTGGTTTGCAATAATGCGCGCATATTGTGACTCATCATAGCTTGCTTCTTTAAACCCTATGGAAAATGTTTTTATTTTATCAGCTTTGCCAGCCATTAGGGCTGTGATTATTGAAGAATCAATACCACCGGATAGAAAAACACCAAGTGGCACATCACTTATCATGCGCCGCTCCACAGCTTTGTCTAGCAGGTGGCAAAGCTCACTTGCAAGGTCATCTTCAGAAACTGTGACATTTTCAAGCGGCGTTGGTATTTCCCAATAGCGCGACAGTGTTGTTTTTCCTTCACATAGCATGAGGCTGTGTGAAGGAGGCAGTTTTTGCACTTCGGTATAAATGCACTCAGGTGTTGGCGCATACTCATATGCTAAATAACGCATAAGAGATTGTGGCTTTACACTTAAGCTCAAGTTTGGAAAGCATTTTATAGCTGTAAGTTCTGAGGCAAAAATAAAGCGACCCTGTTGAATCGTGTAATAGAAAGGTTTTTTCCCAAAACGATCCCTAGCGCAAAAAAGGATTTTTTGTCTTTTATCATATAAGACAAAGGCAAACATGCCTTCAAAATGCTGCACACAATCCTTACCCCATTCTTGCCAAGCATATAGTATAACTTCTGTATCTGAGTTTGTGCGAAAGGTGCAACCGCGTGCTTTTAATTCTTCACGTAGTGCTGGAAAATTATATATTTCACCATTGAAGGTAACCCATACTTGGTCAGAGGCATCTGACATAGGCTGCGCACCAGTTTTTAGGTCAATTATAGAAAGGCGCCTATGCCCTAGAGCAACAGCACCATCAATCCATTGTCCCTCACCGTCTGGGCCACGATAGTTTATGGCGTCTGTCATATTTTTTAGCCATGTAGAGGCTTCATGCGGTAAATTTTGCCCATCAAGTTGATAAAAACCTGCTATGCCACACATAGTAACTCCATATTATGCCCAATGACATATTTGTATTTTTAAGATTGAAGACCTCTGCACAATAGATTGCGCAGAGGTCTTCAATTGTCATAAATTTGTATTTTATACTGTAATTTTTGAATGTTTCACTAGCTTTTTGCCTGTACATTGTTTGACAAAAAGAAACATAATATAACGATGCGCAGTATTTTTTTACTAAAAAATGTTCACTAATAAATAATATTCATTAAGTGCATAGCACAAAGTGTGAAAATTATCTTGTTAAAGTGAATACTTAATCTTGTGGGTTGTTTGCAATCCATTCTTCAATGGTTTTTGCAGCCTTTGGTAATTCTTCTGCTGTAATATCAAGTGCTCTTCGTACATCAGCTTCAGAATGTGCAGCTGATAAGAAGAAACGAAGTCTTGCTGTACCTTCCTGCACTGCCGGGAAAGTAATAGGCATAACGTAAATACCACGGTTTAATAGTGCGTTGGATACAACGCCTGTCACCATAGAATTACCAACGATTATTGGAACATTGGCATATCCTTGTGCAACACCAGTATCAAGGTTGAGGCTTTTGGCATAGTCAAGAAAATACTTACTAATATGTTGTAATTTGTGTACACGCTCTGGTTCACGTTGTATTATGTCAAGAGCTGTTTTGCATGCAACAGCAAGTATAGGTGACATTCCTACGCTAAAAACAAAGCCTGGAGAGCCATACTTTAAGTTTTCAATAAGTTTTTTATTGCCGGCAATAAAACCCCCGCAACCACACAGTGATTTACTAAGGGTGCTCATCCACATGTCAACATCATTGGGGTCAATATTAAAATGCTCACGTGCACCACGCCCTGTTGCACCAAGTATACCTAATGAGTGTGCTTCGTCTACAAGTAGCATACAATTATATTGTTTTTTTAGTTCAACGATGCGTGGTAAATCAGGTATATTGCCGTCCATGCTAAAAAGGCCTTCAGTTACAATTATTACATGGCGAAAGTCATTACGGCGTTGTTTTAATATAGCTTCTAAAGCGTCGGTGTTATCATGCGTATAAGACATGCGCGTTGCAGATGAAAGCTTAGCTCCTTGCATTAAGGAGTTATGTGCAAGATTATCATGCAATATTAAATCGCGCGAGGTGAAGAGAAAACCCAATGTTGAAACATTGGTTGCATGGCCACTTACGTAAACAATGCTATCATCAACTTCATAAAAATCTGCAATGGCGCGTTCAAGCTCTAAATGTGGTGGGCGCTCCCCACCAACAAGGCGGCTTGCACCGGCAGAAGTTCCGTATTTTTCTGCAGCTTTAGTAACAGCGGCGGTTATTTCAGGATGTGTATTAATGTCTAGGTAATCATAGGTAGAAAAATTGAGGTATTCTTTGCCCTCAATGGTGGTATAAGCTTTGGCAGCTTTATCGTGGCACAAAAATAGTGGGTTGCGAATACCCATTTTTTTTCCCATGGCCACAGCTCGACCAACGGAAAGTTTTTTGTGCACATAATTGAACTCCAACGAAGAATCACTTTTTTCTATTTGCTCATCGGACATGGTGTTCAATTCTTGCTCTTTATTCATGCCATCTATCTCCCAAAGTTTTATATGGTGCTTGTATTGACAATGTTATCATGTAGCACGTGAATGAAGATGCTTACAACAAACTTTTCTTTTTGGCAAGAATATATATTAACTTGGTTTTGGGCAAACCTATGCCTTGATAGACAAGTGTGATAAAATGTCCTATAATTTATAAATCAAAGACCTTGCAGCTTTGATGAGCATGTTACTTCTAATGTAGGAAGTAATAATGCTATACTGTGCTCATTTTGCGAATTAATTTGGAGTTGTAATTTTATTCCACATAAGAATTTGATATGATATGTATTTTTTTGAGTATAGTTTGAATTGTTATGTTGTGAAAAATATTTTTTCTGTCTTTGTGGTCTTTTATTGAATATTTTAAGACTACTGCACAATTAATTGTGCTCAGAGTGCTGACAAAGTCAGCACGAGCCGATAAATCAAGAGTAGGCGCAATTCATTTGCGCCGTTAAACGAATGATTTTCGTGCCTTACTGCCAAGGCAGCTTGTCTGCCTTAGGCGGCACAAACGCCTGAAAGGGGGTTTGTCATCAGTCTGTGCCAATTAATTGTGCTGAATCTTGTTTTATGTGTTAATTAATATAGTTTATATTGAAAAGCCATATTATTGGCTTTTATGTGGGAGCATTGAATTGGAAAGTACTAATGCCGTATCTATGGGTGCAGGACAGGAACAAGAAAACTTCATAGAAAGTCAACACGTAGAAAATGGTGTTCGCTTAATTAGCCTTAGTCATGCAGGTGAATTATGGCGAATTGGCTCTATAACACCATCATGGCGTAATTATATAACTAACATTGGAAAAAATCCAGATAATGCTACTTTAAAGGATTTGCGCAAGCAGGGTATATGGCTGGAAAAAAAGCAAGATAAGCCTAGAATTGCTACTATTACCGGAGGGCAAGGCAGCGTTTTTGCTCATATGGGGCGTGAACTTTATGATAATATTCCTGCTGTTAGAGCAGCCATGGAGCGCATTGCTGCTGTTTCAGATTGGGATATTTTAGCCTTACTTGATGAAACCGATAAAAAAAAGCTTATGCGCACACGCTGGCAAGCTCCGTATATTTTTTTCGTTTCATATGCCCAAGCATACTACCTTGAGACACTAGGATATAAAGCGGATATTGTTGTTGGGCATAGTTTAGGAGAGCTTATTGCCTTATGCCTAGCGGGAGTATATTCGCCTGAAGATGCGTGGGGTATCATCAATAAGCATTCAAAAATTATAGATGATATGGAGCAAGAGGGTAATCACGATAGTGGTATGATGGCTGTTCATGCTCCTTATGATGTAATCAAGCAGGTTTTAGAGGATTTTCCAAATTTTTATGTTTCAAGTTATAATAGCCCTACGCAGTACATTTTAAGTGGAACACGAAGCGATTTAGAAAAAGCCTGCGCTAAATTAAAAGAGCAAAAAATTATGGTAGGCCTGCTTAATATTAGTATGGCTTTCCATCATCCTGGTTTGCGTACTATTCGCAAAATATCCATTGATAGTTTGATGGAATTTACTATTCAAGCTGGACATACACCAGTGTTAAGCAATGTTACTGCAGATTTATATCCAAACGATAAAGAAAGTATATGCGAATATATAGCTGACCTTGATGAAAGCCCGGTACGCTGGGTGGATTGTGTTAATAGAGTATATAATGATTATTCTGTTCGCCATTTTGTGGAGCTTGGTCCAACTGCAACTTTAAGTCGGCTTATTTCAGAAATACAACCTACAGCGCATCGTATTTCCGTTGGACGTAAAGGTAAAGAAGTTGAAGCCATGCGCAGGGCTGTGGCTGAGCTTTATTCTCTTGGGCATATTAAAGGCCCAAGTACTTATGTTGTTCCGGATAATTTTGTACCAAAGCGAAAAAAAATTGCAAAAGATCAAAGCGACGCAAAATGTCTTGAAACAAAAACTGAAAACACTGCCAATTATGTAGAAGACATTATACCGCTTTTGGTACGAGTAACAGGTTTTGAGTCGCACCAATTGTCTGCACACATGGATTTGCGTTATGACCTTGCTATGCGTTCAAGTCGTTTTCCTGTAGTTATTAATGAAATTGAAAAGACATTTAATGTTAAGGTCAACTTTGAGGATTTTATAGATGTTGCCACTATTGCAGATTTAGCAAAGGTTGTGGCTAATGCGCGTTCATTAAATATAGATTCAACAAGTGATGAACAACCTACCATAGAAAAGCCTATTACCACTCATCCCATTGTACGTAGTGTTATTGAAAAATGCCCTTTTGTAATGCCAGGTGAGGAGTGGAATGCACAATTGCTTAGTGATAAAAAAGAATTTTTACCGGCTGTGATAGTTGGGAAAAATGACTATGCTCAACAATGGTATGAATTTTTGACGCAAACCTTTGGCAGTGAGCAAGTATTAAGGGTTGAGGATATACTTCACGCACAAGCAACGCTTGAGCAAGACTTGAAACCAGGTCTGATTGTCATAGCTTTGCCATATCTAGATGAAATTTTATCCTATAAAGATTCTTCACCTATTATAGAATACATGAGTCTTGTACAGGCATTTTTGCGTAGTGAAAAAGGGCAAATGTGTATAGTACATGAAGAATTGACAACATCGCTACTTGGTTCAAATCTTTTTGCAAGCTTAAATGCATTACTCTTGACGGCAGCGCAGGAATATCCACAGCGTCATTTTAGAGCCATACACACTAAGCAAGGTTTAAGTAATGGCGCAATGCAAGGCTTTATGCAAAAAATATTATGCACGCATAGTGAATTTCCTTTGTACTCATGTTTAAACTCAAGCTACATGGGATCGCTTCGCTTAAAGCAAAAACCTTGGGCTGCTGGTAGATTTGGCTTACCCATTAGCAAAGGGCAAGTAATTATAGTTTCAGGTGGAGGGCGTGGCATTACTCCAAAGGCTTTAGAGGGCTTAGCCATGCTTGAATGCACCTTGTTGCTATTAGGGCGTAGTGCTGCGCCTTCTCAACAAGTTATAGAAAAACTGGCAGGTTTTGGGGCAAAATGTGTTTATTACGCCTGTGATGTGAGTGATAAAAAACAAGTACAAACAACGCTGGCAAGCATTTTTGAAACTTGGGGTGAAATACATGGCTTAATACATGGAGCTGGTATAAATGAAGATGTACCGTTGAGTGAATTGAGCACAAGGCAAATATCGCAGGTAATGGCCGTTAAATATGATGGCTTAGAAAACCTTTTGCAAGAATCGGTTAAGTATGGTTTGCGCTATGCTGTGGGTATATCATCGCTTGCTGCCTGGTGTGGTAATATAGGACAAGCTAATTATGCTGCAGCTAATCGAGCTATGGCTGCCTTATTGGAGCAGTTTTGTACAAAGCATGATTTGTTTTGGCGTTGCCTATGGTTAGCACCTGTAAATGGTAATGTGGGTATGCTATCTAATGAGGGTTTACAAAGTGTATTTACTGCGCTGGGCGTAGGTTTACTTGATTATGATGTATTGCCAATGCTTTTTGCTCGTGAGCTTTTATGTGGTACTGAGAACAATGTTATTTGGCATAAATCATTTCCGCAAGTGCCAACCCTTATGCCAGATGCAAGCCCCACAGCAGTGGCAAAAGCTGGTCTTGCTGAAGATATGCATAACTTTCCACATTTATACCCTAAGCAAATGAAGTTAGATAGCCAGACAAATTTTATTGCACGTCGTAATTTTTCTGTTTATGCAGATGGTTTTTTGGCTAGTCAA
This sequence comes from uncultured Desulfovibrionaceae bacterium, assembly GCA_964372165.1. GTDB lineage: Bacteria > Desulfobacterota > Desulfovibrionia > Desulfovibrionales > Desulfovibrionaceae > CAYJAD01. Next base: position 6,702 of record CAYJPT010000001.1, on the reverse strand, counting down.
AAAACATCTGCCCCCGAAGTGTCACCTCTTTTTATGTTAGATACATTATATAGTGCAGCACGTATGGGTTTTACTTGGTTGCAATGTAGTGGAGCTAGTGATTTACATTTTGAAAGTGCATTTAAATGTCCAGATGGTATCACGCGCGAGGGTGAAGCGATAATAGAAGCTGAGCAATGGACAAATGCAGGCCAAGGTTTGGTTTTGCCATGCCAATCATCGCTTGAGATTTATGCAATTTCTGAAAATGGACGGCGTTTACAAGAGAAACAATGCTACGCTAAAGGAAAAATTTACCTAAGTAATGAAGAGGAAAGTATAATTCCTTTATGGGGAGATAATAGGCAGGAATTATTAGATAAAAAAAATATTCATGAGCATATATTTTCAATAAAAAACATTGCAGAACAGCATGATTTGTACTATAACTTGCAAATCGCAAGCATTGGGTTGATACAAAAGTTGGCTTTGCCAACATACGAAAATTACCAAATAGTTGATATCTTACATTTTAGCCACGTGTCTGCTATGCAAAATTATGACATTGCTCATATAGATTGGCAATTACAAGGTTCAGGCTTGGAAAAATTAATTAATGCGCAAATAGTTGAGGTAAATGGTAAGGTTTTGCTCGTATTGCAAGGTTTACGTATGCTTTCTGTTGTGTCATGAGGTAAAAAAATGTTTAAATTTAGTGGTTGGTTTGTGGGGCAGAGGTTATATCTTTCAAAAAATATCATATGTTTATTTATGATGATAGCTTTCCTTGGAGGTTGCGCATCACAAAAAGCTGGTATGAGTGCGCCTGAATTGCCAGCACGACACTGGCTTGAGTCTGCTCCAGGAGTGCCTGTTGAGCATAAAGCAAAGCTAGAAGCTTCAATGCCAAACCTATATAATTCTGACAAAGCATTTTCCTTTGATGATAGCGTGTATTTGGCAATACAGCAATCTCCATTACTAGCTAACTCAGCCGTATCTATTGAGATGAGTAAGCTCAAGCTTGTTGATGCAGTTTGGCAATATTTACCAGAGCCAACTATATCTTTAGACATTTCAAATAATATTACAGCTCTAAATACTGGACTTGAAGACTTGCCGGCAGACTATGCTAAAACAAAGATGCGGGTAGCTTTTAATATGAGTTTCCCAAATCCTGTCTCAACATATTTTAATCACAAATCAAAAGCTATGATGATTGATATTGCTTTGTCCACACATCGCAAAGCGATTGCTGAAGCTATTTTAAATATTGCTGGTATGTATCAGCAGCTTGAGGCAAAAAGAAAAACTATTGCATTACAAGAGCAACTTTTGCCTATAGCCAAAAAATTAATCGAATATTGGCAGCAATTAGAAGCTGTGGAGGGCAAACAAGGTGCATCTCTTAACATAGCAATACAACAAGAGCGTGAAAGACAACTCGAACTTGAGCGTAATAAGATTGAAGATTTAATGCTGCGCACTAAGTTGAAGAGTATAGTTGGTGTGGAGTTAGAGCATAAATTTAATGTTGATACTACCGATGCAAAAAATATTCTTCAAGGTTTTGACGGAGAACAATTACATTGGGAAGAACACTGGAATCGCAGTGAAGACGCACTTTTACTGCGCGGACAAATTGCTTTGATGGATCTTGGCATAATGTTAGCGTGGGCAGAGTACATTCCAGATATAGCTATCCGTGTTGATAATAATCCACCTGCTGGACAGTATCAGCCTGTTGATGGACAAGAAGATACATTTGTACACTTGAATTTGCAATTTCCTCTTATAGATTGGGGTAGGCGTTATCGCGGTGTACAGACCGCACGCATGGAAAAAGCTCAGGCATTTCAAGAGCAAGCTCAGGCTCGTACAGAGTTTTCGCATGAATGGATAGAGGGGCAACAGATGGTAAAATTGGCTGAAAATAGCCTTAAAATAGCCCAAAATAACTTAAAAGTTTCAGAAATGCTGTTAAAAGAAAAAGAAATTAGCTTTAATGACGGCGTTGTAGTGTACCCTGAGTTAGCTAGTGCACAAGCAGACCTTATTGCTGCACGTATTAGTTTAATTATGGTAGAGCTAGATTATGATATGGCAAGAATTAAGTGGATGGATGTTGCTGGCCTGCTAAGTGAACGTTTCTTAGGTTTGCCAGCATCAGAGGAGTTTTAGCATGATTATTAACAAAATAAAAAACATAGCACTGATATGTGTTTTTTGTTCATTTTTTACAAGCCTGCAAAGTGCAGATGCTGCCACAGTAACTACCTCACTTAGTGGCAAAGTTGTTAGCCAAGTAACACGTGCTACTGCATTACCTTTTGAAGCCGTGGTTGAAGAAGTTTTAGTTAAGCCTGGCCAAAGTGTTATGAAAGATCAAGTTTTGATGAAATACACACTTACAGATGATGCCAGACGAAACTTGCAACAAGAAGTAACCACTGGAGCTAATACTGAAGAAGACCGAGCTAATATTTTGTCCACGGAAAGGCAATTAGTAGAACTTACTAATAATAGGAATACGGCGCGTAAATTGTCATCAAGTGGGCTTGGACCAGATCAACTTTCCGATCGTTTAGCTGGAGATGTTGACTCCATAAGGCAACGTATTAAATTACTTAAACGTGCGGTAGCAAAAAGAGAAAAAAACTTTAAGCAAAGACTTGAAGAATTGAGTGAATACTTTGGAGTAACCATTAAAGAAGGTATGGACCTTCCTAAAAGTTTAGTACTTAAAGCCCCTATGGATGGTAGAGTGCTTTCTCTAGCGTCAGGATTGTTTCCCAATAAAGAATTAGCAGAGGGTGCAAAGCCCATTACCATCGGAACTTTGAATCCAATGCTAATTAATGTCCTTGTATATGAAGGCGATATGGAAGATATAAAGGTTGGTGACATAGGCCAAGCTACTATTCCTTCTTTAAATGATAAGGTTATTGATGCTACTGTTAGCAATATTTCTTGGACTAGTAATAACATAGAAATTGGTGCACCATCATATTTTACAATAGAATTTACTATTCCTAATCCAGATTTTGAATTAAGGCCTGGTTTTAAGGTTTTAGTGGCAATGTCTCGTAATGTAAAAAATGCTAATAAACAAGAAAATAAAGATGATGCGAAGGCTGAGCCTGCGCAAGCTCCAAGTGATGATAATCAAAATCCTCAGGGAGAATCGAACGCGCAGCCGATTGTACAGCCAAGCGCACAACCAAACGCATCTTAAATTGATACAGGTTACATGGCCAAGTTAAGAAGCATTCCACAGCGGCTTGGATATGTGCTAGGTGCGCAGTGGACTCGTGATGTTACGTGGACATTGTTCACTATTATTCTAGCGCGTCATAGCTCTGATGTCCTTGGCCAGATTATGCTTGCTCTATCATTTGGGTATATTGTACGCCTTATTGCTGATGTTGGGCTTAATGACTTTTTAATCTCAACATTTGCTAGGCGTGAAAACCGTCCGCTTCAATTGCTGGGAGCCATTACATGGCTAAAAATTGTGCTGCTTTGCTTAGCTTTAGTAGGCACGTGGTTTTTTACTGTTTGGCAAGGCTATAGTTTAGAATTACGCATTATAGTTATGTCGATTGCTGCAGGGCTTGGTATTGATGCTCTTAGCGATTCGTTTTTTGCTTTGTGCCAAGCACGAGGGCGCCAAGATGTAGAGATGCGTATTCGTGTTCCTGCAAGTCTTATTGGTATCGGTGTTGGTATAGCCTTAGTGCTTTTTGATGCACCTCCCATCTATATTGCTCTATATAAACCACTTGAATCATTACTTCTTGTTTCTATTTCTCTAAAGGCACTGGGGCGTAATCCACTTATAGGAATACGCCTTGTTGACTTGAGGCAAATAGCAAATAAATGGAAGCAAGGGATTGTTTTTACATGCATTGCCGCATGCGCTATTCTTTATAATAAGTTAAATGTATTTTTTCTAAAAAAATATGGTGGAGATGCCGCAGTTGGTGCGTATAGCGTTGCTTGGGAGGTTGTTGACGGTCTTTCTGTATTGGTATCAAGTGCGCTTTTGGCAAAAGTTGTTTTTCCGGTTATGGCTAAATTATGGGATACAGATAAACTAGCATTTCAAAAATTAACAGGGCAAACTGCACGTAGTTTGTGGGCTGCTTGTATGCCTTTGATTTATGTTATATGTGTGGAAAGTGATCGTATTTTGACCTTTATTTATGGTGCAAATTATGATGTTGCGGTTACCGCACAGCGGATTTTAGCACCCTGCATTGCAACTGCTTTTTTGCACAATCTTGCAGCGTATGCAATGATAAGCATGCGTAAACACAAATTGCTTTTAGTATTTTATGCCAGTGGTTTGGGGATAAATATTTTATTGTGTACTTATTTAACACAAAAGATGCCTTTAGAAGGGGCAGCACTGGCTATAACTTTAACCAAGGTTTGGGTAGCCATTTGCACGGTATCATATTTTCAATATAAGGCTAAACCACTAAGTATCTTGCAGTGGGTAATTGTTATCTGTGTGCCAGCCTTGGCTTTTAGTTTGTGGTGGATATTACTGCCTATAGTCGGGCGTTTGATAGCAGAAATTATAGGTGTTGTTCCACTGCTTGCTTTATTGTGGGTATGGCGCCCACCTCCGCCTTGGGAAAATGCTACAGCAAAGGGATGATAGTGTGAAAAAAAGATTATTGTTTTTCTCCTCATTCATGATATGTATTTGTTTAATGGCTTGTCAAAATCAAGAGTCTATTCAGCAGCCTCCGCAATTTTTATGGGAATCTTTTCAAAGATTCTGGGGCAAGTATGAAACAAAATTTGTAAGTCTTACCAATGCGCGTAAAAGTGAGCAAGGCTATGTAGTTGACTATGGGCATAGTGTATTACTCACAATATATGTGAATAAACTTGTGGTTACGGGAGCTGAGGTAACCTTCACTGACACCGGACAAAATAATGAAGGTGGACAACAATTTTTAAGAGTTATGGAGCAATTAATGAGTGTTGGAGCTTTTCGCTGGAAAGCTTCTGACATTAGCACTATGCGAAATTTTTTTGGTCCTATGAGTGTGGTGAAAAAAGAATTGCGTTATAAAACCTCTCATTTTGTGCGCAAGCGTGAAGGTAGTATATGGTCTTTTAGACTTAATTTCATAGTAAATACTCAGCAAATGTCTGCCAACCTTCCTTTGCCAAGTGTGCCAGCACCTGAGGAGTGGTCAGAATAATTAAAACCAGTTAAAAATTGCATACTATTATTGTTAATAGCTGATGCACAAAAGAAATATAATTGCCTTTGTTAAAAATGGATATCTATAACCTTTAACGAGAGAGTTTTTTATGTCATTTACTAAACGTTTTATGATGGCTATTGTAGCCTGTGTTGTTTTTTTAGCAAGTACACAAAGTTTTGCTGCAACTACACCAAGCCCAGCAGTTCAATTTGATACTACTCTAGGTAGTTTTGTTGTGCGTTTGGATGCCGCAAAGGCTCCTGTCACTGTAGCAAACTTTATTAATTATGTGAAAAGCGGTCATTATGATGGAACAATTTTCCACAGAGTAATTGGTGATTTCATGATTCAAGGTGGTGGAATGACACCAGATATGAAAGAAAAACCTACTGAAAAACCAATTATAAATGAAGCCAGTAACGGTCTAAATAATGACAAATATACCATTGCTATGGCCCGTACCAGTAACCCAAATTCTGCTACTGCACAATTTTTTATTAACGTAAATAACAATAATTTCTTAAATTATTCAGCGCCTACAACTCAAGGTTATGGTTATGCTGTATTTGGTAAAGTGATTAAGGGTGAAGCTGTAATTGATAAAATTAAGGCTGTACCTACAGATAATCGTGGCATGCATGAAGGTGTACCTAAAGAACCAGTTATTATAACAAAGGCATTTGTAATCAACTAGTTTATTAAGATATTAGGAATAAAAAGTATTTAAATTAACATGGCTTAATATAAAATAAAAATGCTAGAGAAGTGTATAGCACGCTTTTCTGGCATTTTTGGTTTTAAATTTTTTTTACATTAAGTTAAAAATTATGCGATAGTTTTATTACAGTCTGGCGTGTTTTGTATGATATAATTAAAGTGTAATTGCAGTATGTTATAGCAAGATCAAAAATGAACTCTACTTTGTTCCATAACTATGTATTAATTGAATTGAAAAAAAATAAAATTTCCTAGTAAAAGACTTGCAATTATAATAAAGAATGATTACTATTAAGACAAGACAAGGAGATATTTATGAACAGCCTACAAAGTATTAATTATGATATTGACTGGAATCTTACCCCTGAACATGCTGTTACCATGTATTTGGAGTGGGGTAACAATGATTGGCATTCAGAGTATCCGCCGGTGCGCTCAAAAGAGGATTACTCCACCTATTTTGTGGTGGATACATGGGACAAAGATCCAGTTATCCGCTTAGTTAGACGCAATTCCGAAGCAGCCGTAGATGTTATGACTATGCCATTACCAAAAGATTTACGGGAAGATTTTAACTTAGAATACGGAAATTTACGTGGAATTTTTGCACCAACGCCACATATTAAGCAGTGGCTTAAAAATCAAATGTCATAACATAGTTTTTGTATAGTAATTTCAGATGAAATTACTACCGTTGGCTGAGATAGCAGACAAGCACTGCGTAGGAATAAGTGCAATTTTATTGCACTGTTAAATTCCGGAGCGAGTTCGAGGCAAA